>NZ_JAWJYL010000003.1:0-425180 GCF_046566945.1 Cobetia sp. SIMBA_158
TGCTGAGTTCTGAGTATGACATGAGCGCAATACCTTACAGGGAAACTCAGGTGTTGCACTCAGAATCTGCGGCCAAGACCTATTGGAAGGAGATGATAGAAATTTGGGATGAGATTTTACCAGAAGTAAGAAGAATTAGTAGATATGAGTCCCCATTTGGAATGATGAGTTTTACTAGCACTTTTCGTGATATGATCGAAAGTAATTAATAGCATTTTTTCGATTTTATGATAGCTGAATTTAGGTTTAGTTATAACTTGCTGCTAGCAATTAAGTATTGAAGAATGTTGCATATCATATTGATTTATGACAGAGGCATGACAACCATTTCTGCGATAATGGTTGTCATGATCATGTGGTAAGAATGCACAGGGATGCCAAAGTATATCTTGCGTTGCTGTCGTTATAGATGATGACTCACTCAACCCTTATACAACTGATTGAAGCCCTTCACGCTGAACCCCTTCAGGAATTGATCGCCAATCTTCAGGACAGGCACGCTGCGAAAGCCGGTCTTGGCGAATTCCTTCTGTCCCGCAGGGGATCGGACATCCACCAGGCGGAAGCCGATCTTCTGCTGCTCGAGATACTGCTTGGCTGTCTGGCAGTGCGGGCAGTTCGCCATGGTGAAGAGTGACACCCGTTTCATTGCTGTTGCTCCCGTGTTGATCGATCTCGCGTGTTGTAGGCACCTGGCCTGAGATGCTGGTGGGCAATGATACCAGCCGTCGCTTTCTCTCTATACCAGCACTTCCTGCGCCAGCACCTTTTGCACCAGTACTTCCTGCACCAGCACTTTCCACACCGGGCCTTGTGAAGGTCAGTCCTTGCGCGGGATATGGCTCATTGCATGTTCCGCCAGGGCGGTGATGGTCAGGCTGGGATTGACGCCCAGATTGGCGGCGAGCATCGAGCTGTCACAGATCAGCATGTTGCGGTAATGGAAGACGCGGTTTTGCCCATCGCAGACGCCGTCCTCGGGGGAGGCCGCCATGGCCGCGCCGCCCATGCAGTGCGCTGTGGTGGGGATGTTGAAGAGTATTTCGGGGATGCTGCTGCCGGGGATGGCGCCGATGGCCTTTGCACCACGCGTGACGAAATCATTCGCCTCGGGGATGAAGGTCGGGATGCGCTTGCCCTCGGTGACCAGCGCCTTGCGCAGCGGCCAGTACCACAGGCGTTTGAGCTTCATGTTGAGGTGGCCATCTGCCGTCTGCATGCACAGAAAGATGATCGTCTCCTTCGCGAAGCCCCACGGCAGCTGGAATTTCAGCGCCCGCCGCGGATTGGCCGCCACCACCTTCGCCATCGCTCCCAGCCACGAGAAGGGCCGTGTCCAGCCGGGCTTGCCCCTGGCCATCGCGGTGAACAGCAGCCCCATGAAATCGGAGCCCGCCGGATAGCGCGTGGCTTCGATATGGGTGTGCTCATCGATATGAATGCCGGAGCCGATGGCGATGCCCTTGGACATGTCATCGTGACTGTCTGGCATGCGACAGCTGATCAACGACTCCGCATTGGTGCGCACCCGCTTGCCCAGCGCGTTCGAGATATTCGGCAATGAGCCCCTGTCCCTGAGGTGGAACAGCAACTCCTGGGTGCCGAGCGACGAGCCTGCGAAGACGATGGACTGGCAGGTGACGCGGCGCTTGCCCAGCCCGAGATAGAGCCCGGCGAAGGTGGAGGGCACCGTCGTCACCGCATAGCCATCGGCCCCATCCGCCTTGCCATTGAGCGGCACGACATCGATCACCTTGGTCTCGGCGTGTACCTGGGCACCGTGCTTCTCGGCCAGATACAGATAGTTCTTGTCGAGACTGTTCTTGGCGCCGTGCCGGCAGCCCATCATGCAGCCACCGCAGCCGATGCAGCTGTGTCTTTCGGGGCCTTCGCCAGCGAAGTAGGGGTCTGCATGCGCGCTACCGGCGGCTGACGTGGCGCTTTCTCCCTCGGGGCCGAAGAAGATGCCGACCTCGGTGGGGTACCAGGTGTCTTCGCAGCCGGCGACCGCCGCCATGCGTTTCAGGTGGTGATCCGCTGGCGCGATGATCCGATTGGTCGTCACGCCGAGCATCTGCTTCGCCGTGGCGTAGTGCGCCGGCATCACCGCATGCCAGTCATTGAGCCCCGCCCACTGGCCGTTGTCCCACACCCTGTCGGGCGGCACCAGCAGCGTCTGCGCATAGGTGATGGAGCCGCCGCCCACCGCGTTGCCATGCAGCACGATGACATGGCGGAAAAAGCTCATGGTGAAGAAGCCGCGCAGCCCTAGCATCGGCCGCCACAACCAGCGGCTCAGCCGCCAGTTGGAGCGCGGCATGTTGTCCGGTGTCCAGCGCTTGCCCTGTTCCATGACCGCCACGCGATAGCCTTTCTCGGTCAGGCGATGCGCGCACACCGAGCCGCCAAAGCCCGAGCCCACGATGAGGTAGTCATGATCGTGCGTATGGCTGTGTTTAAGGCTGTGCTTATGGCCGTGCTTATGGCCGTGTGTCTGCTGCGCGGTGTCACTGGCATGGCGATCGGTCTCTGACATGGCGGCTCTCTTCAGGGAAGCGCTGCTCTCAGCAGGAAAGAGCGCCTCGCACGGCGCTGGCTGGGCGACTGCCTTCTGGATGCTGGTGAGCGGGCTAGCGAGGGGGCTAGCGAGGGGGCTAGCGAGGGAAATGCAGCGCCAGCTGCCGGACGATCAGGTCGACGAAGCCCTGGCGCTCGATATCGAACAGCACTCTGGCGTTGTGCGGCTTGCCGGTGAGCTGATAGCGGTCCACCACCGTCATGCCCTGGGTGTGCTCGCCCTGTGTCTCGACCCCGACCCAGCAATCGACAGCGGTGAACAGCTCAGGCTTCAGCAGCCAGGCGATGGTGCAGGGGTCATGCAATGGCGCACCGCTGAAGCCCCACTTGGGGTCACGGTGGTAGATCATGAAGAAGTCGAGCAACTCGGCGACACACTGGGCGACGGGATTGTCGATGGCGCGGATGCGCTCGATGTCCTCATCCATGATCTGCGCCTGATGGGTAACGTCCAGCCCGCACATCACGATGGGCAGGCCGGACTTGAACACCATGTCGGCGGCTTCGGGGTCGACGAAGATGTTGAACTCGGCGGCGGGCGTCCAGTTGCCGACACCGGCCGCGCCGCCCATCAGCACGATGCTGTCGATGCGCGAGTGCAGCTCAGGATAGGCTGAGAGAAACAGCGCGATGTTGGTCAGCGGGCCGGAGGGCACCAGCGTGACCTTCTGCTCACAGGCGCGGACCTTCTCGGCCATCAGCTCGATGGCGCTCTGTGTGACAGGGGCAAAGCCGGGGTTCGGCAGTTCAGGGCCATCCAGGCCACTTTCGCCATGCACGTTGTCGGCGATGATCAGCTCGCGCGCCAATGGCTTGGGCGCACCGCCCGCCACCGGGACATCGTGGCGGCCCAGCAGGGTGAGCACCCGCAGCGCATTGTTGAGCGTCTTGTCGGGCGTCTGATTGCCGGCGCTGGTGGTGACGGCCAGTACATCGAGCGCATCTGAGCTAAGGGCCAGAATCAGCGAGATGGCATCGTCGTGGCCGGGATCACAATCGAGAATGATGGGGCGCGGCATGCGGCAGTCCTTGTCGTGAGTCGTCTTGTTGTCGTGGCTTGCCTCTATAAGCTTTTCCTTTATGCCTGAACGCAAAACGACACGCCATCCTTGCGAAGGGCGTGTCGTTTCGCGTTGCGGGGGATGCTGATGATGTCAGCCAGTACCTGTTGTTACCCGACATCCTTGGCGCCGTGGAGGTAGAAAAATCGCGCAGCATTTTTTCAAGAGGATCTCTTGCCCGAGAGTGAGTCATGAAAGCCGTGAGAGGTTGTGGATGTCGAGCACCATTCAGAGGCTGAGAACCTGAAGAGTGCAGAGTTATCAGTTTATTATCTTTATTAAATATATAGATAGATCATTTCACGTTTATTCTTCGGTTTGATGTTTGTCAATAGTTTCCCCGCGCTGTCATGTCTTAAGTCGTAAAGACGTTAGGAGTAAATACTTTTTGTTAATAGTTACTGTTAACTATTCGCTGCTAATGTTGCTTTACCAGCCTGGTGCCGCTGTGATTTCTCACATAGGAGCAAGGAAATGGCTTACAGCAACAATAATATCTATGTCCCCAGTCGTAACCAGAGTCGTTCTCTAGTCAAAGATGATGCCACTGCCATAATACCCAAGGGCGCAATATTCATAGCAGCTTTGGGATTTGCACAATTCTGCCTGTTCGTTGCGTTATTGGGTCCTGTCATGGTGTCAATGGTCTTGAAGGCAGAAACACTCTCTGGCGATTCGCTGGCAATTACCAATATCGTCGGAAATGTACTCGGGGTAGGTGCTATAGCAGCACTGATAGGCAATGTATTGTTTGGTTATCTTTCAGATCGTACCCGGTCAAGGTATGGACGTAGACGCCCTTGGATCGTGGGCGGTGTGCTTTTCATGGCGTTATCTCTTTATATGATAAGCCTGGCGGATAGCGTAGCTGTATTATTGATCGCATGGTTTTGTGCTCAGTTGGGGGCGAATGCCGCATTTGGGCCTTTCATCGCAACGCTATCCGATCAATTGCCACGAACACAGTATGGTAAAGCGTCTGCTGTGATAGGCATTGCACAGAATGTCGGTGTGCTCGCCGCCACCTGGTTGGCCAGCAAGCTGTCGGGAGACATGTTCTTGCTGTTCATGGTGCCGGCTTTCATCGGGGTTGCTGGAATGTTGGGGTATGCCCTGATATTGAAAGATCCACCCAGTGAAGAACCGGCGACAGAATTTCAACTCAAGAATTTGCTAAAAGCGTTCTGGGTCAACCCTGTCAAGCACTCCGATTTTGGCTATGCCTGGCTTTCCCGTTTCCTCGTTATCTTCTCTACCTTTCTTTTTACGACCTATCGATTGCCGTACGTCATAGAACACTTCAGTTCAGAAAGCAATGCCGTGGATATAGTGTTCAATGGAGTATTGGCTTATACCATTTGCCTGGTCATTTGTGGCTATCTGGCAGGCAAGATATCAGACAGATTGGGGAAGCGGAAAGTCTTTGTCTTTGCGTCTCTCGTTATCTTCTCGATAGGCACGTATTCATTGATCCATCTTGATTCCATAACGCAGTTTTATATTGCCGAAGCCTTGTTAGGTGCAGCCTTTGGTATTTATACCAGTGTCGATATGGCACTTGTATTGGAGGTGCTGCCTAATCCAGATCGGTGTGGCAAAGACTTGGGTGTATTCAACATAGCAGGGGTGTTGCCTCAGTCATTGGCTCCTCTGACCGGCGCAATACTATTGAATATGACCTCAGGAGATCCGAATTATCATCTTCTGCTGATCGTGGCTGGTGTCTCCGGTTTATTGGGGGCTATTACAATACTTCCGATTAAAAAGGTGAAATGATATGAATTCCAGTGTCCTGGTTGATAAAACTTCCCTCAAGTATGCGGACAAGATAAAAAAGCTGTCACTTGCGGAAAAAGTCGAGCTATTGAGCGGCAAGTCAGCATTCACACTGCACGGCAATGCCTCAATAGGCTTGCAGCCGCTGGTATTTTCAGATGGACCGACAGGTGTGCGCGGGCTGAAGGCTCTCAATGGCGACAAGGTCGCACTGTTGCCCAATGCTACCTTGATCGCGAGTGCGTGGGATGATGATGTTGCAAGAGAAGTCGGCGAGATCCTCTCCGAGGAAGCGTGGCGTCAAGGGGTCGATGTGGTGCTTGGGCCTACCATCAATTTGCATCGAACGCCTTTGGGCGGAAGACTTTTTGAAGCCTATTCTGAAGATCCCTACCTGACAGGAAGGACCGCCACCGCCTATGTGCAAGGTATGCAGGACAATGGGACTGGCGCGTGTCTGAAACATCTTGTCGCCAATGAATCAGAAACTCTGCGCAATTTCGTGAACTCGGTCGTTGACGAATCCACCCTTCGGGAGTTGTATCTTCTCCCCTTTGAAATGGTGGTAAAAGATGCCAATGCCTGGTCAATCATGTCTGGTTACAACGATGTCAATGGCTTGCCGGCATCGTCTCAGGACAAGATCAAGAATACCATCGTGAAAGGTGAGTGGCGGTGGGACGGATTGATAATGAGTGATTGGTATGCGACCAAATCAACTGTTGCTTCCGTCAATGGCGGATTGGATCTAGTGATGCCAGGCCCTGGTGGTCCCTGGAAGCAACGGCTGATATCCGCCGTGGAAAGCGGGGCTGTGCTTGAAAGCACCGTGGATGAGCATGTCAGTCGATTGTTGTTGCTGGCTGATCGAGCGGGCAAGTTGGACTCTGATACCAGAATCGGCCCTCTTGACTCATGTCTCGCTCCTGATTCTGATCAAAGAAGACAACAATTGCGCCGTATCGCGTCTCGTGGCATGACGCTGCTTTACAATAATGATGTGTTGCCGCTCAACAATGCCCTGTCGAAAGCCGACAAGAAGATATCTTTGATAGGGCGACATGCCATCGATACGGTTTGCATGGGAGGAGGGTCTGCCAAGGTCAATCCCCCTCACCAGATATCTCTGGCTGATGCGCTAGCTCAGCAGCTTGAAACTGAACCTGCAATCGTCGATGGGGTGGAGGTTCGTGAGCGACCCTTGCCTGCTGATACACAGTACATTTCTGACCCTCAGAGTGGGCAGCCGGGGATGCGTGTCGTTTTTCTGGACGAAAATGATGAGGTGATGAGGTCCTGGTCAGAAGACAGCGCTGCGATTACGCTGGAACGCGAAGATGGCGTGAAAGAATTTCCGCATAGAATCATCTTTGAAGCCCGGTTATCGAATACATGTTCTGACTGGGAGGTGGGAGGTATCGGTGCAGGTTCATGGAGCATCACGATTGATGATGAATCTTATTCTGAAAATCTCTCATACAAGAGTTTTGACCCTGGTGAATCTGTCATATGTCCTGCGTCTACCACACGTCTTTATACCCAGGTTGGCGGAAAGATTCTCAAAGCAACTCTGGAACTCAATGTCATCGATTGGCGTCATGAACTGGAACAGAAACTAAACATCTCCATTCCTGATGAAAGTCACATGTTTGAAATGACGTCTCAAGGACTGTTTGCACTGGCGGCAACTCCAAGAAGGCATACTGATGACGAGGCCCTGATCGCTGCCGAAGAGAGTGCGAGAGCGACAGATGTTGCTATCGTCATGGTGGGGCTTACGGATGAGGCGGAGACAGAAGGTACCGACAAGGAAACACTTTCGCTACCAGGACGACAGAATGAAATGGTCGCTCGTGTCGCCAATGTTGCCAAGAAGACCATTGTCATCGTCAATGCAGCCACCCCTGTCTTGATGCCATGGGCAGATGATGTTGATGCCATCCTGATTGCCGGCTTGCCAGGCCAGGAGGGTGGACATGCGATAGCAGATGTTATCGTCGGCCGCAGTGAACCTACGGGCAGGCTCGTGACTTGCTACCCCATTGAGGATGGGGCATCTCCCGCGTGGTCAGTGCAACCCGATGACAACTTGAATCTGGTATATGAGGAGAAATCCTGTATAGGTTATCGTGGCTATGACAAGGAAATTTCGCCAGCCCCCCTGTACTGGTTTGGCAGTGGATTGGGATATGGCGTATGGAACTACGAAAAAGTGAAGTTATGTTCTTATATTCCCGGCAGTGAATGTGTCCTGAAGGTAACGCTATCGAATACAGGTGCCATGGATTCTCGGGAAACGGTGCAGGTCTACTTCAGACCAGAAGATAATGATCAACCAATACGCCTGGTGGGTTATCAAGGCGTGGATGTGTCAGCGGGCCATCAAGAGACTGTTTCCATAAAATGTGATCCCCGTTTATTCAATTCCTGGGATGCATCAACTGGTCAGTGGAATATACTGGCACAAGGAGAACTGATCATTGCACGTGGACTGGGAGACAAGCGGCTGAAGATTGCATTGACTTGAGAAACTAAGTAAGTTGAAAAGGAGGTAGCCACAGCTACCTCCTTTTCATAACAAGAGTTTACAAGATGAATTCTTCCGTGAATGGTCGCAGAACCGTCGGACGACCGCGCAATACCGATAGCGACGCTCGACGTGAAAGGATTCTGGAAGTCGCAACTGATATATTCTCACGCGATGGATATAGAAGTACTGCCATGACGACGATCGCCAGAGGGGCTGGCTTGAGTCAGACAGGCCTGTTACATCATTTTCCCAACAAGAATGCATTGTTGAACGCAGTCATGACGCGTCGCGATTCTCTTGACTGGCTAAAGATTGATCTGGCTGGCACTCGTGCACGCGGATGGGACTATATCGAAAATCTTGTTTCCCTAGTGGAAAACAACCAGGAAAACAAGAGTATCGTGAAGCTTTTCACCACGCTTTCCGGTGAGGCAGTGGATATTGATCATCCTGCCAATCAGTGGCTACTGGAACATCATCAGTCCTTCTCTGATGCGATATGTCAGGCCTTGAAGGAAGCCATGAGCGATGGAGTTATCGATGCCAATGCCCCTGTTGAATCCATTGCCAGAACCATCATGGCAGTCATGGATGGACTGCAGATTCAATGGCTCTCGAATGCAGACTATACAGACATGTCTCACGACTTTTCCCTGTATATCGACACCGTCCGCCAACAATGGCAGGCGCCTTGCAAGGCAGAACAAGACACATGAACACACCTGCAACAGGCGTGTTTTCCTGACGTATCATTCTTCTCTCATGCCTGCTGGGCACGCGCCTCATTGAGCATCTGCACCAGCACTTCCACCGGCTGCGCGCCGGGCACGTAGTACTGGCCGACAATGGTGCTGGGCACCGACTGGATACCGGCGTTGCGCAGCGCCTCCTGCTGGGCGGCGACTTCCTGCTCGCCCGCGTCGGAATCAAGGAAGGCCAGCGCCTGTTCGATGCTCAGATCGTCATCGTGCTGGCTTGCGATCTCGGCCAGCACCTGGCGGTCACCCACGTCCTTGCCATCGTGGAAGTAGGCGCTGAACAGGGCTTCCAGCAGCGGGCGCTCCGCCAGACCCTTGGATTGCTGGCGCCAGACGATGCGCTGGGCATCGGTGGAGTTGGGCGTGCGCTCCATCAGGGCATGGCGGAAGGTGACGCCACTCTGCGCGCCGGCCTGGGCCACCTGGGCATCCAGTTCCGCGCCGCGCTCGACACTGCCGAACTTCTGCGCGCGGTAGTCGGCCCGCAGCATGCCTTCACGTGGCACCCACGGATTGAGCTGGAAGGGCAGGTAGTTCACACGCACCTCATCCTTGAAGTCGAGTTGCGCGATGGCGTCATCGAGATGGCGCTTGCCGATCCAGCACCAGGGGCAGACCACGTCGTAGGCGACCTGGATATCGAGCTGTGCCATGGGATTCTCCTGCTGATCTCTCATGCGCTCTTTACTACAACGTAAAGGCCACGGTGAGAGCATGTCGAAATGATTTTGAGCAATCGCTCATCAGTGTCCTGCCATCCTAGCGATTTGGGGCGTGGGACGCTACCGAAAACGCCCTGTCCGATCATGTGTCATGACCGGACAGGGCGTTCGTGTTCAGTGCTGTGTAATTACTGCACCGGGCTCAGCAACTCAATCAACTCAGTGCCTTGCGCAGATCCGACAGGGCGCGGATGTCGTCCGGGCCGGTGCGGCAGCAGCCCCCGATGGCCGTGGCGCCGGCGGCCAGCCAGCGCGGTGTCCAGCCGGCGAGGTCATGGTCGTGGTCATAACCATGTTCAGAGCCATGCTCAGAGCCGTGGCCATCGGCATCTGAGACGGCGCAGGCGGCAGACCAGGTCTTGGTGACTGGGTCATAGACCTCGCCGGAGTTCGGGTAGATGACGATGTCCTTGTCCGTCTCGCCGCGAATCTCGCGCACCAGCGATTCGATGTGCTCAAGCGCGGTGCAGTTGACGCCGATGGCGACCACCTGCTTGCAGTCGGCGATGACGCGCACGGCATCACGGATCGGCGTGCCGTCGCTCAATTCGGTCGCGTTGCGCGCGCTGAAGGCGACCCAGGCACGCGCCGTCGGGAAGTCATCGCGCAGCAGGTCACACACGGCCAGTGCTTCCTCGGCGCAGGGGAGTGTCTCGACGGCGAGCACGTCCGGCTTGGCATCGAGCAGCGTGGCGAGGCGGGCACGGTGGAAGTCGCGCAGGCCGGCGCGGTCCAGCACGTAGCCACCACGGTATTCGCTGCCATCGGCGAGCCAGGCGCCATAGGGGCCGACGGAGGCCGCGACCAGCGGTGGGCAGTCCAGGCGCTCTGGGTGCGCTGCCAGATAGTCGCTGCGGGCCTGCGCCGCCAGGGTCACGGAGCGCTGGATCAGCGCGCTGGCCTGGGTCTCGCTCAGGCTGCGTGCCATCAGGCCTTCGAGCGTTGCCTGGTAGCTGGCCGTGGTGGCGACATCGGCACCGGCCTCGAAGTAGGCGCGGTGGACATCGACGATCGCCTGCGGATCATCGGCGAGCACCTTGGCCGACCACAGCGAGTCGTTGAGATCGAACCCGGCGCGCTCAAGCTCGGTGGCCAGGGCGCCGTCAACGATCATGAAGGGCTGGCGCGCGGTGATGGCGTTCAACGGGTTGCGGGTGGCATCAGCGGGCATCGAGGGCCTCCTGCGGGGTCGGGTTTGCAGAATTCGCGGCGTCACCAGACGTGCGATGGGTCAGATAGTGCACCAGATAGCACAGCGCCACGAAGGGCACGCCGAAGTAGAGCGCGATGCGCTGGTTGGGATCGAAAGCGATACCGATGCAGGCCAGCGCGCAGAACAGGAAGGCGGCAATCGGCACGACGGGATACAGCGGCGCGCGGTAGGTCAGCTCGCTGGCGCTATGGCCGGCCTTCAGCCACTGGCGGCGGAAGCTGAACTGACTGGCGGCGATCGCCATCCACACCAGTACCACGGCAAGCCCGGAAATCGACACCAGCGCCAGATAGAGGGTGTCCTCGGCATACACGCTGGAGAGCAGCGACAGCAGGCCGCCGAGCATGGTGATCAGCAGTGCGGGCACCGGAATGCCGCGCTTATTGACGCGACTGAACACGCGCGGCAGCGTCTTCTGGTCCGCCAGGGTCCACAGCATGCGCGAGGCGGCGTAGAGGCCGGAATTGGCCGCTGACAGCAGCGCGGTGATGATCACGAAGTTCATGATATCCGCCGCGTAGGGAATGCCGGTGAGCTGGAAGACCGCCACGAAGGGGCTTTCCTTGAGGCCGGCGCTGTCCTGCGGCAACAGGGCGGCGATGACGATGATGGTGCCGATGAAGAAGATGATCAGGCGCCACAGAGTCGCGCGGATCGCCAGGGGCACGTTCCTCTCGGGGTTCTCGCTTTCGCCGGCGGCGATGCCGATCAGCTCGGTGCCGGAGAAGGCGAAGCTGACGGCCAGCAGCGTCATCAGAATCGGCATCACGCCGTGATCGAACACGCCTTCCTGCAGGATACGCGTGACGCCCGGGGCCTCGACATTACCCGCCAGGGGCGTGAAGCCGAACATGGCGGCGGCGCCCACCGCGATGAAGACGATCACCGCGGCGACCTTGATCAGTGACAGCCAGAATTCGGATTCGGCGAAGAAGCGCGCCGAGACGATGTTCATGCCGAACACGATCAGCGAGAAGATGCCGCACCAGATCCACGGTTCGACGCCGGGGAACCAGCGCCCCATGAACACGGCGGAGGCGGTGAATTCCGAGCCCAGCGCCACGGCCCAGGTCAGCCAGTAGAGCCAGGCCACGGTATAGCCGGTGGCAGGGCCCAGATAGCGGCTGGCATGGGCGCTGAAGGCGCCGGGTTCCGGGTGATGCACGGCCAGTTCGCCGAGGCACATCATCACCAGATAGACCACCAGGCCGCCGATCAGATAGGCGAGTACTGCACCCGCAGGCCCCGCCTGCTGGATGGTATAGCCGGAGCTGAGAAACAGGCCGGTGCCGATGACACCGCCCAATGACAACATCACCAGATGGCGCTGCTGCATGCTGCGTTTGAAGTCGGTGGCGTTGCTGTCAGACATGGTGGGTGTCACTCGTGGAGCTGATGATCTGACTGTCGCTCAGGCTGGTGACCAGACTGTCGATCATACTGGTGATCAAAGCGTGCTCGTGCAGGCCGCGCTCGTACAGGCAGGGCGGATGGATGGACACATGTGGCATGGCAGAAACCGGCTGGAGGTGGGAGGGGAAACAGGCCGGATATGATAAATGAGCGATAAAGTCTATCCCAACGAATCATCAAGCCGATTGGCTATATATTTAGATGGGCAACTAACGGTGAGGTGCGCGATTGGTGGTTGAAGAACCCCGCAGTGGCAGGGCT
This sequence comes from Cobetia sp. SIMBA_158, assembly GCF_046566945.1. Taxonomy (NCBI): domain Bacteria; kingdom Pseudomonadati; phylum Pseudomonadota; class Gammaproteobacteria; order Oceanospirillales; family Halomonadaceae; genus Cobetia; species Cobetia sp. SIMBA_158. Next base: position 12,312 of record NZ_JAWJYL010000003.1, read on the forward strand.
TGGCGCGATAATTCATCTCATGCCTTATGGAATGGTCGTGCTGCATATCGCCAGCCTTTTCACAATGATGTCGTTGCCATCTGTCGTGTCATATTGTGCGATGGCAGATTGCAGAAAACGCAAAACGGCCACCCGAAGGTGGCCGCTGTTTTTCTGCATGCCTGCGCTATACGTTCTGCGCCAGGCAAGCGATCAGGCGAGGCTTTCCAGCGCCTGCTCGATGATGGCGAGACCTTCCTCGAGCACTTCCGGCTCGACGGTCAGCGGCACCAGGATACGGATGGTGTTGGAGTAGAAGCCACAGGACAGCAGGATCAGCCCCAGCTCCTTGGCCTTGGCACATACGGCGGCGGTCGCGGCGGCGTCCGGCTGGCCATTGGCATCCACCAGCTCGAAGGCGGCCATGGAGCCCTGGTTGCGCGGGTGAGCGACATGCGCAAAGCGCTCTTCCCACTTGGCGAAGCGCGCGGCCAGCAGCTCGCCCATCTGGGTGCTGCGCTCGAGGATGTTCTCTTCACGGATGACGTCGATGACGGCCAGCGCCGCGGCGCAGGACAGGGCGTTACCGCCGTAGGTGCCGCCCAGTGAGCCCGGGCCGGAGGCATCCATCACCTCGGCGGTACCGACCACTGCAGACAGCGGCATGCCGTTGGCCAGGCTCTTGGCCATGGTCATGATGTCGGCTTCGACACCGCTGTGCTCCATCGCGAACAGCTTGCCGGTACGCGCGAAGCCGGACTGGACTTCATCGGCGATCAGCAGGATGCCGTGCTCGTCACACAGTTCACGCAGCGCGGTCAGGAAGCTCGGCGAGGCGATATAGAAGCCGCCTTCGCCCTGCACCGGCTCCAGAATGATGGCTGCGGTACGGCTGGCCGGGATGTCGGTCTTGAACAGGGTGCGGATGGCGTTCAGGGACTGCTCTTCGCTGATGCCGTGCTTCTCGTTCGGGTAGGGCGCGCGGTAGACGTCACCCGGCATCGGGCCGAAATCACCCTTGTACGGTACGACCTTGCCGGTGAGGGCCATGGTCATCATGGTGCGGCCGTGGAAGGCGCCGTCGAAGGTGATGACGCCGCTGCGGCCAGTGGCGGCACGCGCGATCTTGATGGCGTTCTCGACCGCTTCCGCGCCGGAGTTCATCAGCAGTGCCTTGCGCTTGGGGCCACGCACCGGCGTCAGTTCACACAGCTTCTGGCTCAGTTCGACGTACAGCGGGTGGGACATCACGCCAGCGGCGGTGTGCATCAGCTTGTCGAGCTGCGCCTTGACGGCAGCGACGATCTTCGGGTGACGGTGGCCCAGGTTGAGCACGCCGATACCGCCGGCGAAGTCGATCCAGCGGGTGCCATCCGCGTCCCAGATTTCCGCGTTCAGTGCGGTGTCGGCTGACTGCGGGGTGGCGGTGGCGGCACCACGTGCAACGTACTTCTTCTTGAGAGTTTCGAGTTGAGCGTTATTCATCTTGTTCTCCGTACGGATTTCATCGGCATGCGCTGTGCACGCCTGTCACTGTTCGGGGCCCGCACGCCGTGGCGTGCGGGAATCTTGTCGAGAGTTGCCGCGCCTCAGAGGCCGCCGATGCAGACGTACTTGAGCTCGGTGAACTCTTCCAGACCGTGGTGTGAGCCTTCGCGACCCAGACCGGATTCCTTGATGCCACCGAAGGGCGCGAGTTCGGTGGAGATCAGGCCTTCATTGACGCCGACCATGCCGTATTCCAGCGCTTCCAGCGTGTGCCAGATGCGGCGGTAATCGTTGGCGTAGAAATAGGCGGCCAGACCGAACGGGGTGTCGTTGGCCATCGCGATGGCTTCCTCGTCCTTGCCAAAGCGGAACACCGGCGCCAGCGGGCCGAAGGTTTCCTCATCCGCGACGACCATGTCGGTAGTGACATCGGCCAGCACGGTCGGCTCGAAGAAGCTGTGACCGAGAGCGTGCTTCTTGCCGCCAGTGACCAGGCGCGCGCCCTTGTTGACGGCATCATCGACGTGGCTCTGCACCTTGTTGACCGCCGCATCGTTGATCAGCGGGCCGATGGTGTTGCCTTCGACCAGGCCATCACCGACCTGCATGCTCTCGACACGTGCCGCGAGCTTCTCGACGAAGGCGTCGTAGACACCGTCCTGAACCAGGAAGCGGTTGGTGCACACGCAGGTCTGGCCGGCGTTGCGGAACTTGGAGGCGATGGCGCCATCGACGGCCGCATCCAGGTCGGCATCATCGAAGACGATGAACGGTGCGTTGCCGCCCAGCTCCATCGCGGTCTTCTTGACGGTGGAGGCACACTGCGCCATCAACGTCTTGCCCACCGGGGTGGAGCCGGTGAAGGACACCTTGCGGATGCGCGGGTCGGTGGTCAGCACTTCCCCGATGGCGATCGGCTTCATGGCGGTGACGACACTGATCAGGCCCTTGGGCAGGCCGGCTTCCAGCGCCAGGTCCGCCAATGCCAGTGCGGTCAGCGGCGTGGCTTCGGCCGGCTTGATGACCACCGCACAACCTGCGGCGATCGCCGGGGCGCACTTGCGGGTGATCATCGCCAGCGGGAAGTTCCACGGCGTGATCGCGGCCACCACGCCGATCGGCTCGCGCAGCACCATCAGGCGCTTGTCGGCGCCGTGGGACGGCAGGGTCTCACCGGCCATGCGCTTGGCTTCTTCGGCGAAGAATTCGATGAAGGAGGCACCGTAGGTCACCTCGCCACGCGACTCCGCCATCGGCTTGCCCTGTTCCAGCGTCATCAGCTGGGCGAGGTCTTCACGGTGCGCCAGCACCAGATCGAACCAGCGACGCAGCAGTGCGGAACGCTCCTTCACCGGCACCTTCTTCCAGGCGTTGCCGGCGATCTCGGCTGCGGCGACGGCGTCACGGGTGTCATCGGCGCTGACCTCGGCGACACGCGCCAGCTGCTCGCCGGTGGCTGGATTGGTCACGTTGAAGGTGGTGCCGGTCTCGCGGTGCTCGGTACCGATGAGCGCCGGGACGAAGACGTCGCTGCTGGTTTCCGAATTGACGTAGCGCTTCAGGAAGTCGCTGATCGGGAGGGCGGAACGGGACATGTGAAGCTCCTGCTGCTGGCGATGGTCGTTGGACACGAATACGGGGCTGCGGGGTTGGTCGCGCTACCCGCCTGACTGATGAAACACACGCTACCAGCGCCATGCACGATGGCGAATAGACCAATTTTGCGTTTGACTGGACCAATCGGCAGGGGCTGCGGATAATCAGGGCTGAATGGGCGCTGCGCGCCGCCTGTCAGGCGAGTAGCTGGCGGGGGGTGGACAACCTCGGGAAGCTGCGTGACAGCACTACGACAACGGGAGACCGGGATGGAAATGGCCGCGCTTGAGCCGCTGATCGAATGTTATCGCCGCCAGTCCGAGACGCTGGGCAAGCAGGTACGGCTGGAGCAGGCGTTGCTCGAGGTGATTCGTGAGCAATGGCCACTGGGCGCGCGGCTGCCGCCGCATCGCAAGCTGTGCGAGGCGCTGGGGGTGGCGCGCAATACGCTGGCCTTGGCGATCAAGTCGCTGATCGAGGAGGGCTATCTGCACACCGGCCAGGGGCAGGGCACCTGGACGCGTCGCCCGCATGCGCGCAGGGCAAGTACTGGATCGGGGGAGTCAGGGGCGGCGGAGTCAGGGCCGGGCGCGACGGGGGCAGCACCGGCACCGCTGCCGTTGTCGGCGCGGGCCCGCAAGGTGCTGGGCGGGCAAGGGGCGAGTCTGATCCAGAGTGGCGCCTTCGTGCCGGGTATCCCGGACATCGCGCGCTTTCCGATGCGTAAGTGGCGTCAGCTGTATGCCAGCGTGACGGTGCCGCACAACGCGCTGCTGCTGTCCTACTCCAGCGGCGGCTATGGTCCGCTCAAGCGTGAGATCCGCGATTTTCTGCGTCGTTGGCGCAATATCGATTGTGATACCCAGCAGATCATCATCACCGAGGGCACCCACCACGGCATCGAGCTGTGCGCGCTGGCGCTGGCGGATGCTGGGCAGCGGGTGGTGATGGAGTCACCCTGCTATTGGGGCGCGCGCAATGTCTTCCTGGCCGCAGGCCTCGAGACCCGGCAGATTCCCTGGCGGCCGGTGGGCGATACGACGAGTGATACGACAAGTGAGGCAGGACACGATCTCACCTCGCTTGGCGAGGGACCGGTGCAGATCGCCTACTTCACCGGCTCGCATCACTATCCGCTGAGTGTGCCCACCTCGCGGCGTGACAAGCAGAGACTGTGCGAGGCCTGTCAGCCCGCCTATATCCTCGAGGATGATTACGAGTTCAGTGGTGATGATCACGGTGAGCTGCTGTTTGATCCCGATTCCGGCAATCGCCTGCTGGTGGGATCGTTCTCCAAGCTGATGTTCCCCGGGCTGCGGCTGGGCTATCTGGTGGTGCCGCGCGCGCTGGCCGGGCCGATGAATCGCCTGCGCAGCGAGGTGTTCCGTGAGGGGCGCATGCTGGATCAGGCGGTGCTGGCGCAGTTCATCGCCGATGGTGATCTGGACGCCTGGTATCAGCGCATCCAGCGAGATTATCTCGGCCGACAGCAGGTGGTGCATGACCAGCTGTGTCAGGTGAAGGGCGTGATCAGCGTCTCGCCGCCGTCGCGCGGCATCAGTCTGTGCGTGCAGTTCGCCCCCGAGATCGACGACCAGCGCGTCGCGCAGCTGATGGTCAAGGAGCATCTGATCGTGCGGCCACTGAGCATGGTCTGCAGCAGCGAGGATTCACGACGCGGGCTGGTACTGGGGGTCGGCATGCTGGCGGGTGAGAGTCTGGTCAGCGAGGTGGCGCGCCTGAGACGCACGTTGGAGAGCATTCTGAGCATGCGGGATATTCGTCGCCACAACTGAAAACGCCTTCGCTGGCAGGGCGAAGGCGTGGTATCGACACCGGTTGCGTGCGTTATTTTGCCTGCTGCATGCGCTCGGTCAGCTTGCGGAATTCCTCGCGCATGGCGCTGTTCTCGAAGCTGGTGGCGACCGGTACCTGCAGGCCGGCGAGGGTGTCGAAGGTCTTGACGCCCTGGCGGATCAGGTCGGCGACGTGGGCGCTGAGCTTGACGGTGCGATAGGTATTGGTCGCCACTGCAAGCTCGCGCTGACTCTTGGTCAGAGAGGTCGTGACGCGGTCGCGCTGCTCGGTCACCAGCGAGCGATACAGGTTGATCGTCTTGAGCGTCAGCGCATTGGCGCGGATGTTGTTCTCCAGACTCTCGCGTGATCCGCCTTGCTTGATCAACGTACGGGCTTCGCGCGTGGTGGCCTCGGCTTCGTCGGCGAAGCCTTGCAGTTGCGGCAATACCTCGTCATTCACGCGCGTGATGAAGTCCTGCTGCATGGTCACGATCATGCGGTGAAGCATGACGACCATGCCGTAATAGCGCCGCGCGTAGTCGAGGTTCTCGCCGCTGTCGCGGGTCAGCTCGGCGAGCTGCTGGGCCACCGACTTGATGCTGGCGAAGACGACACTCATGGTCAGCACATCATCGCCGACCACCGAGGACAGCCACACTTGGACCTGGTCCGGCGTCAGGGTGATGCCGATCTCCTCGAGTCGCGCGGCCAGCTTGCCTTCCAGCGTGGTCAGCTCGCCTTGATAGGCGGCGATGTTCTTCTCATGCGCGGCGATCAGCAGATCATAATCGCCGCGCGTGCTGGCGGTGAATTCGCGCAGGGTATCGGTGGGCGTGAGGCGCGTCAGCGTCGAGACATCAGTGTCCGGCGCGAGGATGCGCTTTTCCTTCAACTCGGAAATCTCGCGGCGCGATTCGCGAATCTTGTCCTCGACCTGGCGATAGGTGCTGCGCAGTGTCGAGAGTTGTGGCACGTCGAGGGCCTGCATGGCTTCCTCGATCATCTCGTCCATATCGCTGCGCGCAGACGCTTGATCGCGGCTGATCCAGGCCTCTTCCGGCAAGGTATCCATTTCATCGAAATAGCTGACCGCCTTCTTCAGGGTGGCGAAGGCTTCCGGCTGGTCAAAGCGCATATCATCGTCTGACTGCGCTGTAGTGGGTACGAGAATCGCCAGAGATAAAGTGAGAGTTACCAGCATTCGCCATGTTGAGGTGGCGGGGCGAATGCGAGTGTCTTGCGGTGTGCCATGTGTCATTAAATAAACTCGGGTCAGCGTGAAGCACGGCAGCGCAGAGTAGCAAAATCGCTGACAGACGTCTCCGAGTGCAATGTGTGAAAGGTTTGGTCAGTGCGGTTGATAGGCTTGCGGCCGGCCGGTGAGGGGATCGATGCGATCAAGCGACGGCCCTTGATAGCGGTCGGTGATCAGGGCCACCACGGCGTCACCGTATTGCTCGAACCAGAAATCGCCCATGGCCTTCAGATGCCTGATGTTGGTGGTGCTGATGTCGTCCATCGCGTCATCAGGTGCCTTGAGCATGCCGGGTTGTGGGCGCATCTCGGCATTGACGCGGATGTAGCTGCCCGGCGGCGAGATGGTGATGGCCTGATAGCCGACCACCTTCTCATCGGAGAGCACGTCGATGAGGCTGCCTTCCAGTACCCACTGCACTGCGCCCCAGTGCTGGGAGTCCGGGCCATTGATCTTGCGCGTGCGAGTTCCAGTGCCGATCGACAGCACGCGACGCGGCTCATGCGGCCACAGGCGACAGGCTTCGGCGATGGCGCACATGGTGGGGTTGTTGGCGATGACGCCGCCATCGATCAGCCAGGTCTGCTCGTTGTCCGGCCCGAGCTTCATGTCACGGGTCGGGAAGTAGGTGGGCGCCGCGCTGGAGGCGTCCGCGACCTGCCAGGCCAGCAGCTTGTGATGCTCGCGCTTGCTCGACTTCAAGACATGCGGGCGGCGTCTCTCTATCCCGTAGGTGACGACAAGTACCTGCTTGCCAGCGGGGACATCCCTGAGCTTGGCCTGACCGAGGTGCTTCTTGAGCATCGTGCTCTTGCCCTTGGCCTCGTACTTGGGCGCATTGATGCCATCGAGTTCGAACCAGCCGCGGTTGTCGGCGAAGATCTGCCTGGCACTGGTCGCGCTGTAGAGCCCGCTTATGTCCTCGAGGCTCATGTTGGTGGTGGCCAGCGCCAGCGCGATCAGGCTGCCGGTACTGGTGCCCGCATAGAAATCGACCCGCTCACGCAGACTGGTCTGGTGGTCATTTCTGAGTGTCGCGTCGACACGCATCAGAAACTGCGCGGTGGCCGCCCCGCGTATGCCGCCGCCATCCAGTGAAAGAATCAGCTTGGACATGCTTGTCTCCTGCAGAGCGGATAACGCTCAGTCCTGTCCACAGACAACGACTGTGGTTGCTACCAGAATAGAGAGGCCACTGGTTTTCAGCCGACTGAAATGACTGATACGGACAAACAGCAGGCCCTGATACTGGCAGGGAGAGCAGAGGTGATGTGAACGCGGATCAAGCGCTGAGGCGCGGCGCGTCTTCCATGAGCAGACCTCTATGCGAAACAGGCCGCCCAAGATGGGGCGGCCTGTTTCGTATCGAGCATGTCGCATCACACCGGCTTGCTCAGGTGTGTGCTGAAGGTCTGCGATCAGGTGTTGAGCACGACGCCACCATTTAGGTGAATCGTCTGGCCTGTCATGTAGCTTGAGTCTTCGCTGGCCAGATAGACGTAGGCCGGGCCCATTTCGCTGGGCTGGCCGGGGCGTTCCATCGGTACCTGCTGGCCGAAGTTGGCGACCTTCTCATCCTCGAAGCTGGCGGGGATCAAGGGGGTCCACACCGGCCCGGGGGCGACGGCATTGACGCGAATGCCGCGGTCCATCAACGTGCCGGACAGTGAACGTACCAGTCCCTGGATGGCGCCCTTGGTGGCGCTGTAATCGATCAGGCTGTCATTGCCCTTGAAGGCGTTGACGGACGAGGTGGCGATGATGGAATCGCCTTTGGAGAGGTGCGGCACGGCGGCCTTGATCATGTAGAAGTGACTGAACAGATTGGTCTTGAAGGTGCGCTCGATCTGCTCGTCATCGATCTCGGTCACGTCATCCCAGTCGTACTGCTCAGCGGCATTGTTGACCAGAATATTGAGCTGTCCGAATTCCTCCATCGCGCCCTCGACGACCTTGCGGCAGAAGGTCGGGTCGCCGATATCCCCAGCGATGCGGCGTCCGCGTCTGCCTTCGGCTTCGATCAGGCGGATGGTCTCCTGGGCATCGACTTCTTCACTGCCCAGGTGCGTGATCAGACAATCGGCACCCTCGCGTGCGAAGTGCACGGCGGCGGCGCGACCGATACCGCTGTCACCACCGGTGATGACTGCCACCTTGCCCAGCAGCTTGCCGCTGCCGCGATAGCTCTCGCGGATGTATTCGGGCTTGGGGTCCATGCGATGTTCATCGCCCGGTTGATGGTTCTGATGCTGTGGGGGCTGTTGCTGAGTCATGCCGTCACCTCCGGTTCGTTGATCGTGAATGCGCTGATGCGCGTTCAGACGCTGAACGTCTCCCCACAGATCTGTGGACGATCGTGGCGGATTAAACCCCCTTGATCATGATTTTCTTGTTTAGCGATATAAAAACGCCCAGCCCCGTGTGAACGGAGCTGGGCGTCAGAATGTCTCGTCATCGGCAAGCCTGACGGTTGTCAGGAGGCGATATCCTCATGCTTGTCATGCATGGTGGCTGGCGTACTGGCGCCCGCTGCTATGGCCTGCGCAAGCGGAACACGCGGCTCGCTTTCCTCGGTCTGTTCTATTCCGTGCAGGCTCGGCAGATTGGCAGGATCATGCCCGGGGCCGGTTTCGAGGCTGGGCAGTGCCTTGCGAATGATGCTGGCGCACAGGGCACGGTGTGCATGCAGTGTCAGACCTTCCCGTTCGAGGAATTGTAGCAGCCGAGTGGCTGAGACCAACGCCACGATGGGATGGAGATCGCGAAAGTGTTCCTCGACCTGGCTGGCACTGATCGTCGCGAGTCGCTCCGGGTGGGTATGCGGCATCGAAATATCCTCTTTTCGGGTTCCGATGAGTCGGAATCTTGGGTGCTACTTCAGGTGTCACGCTGCCTCGACGGCGGTGGGGCTTGCCCATCTGCCGGCGTGACCGCTGCGCTTTCCTTGGCCCAGCGGTCATTGGTCTTGCGGTGACAGCTCGTACTGAGAGTGTTCGTGCTGAGAGTCTTTGCTTTACGACGGTGTTGCGTTCTTCAAAAGCTAGTATTAGAGAATTCGCGAATATCTTCCAGCCTTGATGCGCGCATGCTCTCATTTTTATCGTGCTTTCGCGAAACTTCATGCCTTCGCGCAGGCGGATACCTGCCACGGGGTTCTGACTGTTAGACTAACGCTTCCCCATGTCGTACAGATGTCCGTCATGTTGAATATAGTCAGGATGGCCACGAAGCCACCTGACAGATGATCATTTTTCCTTCTATGGATGTGCCATGAAACGCTTTGTGCTGCTCGATACCGCGCCGATCCCCGGCACGACGGATTCGTTGTGTCTGTTCGAGTATGGCGAGGACTTCGTCATCAAGATCGAGAGCGGCAAGGGCGGGCAGCTGATGAATACCCGCATGCATGGCTCGGAAGATGCGCTGGCAGAGATTCCGGCCGGTCTGCTCAAGAGTCGCGGCACGGCCTCGGCGCCGCAGCGTGTATTGATCGGCGGGCTGGGGATGGGCTTCACGCTGGCCGCCGCACTCAAGCACTTCAAGGCCGATGCCGAGGTGGTCGTCGCCGAGCTGGTGCCGGGAGTGGTGGCCTGGAATGACGGCCCGCTGGGGGCCAAGGCGGGCTACCCGATTCGGGATCCGCGCACGACAGTCGAGAATCGCGATGTGGCCGAGGTGCTGCGTGAAGCGCCCGGCGGCTTCGATGCCATCATGCTGGATGTGGACAATGGCCCGGAAGGCCTGACCGCGGATGACAACGACTGGCTCTACAGTGCAGAGGGGCTGGCGGTGTGTGCCAAGGCATTGCGACCGGCAGGCATTCTGGCGGTGTGGTCGGCCACGGCCGATGCGCGCTTCTCACAACGCCTGTCGCGGGCCGGGTTCAAGGCCGAGGCACGTCAGGTCTACGCGCATGGCACCTCGGGGGCCAAGCATACCATCTGGATCGCGCGTTACGTGGGGCGTGCGGAGAAGCCTGATGACAAGACGAAGGCCGGGAAAGGCAATGGCAAGCGCTCAGGCAGCCCGAGCAGAAAGCCGGCATCGAAGGGTGCCGCACGGCCGCCGCGCCGCAAGTAAGCTGAGTGTCTCGTTGCTGATGACGTGATGGATGACTCTTCGCCTCACGCGCTTACACACGCTGTGAGAGACAGTAGCGCCTTCGCCGCAGGGCGAATGCATGACAAAACGGGCTGGCCACATGATGTGGTCAGCCCGTTTTGGTGTGCGTCATCGGCGCTTATCGATAGCGTTCAGCCTGTCACAGCGCCAAGCGCTTTCAACTAGGCCCGATGCTGGATTCTGGCTCAGGCCGCTTCGCGTGCCTTCATGTCCTGGTGATATTCCTCGGCGAGGCGCTTCTTGGTGGCGTCATCGAAGACGCGGCCTGCCAGCTGGAAGACTTCCTGCTCTTCCTCATCCAGGTGGTGGGTCACCAGGTGCTCGAGCTGCTTGGCAGTGGCCAGCCAGCCCGGTGAGCTGTAGTCGGTCGCCTCGAGCTTCTCGACCAGCTCATCGATCTCATGGTGCTCGGCGACACTGTGACGCGCCTTCTCCTGCGTCATGTCGTGCTCCATCATCGGCATGTAGAGCGCGCGCTCCTCAGCGCCGGCGTGATTGGTGAGAGATTCCTTGAGGCGCTTGAACAGGTCATCGCGCGGCTCGCTGTCACCTTCGGTCTGCAGCAGCATCTCCAGCAGGCGGCGCTGTTCGTCGTGGGTCTCGCGCAGGGCTTCAAATACGGTCATGTTCCAGCTCCTCATCATGTCTGGCGTGTTGAGTGGCGGGTCTGCTTGTGTGCGGTCTTGCTCAAGAGCGGTCTTGCTTGTGTCAGGTCTGTACAGCTCTGGTGGCGGATCGGCGGAAGTTCAAGTGCGCAACGCCGATCGGCCTTGAAAAAGCCTTGGCGCGAGGCAAGGAAACAAGGGTGACCCTTGAATTCTTTGCTCGGTGGCGCGTCCGCACGGTGTCTGATCGATGCCAGCTGCCGGCCGCCACCGTCAGGAGCCCCGACATGTCCCAAGACCAGACCACGCCAGTCGATTCCTTCAGCCCCAAGGGGTCCCACGCACCGGCGTTATCGGCGTCGCTGTCCGGCAGTCAGCTGGACCGGCCGCCGGGCGGTGGCTGGCCGTCGATCAAGGCGGTCGAGAAGTTCATCTGGCAGGAGCATCTGCCCATCGAGGGCCATCGCAGCCTGATGAAGATGAACAAGCCCGATGGCTTCTACTGCCCGAGTTGCGCCTGGCCGAATGGCGACAAGCCCAAGGGCGCCAACTTCTGCGAAAACGGTGCCAAGGCGCTGGCGTGGGAGGCGACACGTGAACGTGTCAGTGATGAGCTGTTCGCCAACAACACGCTCAGCGAGCTGCGTGAGTGGTCGGATCACCATCTGGAGAAGGAAGGGCGCTTGACGCGGCCCCTGCGCTACAACGCCCAGACGGACCGCTACGAGATCACCAGCTGGGAAGCGGCCTACGCGGAGATCGGCCAACGCCTCAAGCGCTATGAGGACCCGAACCAGGTCGAGTTCTACACCTCGGGGCGCACCTCCAACGAGGCGGCGTTCCTGTTTTCCCTGTTCGGGCGCATGTACGGCACCAACAACTTCCCGGACTGCTCGAACATGTGCCACGAGACCACCTCGCGGGCGCTGCCGGAGTCCATCGGCATCGGCAAAGCGACGGTCAATCTCGAGGACTTCAAGCAGGCCGATGCCATCTTCATCTTCGGCCAGAACAGCGGTACCAACAGCCCGCGCATGATGGGTGATCTCCACGAGGCGCGTGGCCGAGGGGCCGAGGTGGTCAGCTTCAACCCCCTGCGCGAGCGGGCGCTGGTCAGCTTTGCCGACCCGCAGTCGCCCAAGGACATGCTGAGCGGCAAGGGTGTCGAGATCAGCAGTCAGTATCATCAGCTGCGCATCGGCGGGGACCTCGCTGCCGTGCAGGCGATGTGCAAGTACGTGATCGAGGCCGACGATGCGCTGCGCGAGCGCAATCCGCATGCGGTGGGCTATCTGGATCACGACTTCATCGCCCAGCACACCCACGGTTTTGATGCCTTCGCCGAGCATTGCCGCAAGCTCGAGTGGCAGGACCTGGTCGCCATGTCTGGCCTGTCACGTGAATCGCTGGAACAGGCGGGGCAGACCTATCTGGAGGCCGAGCGCGTGATCTGCTGCTGGGGCATGGGCATCACCCAGCATGCGCGCGGCGGCGACACCATCCAGCAGATCATCAATCTGTTGCTGCTGCGCGGCAATATCGGCAAGCCCGGCGCGGGTGCCTGCCCGATACGCGGCCATTCCAATGTACAGGGCGACCGCACCGTCGGCATCGAGAATCTGCCCAATGACGCGATGCTGGATGCCTTCGATCGGGTCTTCGACATCAAGTGTCCGCGCGAGAACGGCCATGATGTCGCTGAATGCTGCGAGGCGATTCTGCGCGGTGAGGTACGCGCCTTCATCGGCATGGGCGGCAACTTCTTTCGCGCGATTCCCGATCAGAAGCGCGTGGTCGAGAAGGTGCACGAGATGGACATGACGGTGCATATCGCCACCAAGCTCAATCGCAGCCACCTGCACCCCGGCAAGCATGGTTGGGTGCTGCCCACGATCGGCCATAGCGAGCGTGACCTGCAGGCCGGTGCCGATGGCAAGGGCGCGGAGCAGGTCTCCAGCGCCGAGGACGGCATGTGCAACGTTGCGCCGTCGCGTGGCGTGATGGCGCCGGCGGACCCAAGTCTGCACTCCGAGATCGCCATCACCTGTCAGCTGGCCAAGGCGACGTTGCCGCCGCATCCCACCCTGGATTGGGATTGGCTGCAGGCGGATTACGCGCGGATTCGTGATCGTATCGAAGAGGTCTTCCCGCAGATCTTCCCCGACTACAACGCGCGCCTGGCTCAGGGCGGCTTCCATATCCGCATCGCCCCACGCGAGCGCATCTGGCATACCGACTCGGGGCGTGCCAACTTCCTGTTCCCCGAGGGGCTGGGCACGGATGAGGAGGGCCTCGACAAGGTCACCCATGAGACCCTGAACATGGATAGCACCTTCCTGCTCATCACCATGCGCGGTCACGACCAGTTCAATACCACTGTCTATTCAAATGACGACCGCTATCGCGACGTCTATGGCACGCGGATGGTGGTGATGATCAGCCCGCAGGATCTCGAGACGCTGGGGCTGAGCGAGGGTCAGCGCGTGACGCTGGAAACGGTCAGCGAAGACGGCGTCGAGCGCAGCATGGCAGGCTTCAAGCTCAAGGAATACGACATCCCGACGGGCTGTCTGGCAGCGTACTATCCGGAAACCAATGACCTGATTCCGCTGGATCACCGCGATGCGCGCAGCAACACGCCCGCCTCGAAATCGGTGCCGGTCCGGTTGCGCCTGATGGACAGCGAAGAGGTCAACGCCAGCGAAGGGGTGCTGGCGAGCAGCTGAAGGGCTTCAGCATGAACCGCTAAACAAGGAAAGGCTGAAAAAATTTGCATCCTGTACTTGGCGTCAGGTTTTGATGTCAGTGAAGGATGGCGGGAGCCACGCCACGCGCTGCACTGAAAGAGTGCGCCGCGTGGCGTTCTGGTGTCTGGCGCTCAAGATGATGCCAACGTCGGCGTACCTGATGGGTTCGTAGGTGCTGCGCTGGACTTGTCGCAAAATCATTTCTGGAGGCAGTCTTGCGCCCAACCGCGCCTGTTGGCAGGCCGGATCCTGACGCCTGTGTCAGCTTCATGGCACAGGCGGCGAGCTGGCGTCTTGCACGGTTTGAGGATGGGTGGCGTGAATCTTGCGTGGTGGTAGGGTAGCGACCGCCGCTCTGACCTCCGCCCTGCCCGCCACCTTGCCCGCAGGGGGCGGTGGCCGGCGTTCAGGCAGGCTGACACCACCACAAGACTCGACGACTCACGACCGAGCTCCAGGAAGGCACTCATGGCAGAACACTCCTCACCTCATTCCGCAGACCAGGCAACGATGGCAGGCGAATCCGGCAATGATTATCCCTTGAGCGAAGTGCCCGCCTCGGCACGACGGGGACTGCTCTCCACCTCGATGGTGTTGCTCGGCTTCACCTTCTTTACCGCCACCATGTGGGCGGGTGGGTCATTGGGTGCCGCGTTCGCGCTCAATGAACTGCTGTGGATCATCGTGATCGGCAATCTGCTGCTCGGCGGTTACGCCGCCGCCCTGACCTATATCGCCTGCAAGAGTGGCCTCAACTCGGTATTGATGGGCCGGCTGTGCTTTGGCGAGAAGGGCAGCCGCCTGTCTGACTTCGTGCTCGGGTTCACCCAGATCGGCTGGTACGCCTGGGGCACCGCGACCATCGCCATCGTGCTGGTCAAGACGCTCGGCTTGCCGGAGTGGCTGACCACGCCGCTGATGGTCATCTTCGGTTTCGCCTTCTGTCTGACGGCGATGATCGGTTATCGCGGGCTGGACATGCTCTCGCGCATCGCCGTGCCGGCCATGCTGCTGTTCATCCTGTTCAGTCTCTACACCGGCATGGTCGATGTCGGTGGCGTGGCAGGCCTTGCGGCACTGACGCCGACGGATTCCATGAGCTGGACGGCCGCCATTACCGCGGTGATCGGCACCTTCATCAGTGGCGCCACCCAGGCGACCAACTGGAGCCGCTTCGCGCGCTCGCCGAAGATTGCCGTCATTGCCACCTTGGCGGCCTTCTTCGTCGGCAATGGCCTGATGGTGCTCACCGGCGCGCTCGGCGCGATGATCTACCAGCAGGCCGATATCGTCGATGTGATGATCGCCCAGGGGCTGGTCAGCCTCGCCGTCCTGATGCTGTTCCTCAATATCTGGACCACCCAGGACAACACCATCTACAACTTCGCGATCGCCGGCTGCAATCTGCTGCGCACCCCACATCGTCAGCGTGTCACCCTGGGCGGCGCGGCCATCGGCACAGTGCTGGCGGTACTCGGCATGTATGAGTGGCTGATTCCGTTCCTGATTCTGCTCGGCACCTTCATCCCGCCGATCGGCGGCGTGATCATGGCCAACTTCTGGCTCGGTCACAAAGGGCAGTATCCGCGCCTCGCCGAGATGCCCAAGGTCGATTATCACTGGCCGGGCCTCGCCGCCTACGCCATCGCCTGCCTGTGCGCCTGGAGCTCACCCTTCATGCCGCCCGTCGTGGGTGTCGTGGTCGCCTTCGTCGTCTATGGCGGACTGATCAAGCTTGCCAAGGTCGAGCTGGCCAACAAGACGGCGGCATGAGTCGTTGAGTGTCTGATGTGAAGGGCAGAGGAATATGAAACGCCCAACGAGTCCTGGACTCGTTGGGCGTTTTTCATGGGGGGAGAAGCGTCTGGGGAGAGCCACTTCAGGGTAGAGTCACTTGATGCACAATATGGTTGTGCATAGAATAGGGGGAAAAGGTGCTGCCATGGCGGTGGAATTCAGGGATGTGTGGCTCGAGAGCTTCTACGAGCAAGATGTTGGCCACCGCAAGATACCTGCGGCGCTCTCCAGTTCGCTCTATCGCAAGTTGCAGATTCTCGATGCCGCAAGTCAGGAGTCTGATCTGAGGATTCCACCGGGCAATCGATTCGAGCATCTGCAGGGCAATCTCGCAGGTTATTGCTCGATTCGTGTCAACAAGCAGTATCGACTCATCTTCCGATGGGAGGCAGGGATTGCCCATCAAACATATCTAGACCCGCATGCTTACAAGGGCTAGAGGAGGTAGCAGTGATGAGAAACACCCAGCGGCGCCCACTGACGGTAGGAGAGATGTTGACGGCAGAGTTTCTGGAGCCGATGAACATCGACATCCGCACCCTGGCCGAGGCGATGGGAGTGCACAGAAATACCCTGAGCCGTATCGTGCATGACAAGGGGACCTTGACGGCCCCGATGGCCATCAAGCTGGCGGCTGCGTTAGGCAATACGCCGGAGTTCTGGCTCAACATCCAGCATGCCGTGGAGCTTTGGGATGTGCGTCATCGTGCCTATGCGCAGGATGCCAAGGGCGTACGCCGGATAACTCCGCACGTTGATGCCGCCGAGCTTGCCTCGCACTGACGTCGTGCGCTCTTCACGGCGAGTGATTGAGATGGCGTGAGCCCGTGAGTACATGCCCGGCAATGCAAAGCCCCAGCCTGAAACTCAGGCTGGGGCTTTGTGCTTTTCGCATTCGGTAACACCTCGTCGTGCCGCTCGGTTAGATCAGGCGGTGGATGGCTTCACCTGAATCACCAAGCAGACGGCGATAAGCGCCATGCCCAGCCAGCCGAGCGGAGCGATATGTTCCCCGACGATGGTGACGGCGAGCAGGGCGGCGACCAGCGGTTCGAGCAATGTGAGCAGGGTGGCCTTGCTGGCGGCGACGGTCTTCAGGCCGTAGCCGAAGGCGATATAGCCGAGGAACATCGGCACCAGCGCCATGTAGAGCGCGACTGCCGTATTGCCGGGGGTGGCGAACAGGCGCGGGTCGGCCACCAGCATGCTGAGGCCCAGGCCTGCGATCAACGCGATACCGGCGACGCCGAACAGGCTGCCCATGGCGGCGCGGGCGTGGGTGCCGTGGTCCATCATGCGCCGGGCGATCAGCGAATAGGCGGCGTAGGTCGTGCCGGCGATGATGCCCAGCACGATACCGCCCAGACGTTGCCAGTCAGCGTCAGGCACGCTCCCTGACCCTGTCGCCATCGGGTCACCGCCGGCGCTGACGGCGGCAATGTCTCCGCCATGAGTGGCCGTTTCGCCCATCGCCATCATCACTACACCGGCAATGCCCAGCGCGAGGCTGATATACCAGCTCAGCGTGAGTCGGTGATGGCCGAACAGGCGCTCCAGAATCGCCGCGGCCAGTGGCGCCGTGGCGATGGTGATCACCGTGCCGATGGCGACGCCGGCCAGATGCATCGAGGAGTAGAAGGCCAGCGGGTAGATGATGACGCACACGGCGCCGAGCAATACCCAGCGCTTCTGCGCCAGCAACAGGCCCAGGCAGCCCATGATATTGGGCCGCGCGATCACAGCCTGTAGCAAGCCGCCGACGCCCATGGCGAAGGCGCCGGTCGCCAGCGGACTGACATCCTGATTGAAGTGGGCCACCGTGCCGGTGGTGCCCCACAGCAGCGCGGCAAACAGAACGGCGAGGCTACCCATGTCGGCCGACCTTGAAGAGGCAGCGATATCGGAGCGAGTGGTTGTCATGGTGATGTCCTTGCGTGTCTTGCCAATCCCGTGGCCGTTTTCAGTCTCCGCATAAGCGCTGGCGAAAGTGTGCTGAAACCACTTTCGGTCAAGTGAGCTGCCGCGACAGCTGGCTACTGCTCAGGGCGCGCAATGTGACTTGCCCTCAATTTCATCAATGCCGTCGCGTGTGTCGCCGTGTGTATCAACTTGAGCGTCGCAGGCCGTGTCGGGCGTCGTCCAGGCCGCGAGGTCTGCCTGCGGGCTGGCCATCGACGCCTGCGTTGCCTGCGGACGCAATTGCAGCATCAGGCAGGTCATGATCAGCACCATGCCGATGGCCCCCATCAGCGTGAACTGCTCGCCGACCACGATGACGGCCAACAGGCCCGCCACCAGTGGCTCGAACATGGTCAGTACCGTCACCCGGCTGATGGGCACGCTGGCGAGCCCGCGCCCGAAGATGAGGCTGGCCAGCAGCATCGGGATCATTGCCATGTAGATGGCGACCGCCGAATTCACCGGCGTGGCGAACAGGCGCGGATCGAGGAACAGGCAGCTGATGGCCAGGCCGATCAACAGCAGGACGCCGGCACAGCCGAACATCGCCCCCATGGCTGCACGACGATGCACGCCCAGCAGCATCATGCGTCTGGCAAGCAGCGAATAGGTGGCGTAGCTCGCGCCGGCCAGCACGCCCAGCCCGATACCGATGAGCTTGCGGCTCTCGCTGGCAACGCCGCTGGCAGTGGCGTGCGCCGCTGTGTCTGCCAGGCGTGTCTCGCCCATGGCCATCAACCCCACGCCGGCCATGCCCAGCATCAGCGCCGCGCACCAGTGCGCACTGACGCGCTTGCGATCCAGCACATATTCCAGCACCGCTGCCGCCAACGGCGCCGTGGCGATGGTGATCACGGTGCCCATCGCCACGCCGGTGTATTCCATGGCCGAATAGAAGGCCAGTGGGTAGACGATGATGAACAGCGCCGCCCACAGCACGAGATGCTTGTGGACCAGCAGGGCGGCCAGCTCCTCATGGAGGATTCGTCGCGACAGCACGGCCTGCAGAATGCCGCCAAAGCCCATGGCGAAGGCGCCGGTGGCCAACGGGCTGACATCCTGATTGAAGTGGGCGGCGGTGCCGGTCGTGCCCCATAGCAGGGCAGCCGTGAGGACGGAGAGATTGCCGATCTGGCGTTCCAGCGCTGGGCGGAAGGGCGTCCGGGAGAAGGAGTGCTGCATGGTGGATGGCTCGCAATGAAGTGTGTCTCGGTGTGCACGAGATTACGCCTCATCGCGAGAATATATTGTGCTGAAACTACGCTCTAATCTGCCAGGAAAAGCAAAACGTCATATACCGGCAGCGTGCGGTGATTGACTGCTGGGTTCGGGTGCTCAATCGGTTGTTCAGATGATCGAGTCAGTCGGTCATTCAGTCATTCAGTCATTCGGGGGAGTGAGGCTCGAATACTGACGCGTCATCTCGCGTGGCGACTGGCCGAAGTAGCGGGAAAAGCGCCGCGAGAAGGCGGAAAGGTTCTGATAGCCGACGGCCTCGGCGACCTGTTGGACGCTGAGATCGGTATGGATCAACTGCGCCCGCGCGCGCTCCATGCGTCTGGCGGTCAGGTACTGCTTGACGCTGACGCCCAGATTGTCGCGGAACACCTTGTGGAACTGGGTCGGACTCAGATGCGCCAGCTCGGCCAGTGATGCCACGTCGTGGGGCTGGGCCAGCTGCGCGTTCATGACATCGAGCACTCTGAGCAGACGACGATCGACGCGTTGATCACAGGTCTGCTTCTCCAGCAGGCCGAGAAAAAGCGCGATGGAGAGCTGATCGATGTACTTGTCGACCTCACCCTGCAGCTGCGCTTCGAGAAACAGCAGGTAGTTCATCAGCAGGGTGCTGATCGAGAACACCACGCGTTGCGACGCCGCGAGATTGTCGGGCAGGTAGTCCAGATCGGCGACGATGAAACGCGCGGCGTCCTTGGCATGAAACAGGTGCGATTCCCCGGGGCGAATGATGACGCACTCGCCGGTGACCACGGTGCCGTGATGGCTGCCGACCTGGATATCGAGATGGCCGCGGATCGGCAGCACCAGCTGGTGGTGGTCGTGGTCATGACTCGTGGCCTGCGGGGTATAGGCGCGCAGCGAGAGTGTCGTCATGGTGCGGTGGCCATCATCCGACGGTGCAAGGGCAGCAAGCAGAGCAAGAGAAACACGCGGGCTGTCAGCGGCTCAGCTCGATGCTGCGGGTCTGGCCACGGCCGACCTGCACCTGACTGAGAATCAGCGGGCTGCGTGTGCCGTCCGGCAACTGGATGACACCAGCGACATAGAAGGTGCCGGATGGCAGGCCAGTGGCATTGAAGTAGCCATTGCTGTCAGTGCGCACGATGTGGGTATAGGCCTGGGCACGCGGGTCGGCGCGAGACGCCGTCTTGCCCGCCAGCGCCAGTTCCGCGGCTTCGGCGGAGTAAGTGGTGACCGGTGCGATCGAGATGCCCGCCCGGTTGGCGTAGATCGTCTGGCCCTGCCACTCATAGGACATGCGGCCCTTGATCACCGAGGTGCCGGTCTTGTCTAGCTTGGCGTACTCCGCCTCCGGGAAGGCGACGGTGCGCTGGACGCGCTGCTCGCCCTGTTCGGTCTGCGAAGAGCCGAAGTCCGGCAGCGAAATGCTGTCGGCCATGCGCGAGGCGCTTTCACACCCGGCAAGAACGGCGGTACACATGAATAGAGCAAGCGGAGTACGCAAGTGACGAAGCATGGCAAGTCTTCCCTGAAGTCGAGTGATGGGCGGCGCGGGCGTCGGCTCGTGAGCGAGCCAGTCTGGCCACAGCTGCTGCCTTTGCCCCACATCCTACTGCGCCGAGCACAGTCAGGGAACTGCCGGTGAGCGGGAGGCTGGCGCGGGTGACTCTTCCGTCAGGCATCGGCATTCGCGGACATCCGCTGGTAACTCTCGCGGTTTCGACCGACCCTTGTCAGTAGGCCAGCAGCAAGCGTTTGTCCGTGAGCGGGCTGGGTTGCGCAAAGCATGCCTCTGGAGTTGCTTAAACAGGAACTCCCTGTTCATTATACGTTTGTCTATAACGTGATGGCGCTTGTTACCATGCAACTCATCAAACCCTGTGCAAGGGCTGCGCAAGAGCTGTTCAGAACCGCTCAAGGTCTGCTGGTGTGCTGTTCGAGTGCTATTCGGGTGCAGCACACAGGTGGCAATACCGCCTTGTGCACTGGCGTCGGGTGAACCATTTATTGTCCGGGAGGGCCGCATGTCGACATCCCAGAGCGCTACTGATCCTTCACGTCGCCAGCTGTTGAAGCTGGGGCTCGGTGGGGCAGGCATTGCCGTGTTCGGCGGCCTGTCCCTTCAGGCCCTGGCCGAGACGGTCGCTGACGAGCAACAGACGCAGGATGACAGTACCTTCGCGACGTTCATGGTCCTGTCGCGCTGGCTGCTCAGCGACAAGACCCTGGATGAGCGGCTGGGCCAGCGCTACTTCGAGGCGCTGGCGAGAATTCCGGCCGAGGGAGTGCCCGGTGTCGGCAGCTTGCCGGCCCTCAAGACCCGCTTGCTGGCCTTAGGCGAGTCGCGAGAGTACGTGAAACAGGAAGACCTGAGTGACGGCGAGATGGCGCTGGTGCGCCGTCTGCTGCAGGCCTGGATGCTGGGCACGGTCGGCAAGTCGATCAGTGACCCCGCCGCCGAGGTCATTGCCTTCGAGCGCGCTGGCATGTATGCCGGGCCGCGCGATGTGCAGGTGGTGCGTACCTATTGCCCCAATCGCCCGGGGTTCTGGGCAGAGGCACCCAAGGCCTGAGTGGCCACGCTTTTTCCCCAGGCTTGCGCGTGGCGAATAGACGGGCCTTGGGTCCGTCCTTGGTCATCAGCTTCTGACCGGGCGTGGCATCAGTTTCTGACATCGCCTGCGTGCTAGACCTTCCAGGGGCGCCCTGACCGCTCCTGTTGCTGTTCCCAATTTCCCGAGGAGAATCCTGCATGGCCGAGGAATCCCGTTCGTATGATGCCGATGTGATCGTGGTCGGGTCTGGTGTCGCCGGTGCCCTGATCGCACATCGCCTGGCCGAGGCCGGCAAGTCGGTCATCATGCTGGAAGCCGGCCCGCGCATGCAGCGCTGGCAGATCGTCGAGCGCTTCCGCAACCAGGCCAACAAGATGGACTTCATGGGGCCCTATCCTGCCAGCAAGGCAGCGCCCCATCCGATGCTCTACGGCGAGAATGCCGACTATCTGGTGCAGAAGGGCGAGCAGGCCTACGACGCCCAGTACATTCGCGCCGTCGGCGGCACTACCTGGCACTGGGCGGCGTCTTCCTGGCGTTTCCTGCCCAGTGATTTCGTGCTCAAGAGCGAGTATGGCGTCGGGCGCGACTGGCCGATCGGCTATGACGATCTGGAAGACTATTACTTCCGGGCCGAGGTCGCGCTGGGTGTCTGGGGGCCGAATGATGTCGATCTCGGCAGCCCGCGCAGCGCTGAGTATCCGATGGCACCGCTGCCGCTGTCGTGGAACGAGCGGCGGGTCAGCGAGCGCATCAATCCCCACGGCTTTGACATGGTCACCGAGCCGGTGGCGCGCAACAGCCGCCCCTATGATGAGCGCCCGACCTGCTGCGGCAACAACAACTGCATGCCCATCTGCCCGATCGGCGCGATGTATTCCGGCATCATCCATGTCGAGAAGGCCGAACGTGCCGGTGCCAGGTTGATCGACAATGCCATCGTGCATCACCTGGAAAGCGATGCCAGCGGCAAGATTCGCGAGGTACGTTATCTGGACCCCGACGGCAAGCAGCATCGCCTGAGTGCGGCGCGAGTGGTGCTGGCGGCCAATGGCATCGAGACGCCCAAGCTGATGCAGATGTCGGTCAACGCCCATACCCCCGATGGGGTGGGTAACCAGAACGACATGGTCGGCCGGCATCTTATGGACCATCCCGGCACCGGGGTGAGCTTTCTGGCCGATGAGCCGCTGTGGGCCGGGCGTGGCCCTCAGGAGATGACCTCGATCATCACCTGGCGCGACGGCGACTTCCGCAAGGACTTCGCGTCCAAGAAGCTGCACCTGTCCAACATTGCCCGCACGCAGCAGATGACCACGGAGGTGCTGTCGGAAACACCGCTCAGGCTCGGCGCGGATCTGCAGGCGCAGATCGATAACCGCGCCAGCCGCTATGTGCAGTTCGACAGCTTCCACGAGCTGTTGCCAGAGGCTGCCAATCGCATCACGCCGTCAAAAAAACGTGACGCTCTCGGCCTGCCGCGCCCGGAATTCCGTTATGCTATCGATGATTACGTCAAGCGCAGCGCCGCGCATACCCGTGAACAATATGCGCGTATCGCTCAGCTGATGGGAGGCACCGACATCGCGTTCCGTGATGAGTTCTCCAACAACCAGCATATCTGCGGTACGACCCTGATGGGAGACAACCCCAAAGACTCCGTGGTGGATCGCGATTGCCGAGTACATGGCCATGACAACCTGTTTGTCGCCAGCTCCGGCAGCATGCCCACCGTCGGGTCGGTCAATTGCACCCTGACCATCGCGGCGTTGTCTCTGCGTATTGCCGATCTGCTCGAACAGGAAATATAAGCATGGTCCCGCACGTCCGTACTGCTGGCACCCGTGATGCCATTGATGAGAAAGGTCGCGGTGCCCGCCCGATCCTTCGTCCCGCACGCCTGACCCGTGCCGTCCGCCTGGCCGCCATTGCGGGCACCAGCGCCTTGTTGCTTAGCGCCTGTGGTAGCGGCGAGGACGAGCACGCCAGCCAGGTGGAAGCCGACAAGGCCGCCACCAATGACCCCGCGCTGATCGAGAAGGGTCTGTACATGGCGCGCGCCAGCGATTGCGCGGCCTGTCACAGCACCGAGGACGGCGATGAATATGCCGGTGGCCTCGGCTTCGAGACCCCGGTGGGCGAGATCTACGCCACCAACATCACCCCGGACACCGAGCACGGCATCGGCAACTACACCCTCGCGGAGTACACCCGTGTGCTGCGCGAGGGCGAGGCTGCCGATGGTCACAACCTCTATCCGGCGATGCCGTTCCCGTCCTACGCCCGTCTGACGGATGAGGACATCAAGGCGCTCTACGCCTGGAACATGCATGAGGTGACGCCGAGCAGTACGCCCAACCGCGAAAGCGAGATTCCGTTCCCGCTCAACATGCGCTGGCCGATGGCGCTGTGGGAAGAGATCTTCTCGCCGCTGGAGCCGTGGCAGGACCACGAGGACAAGAGCGATGACTGGAACCGCGGTGCCTATCTCGTCCAGGGGCCGGGCCACTGTGGCAGCTGTCACACCGAGCGTGGCTTCGCCTTCCAGGAAACGGCACTGACCGGTGATGAAGAAGGCTATCTCGGCGGGGCGATGATCGAAGGCTGGCGCGCCTTCAACCTCACGCCGGACATGCAGGATGGACTGGGCAGCTGGAGCGAGCAGGATATCCAGACCTATCTGGCGACCGGCAACCTCAAGGGCAAGGCGCAGGCTGGCGGCCCGATGGCGGATGTGGTCGAGCACTCCATGCGTCACATGAGTGAAGATGACCTGCGCGCCATCGCGGTCTATCTGAAGTCGATTCCAGCGGTGGATGGCAAGGGCGAGCAGGGCGAGGCGGTCAATGATGGCGATCGCGAGGCCGAAAGCGAGCCGCAGGTCGCCACGCGCTTCAATCAGGGTGCACCGGCCGATGACGTGCTGTTGCTGCGCGGTCAGCCGCTGGACAAGCGCCCCGATGATGAAGACCTGATCGGTCAGCTGAATGACGCGACTCCGGGCGTGCGTCTGTATCTGGGCCACTGCGCCATGTGTCACGGCGCGGATGGCGCCGGCACCCAGGATGGCTACTACCCGTCGTTGTTCCACAACAGCGTGACCGGCAGTGTCTATCCGGACAATCTGGCCCAGGCGATCCTCAATGGCGTGCAGCGTGAGAACAATGGTCACAGTGTCTTCATGCCGGCCTTCGATGACAGCCTGACCGATGATGAGCTGATCAACCTGATGGACTATCTCGAGAATCGCTTCGGGGAAGGTCATCAGTCCGAGACGCTGGCATCACCCGACACGCGTCGTCAGCAGCTGAGCGACAAGCTCGAGGACTGGCGCAAGCACTGAATCCGGTGCAGGCACTGAGTCCGGTGCAGGCACTGAGTCCGGTGCAGGCGCTGAGGTCTGTGCTGACAGGCCTGCGCAAGCGCTTGGTCGCTGAGTAAAAAGACAGCCCATGAAAGTGGGCTGTCTTTTCCGTGACCTGCCCCATGGCGCCGAGAGTGCGGTTGTCGTGTGCGTTCAGGCCGTCTCATCCCGTGTTCAGTTTCATCCGTGACTGGATCATCCGTGACTGGCGATGTCACACAATTGGGGTAATATTGCCCCATGCAGGACCCCCGATTCACATTCATCCCGCTCGGGTTGCGCTCAAATGCAGCACAAACTGAAGAACTGCGGTAGAATGTGCGCCCAGACTTTAGCTCTTTATCAATTATTCGAGGCAACATAGCAGTATGACCGACGCTAATCTTGACGACCAGCTTGCATCCCTGTTTCAGGAGCAGGACACCAAGCAGGACCAGAACGCCCGCATCAAGGAGCTGGAGCGTCAGCTGCGTGAAGCCAGCAAAGAAGCCGACAAGCTCCGTAATGCCCGTGACAAGGCAAAGAAGGAAGTCGAAGACCTGCGCGCTCGCAACGAACGCCTGAGCGAGAAAGCCGCAGCCTCTGACAAGCACCGCAAGCAGGTCGAACACGAGTTCAACCAGAAGCTGGTGCAGTACAAGGCACGTCTGGCACGCGAACAGGCCATCGCCCAGTCTCGCATGATGCCGATGGGCGCAGCCGTCGAGGAAGCGACCGAAGAAGCCGATGCGGCCTCTCTGGAAGACCTCGGCCTCAACGCTGCCGCTATCCGTGCCCTGACTGACGCTGGCTACGACGACGTCGCCAAGGTTCGCAAGGCTCACGCCGATGGCGTGATCTCTGAAGTCAAGGGCATCGGCCCGAAGGCTCAGTCCCAGATCGCTGAAGCCCTCGACGCCTGATCGTTGCCGTTGATCGAAAAAACCCGCCAATCGGCGGGTTTTTTTGTGTCTGTCATTCGCCCTGTGGCGGGCATGACCGCTGGATCTAGTGCTGGGTCTACTGCTGGGTTTACTGCTGGGTTTACTGCTGGGTTTACTGCTGGAGCTCAGGCCAGCTGACCGCTGACTGTTGCCCGCCCAGCCAGTCCTTGAGGGCGGTGCGCATGTCGGCGGTCGGGATAGAGCGTCCGTTCAGCGCATGCACCACCCTGGGCAGGCTCGGTGCCTCACCGGCATCCGCCGGCCAGGCCTGCTTGAGCGTGAAGGCGAGCTTCATCTGCTCCTCACCGTGCAGGCTCTGCTGCATGCGGGCGTGTGCGACGGCCAGCGACTCGAGCTCGGCCTCAAGACTGGCATCCTCGATATCGGCGCGGCTGGCCAGCAGCATGCGCGGCAGGTCGAGCATGTCGGCGCGCGGCAGCCAGTCCTTGGACAGCGGATGCAGCGACACCAGACGCGTCGCGTCATCGCCGTTGAGGAAGGCGGCGTGCATCTTGCGGCTGTTGATCAGCGCCTGGGGCGCATCGCCGACATATTCATCGCCTTCAAGCTCTTCCAGCGAGCGCGGGCTGACCAGCTGCATGCTGGAGCCGACCTTGACCTCGACCCACTGCTTCAAGGCCAGATGCGAGCGTGCATCGTCATCGCTGATCACCACTCGCACCGCACGCGTGGTGTCGTTGAGGAAGCGGATCAGCAGCTCCTGCGGCTCGAACAATTCGGTGTAGCGGATCAGCTCGTCACGCGCGACCAGGCTGACATCGTCGAGATCCGCGCCGTCCAGCACTCGCAGTGACATGCCGCCTTCGGCCAGAGCCTTGAGCATCTGCGGCGTCAGGTAGGCGGCGTCGAGGCTACCGTCGCTCAGCCCTTGCTCCACGGCCTCGTGGCTTGAGAACTGCTTGAGCATCAGCGGGCTGCTCAGTTGCTCATCGAGGGTGCCCTCGGCTTCGAGCATCACGGCGGGACTGACGCTGACACCGCCATCGGCGGGCATGCCGATCTCCAGCGCGCTGGCGTGCTGGGCAAGGGTCAGGCTGGCAGTGGTGAGCGACAGGGTGGCGAACATGCGTGCCAGACGCGGGCGAGATATCGGTAGTGATATCGAAGGACAGAACAGTGCAGGGGGAAGCAGGGACATCTGGCACTCCGGCAACGGTAACAGGGTGATGGCGTACGGCAGCGATGACAGCACTCGCGCGTGGGCGCCAATGGTAGCCGTTTGGCCTGTGGGTGTCAGGCACGGCGCGGCGTCATGTCTCACCTCGCCGCCGGCACGCCATCCTGCGGGGTGATTGAGAGGATTGCCGTGAGGAAGACCGTGGAGATGAGCGTATGGATGACCGTATGGATGACCGCGGGCATGAAAAAGCCCCGTCTCCGAAAGGAGGCGGGGCTTTTGACGACTGTCAGCACAGGTGGCTCAGCTCACTTCTTGCACGGCTCAGAGCATGAGACAGCTCACGGCTCAGCACATAGGGCAGCTCACGGCTGTGAGCGTGCCACCGGTGCTTCACCGGTCGCGGCATCCGACTCGGGAGTAGCCACTACTCCATCGCGGCGCGCGAAGTGATCGACCCACAGCGCGATCACGCCGTCGCCGGTGACGTTGGTGGCGGTACCGAAGCTGTCCTGGGCCAGATACAGCGCGATCATCAGGCCAAGTTCCGCCTCGCCAAAGCCGAGCATGCTGCCCAGCACGCCAAGCGCCGCCATCACCGCGCCACCCGGTGCCCCGGGCGCGGCGATCATGGTCAGGCCCAGCATGATCAAAAACGGAATCACTTCGCCGAGGCTTGCGAGTGCCAGGTTGTGGCTCATCATCATCACGGCGGTGGCGCAGGTGACGATGGTGATGGTGGAACCGGACAGGTGGATGGTGGCGCACAGCGGCACACTGAAGTTGGCCACTTCATCGCTGACGCCATTGGCCTTGGTCTGACGCAGGCTGACCGGGATGGTCGCCGCCGACGACATGGTGCCCAGCGCCGTCAGGTAGGCCGGCAGCATGTTGCGCAGGAGGCCCAGCGGAGAACGACGCTGGATCAGGCCGGTGATCAGGTAGGCCGTGCTCAGCCAGATCCAGTGCATAACGATCGCCAGCACCAGCACCTTCCAGAAGGTATCCAGAGTCGACAGCGCCTTGCCCTCGTAGGCCATCTCGGCAAAGGTGCCGGCGATGAACAGGGGCAGCAGCGGGATGATGACGCGATTGAGGAACACCTCGACCACTTCACGCGATTCGAAGACGGCGCTTTTCAGGGTCGGCAGTTCGCGGCGGCTGATGACCACGCCGAACACGAAGGCCAGCACCAAGGCCGTCATCACCGGCAGTGCCGCGGGGATTTCGAGATCGAGAAAGGGAGTCAGGGCATCGCGGCCTTCAGCGACCGGCGCCATGCCGGACAGCATGCCGGGCAGCAGGTTGCTGGCCACCAGGAAGGCGAAGATGCCGGCCAGAATCGTCGACCCGTAGGCCATGCCGACGGTGCGACCCAGCATGGCGCCGGAATTCTTCGGCAGCGACGCGATGCCGCTCATGACGTAGAACAGGATGATCAACGGGATGGTGAAGTTGATCAGCTGGCCGATGATGACCTTGGCGGTCAGCGCGGCACGTACGAGGGCATCCGGGGCCATCAGGCCGATCAGCAGGCCGGCAATGATGCCGAGGATAAGTTTGACGATGAGCTTCATGTGGATCTCGAGGGTTTGACGGGTTCTTGCCCCGATAACGGGTCGTGAATCGCGTACCACCTCGGCGACGCACCGAAATGGCGCGCAGAGTTTACCTGAATTGCGCCACCATTTCAGGCGCCTGGCCAGCTGCCGTGGCATGGGGTGTGAATGCCCATGACTCGACGTGCTGACCAGGCGCCATCTCAGGCTCTCAGCCGTTCATCGCTTCGCTTTCATCACTTTCGCGCTTTCTCTTTCGCGCCTCGCTTGCCCACCCAGCGCTTCGCTTGCGCTCTCGTTTCACTCTCTTGATCTCACTGTCCTGATCTCACTGTGTTGAAGAGGCCGAGCGACGCTGCTTCACACCATGATGAACCAGTGCCACCGCTGACAGTGCCAGCCCGAACAGTGACATGCCCTGCCAGCCATATACGCTCATCATCTTGACGCCGATGGCGGAACCGGCTGCCGCACCGAGGTAATAGCACAGCATGTAGACGGCGTTCATGCGGCTCTGGGCCTTGGGGTCGATCGAGAACACGCGCACCTGGTTGGGAATCTGGGCCGCGAAGACGCCCAGGTCCAGCAGGATGATGCCGACGATCAGTCCGGCCAGGCTGTCACCCCACGCGGCGAGTACCGCGAAGGACGCCAGCACCATCACCAGGGCGAAGCTGATCAGACGCCCCGCGCCGACACGATTGACCAGTCGGCCCGCCGCCTTGGCACCGAAGATGCCCGCCAGCCCGATGATGCCGAACAGCCCCGCCTGCTGGACGCTGTAGTCAAACGGCGCATCGGTGACGTGAATGGCCAGCGTCGCCCACATGGCATTGAAGGCCGCGAACCACAGCGCGCCGGTCAGCGCGGATTCCCGCAGTAGGGCATGTTGCTTGAACAGCGTGCCCATCGAGGCGATCAGTCTGGGGTAGGCCATCTGCACGGCAGGCGCGCGGCTGGGCAGGTGACGATGCAGCAGCACACCGATGATGACGGTGATGATGGCCGCCACCAGGAAGACGCTGCGCCAGCCCCAGTATCCGCCGATGCTGCCGCTCAGGGTGCGTGACAGCAGTATGCCGATGGTCAGCCCTGTCATCAGGGTGGCGATGTTCTTGCCGCGCGCCTCGGGGGTGGACAGCGAGGCGGTCAGCGGAATCAGCTGCTGGGTGATGTTGGCGCCCAGTCCGGCCACGAAGCTTGCCAGCAACAGCGGCCAGAAACTGGGGGCCAGGAAGATGCCCAGTGAGGCCAGTGCCAGGGTGATGGACAGATTGCGGATCAGCTGGCGTCTGTCCATGGTGTCGCCCAGCGGCGAGATCAGCAGGATGGCGGCGGCATAGCCGAATTGGGTCGCAGAGGGAATCAGGCCGATCGTGCCCTGGCTCACGCCCAGTGAGCGGGCCATCTCCGCCAGCAGCGGCTGGTTGTAGTACAGATTGGCGGCAGTCGCGGCGACCGCGATCGCCATCAGCAGCAACAACCCGCGGCCAATGGCGGGCGTGCTGTCGGCCTCTGGTGTCGATGTCGGCGTGTCAGTGCCTGCCTGGACAGTATCTGATCGCGCAGTGCCCGATGGAGAAGTGCTTGAAGGGGAAGTGCTTGAAGAAGTGCCTGTCACCTGGGTGTCCTCATGTTCGTGCTGCCAGGCGTGGCAGCGGTGATTCACGAGGGGCAGAGTAGGCAGTGTTCACCTATAAGAGAAATGTTGTTGTTTGATATGTTTGATGCTCATCTGGTATATATCCTGAGATCTACCTTGGAGGCGTTAAATCCTGGCTGCGCTCAAGCCTGACTGTGCTCAAACGTGGCTGCGCTCAAACGTAGCTGTGCTTAAACGTGGCCCAGAAGGCACTGGCCTGGCCGCGCGACACTGTCGCGTTCCACCAGCCTCGGGGCCAGTTGGGTCTGGCCCGGGAAGGGAGTGCCTTCCAGACGTGCGATCAGCTGATCGACGGCCGTGGTGCCCAGCGCATAGATCGGCTGGCGGATGGTGGTCAGGGCGGGTGAGAGGTAGGCACTGATCTCGATATCGTCGTAGCCGATGATCGAAAGTTGCTTCGGTACCTCAAGGCCCAGGTCCTGGGCGGCGCGCAGACAGCCCAGCGCCAGCAGGTCATTGAAGGCGAAGATGGCATCGGGTCTGTCGGCCGGATTGGCCAGCAGCAGGTGGGCCGCGCGATGACCGTCGGCCAGCATCAACTGGGTCGCGATCTGCCAGTCCTCGGCGAGCCCCAGACCGGCGGCGTGCAGGGCGTCCAGTGCTCCGCTCAGGCGCTCGCGGGAACGGGCATGATCACGAGGCCCGGTCAGCAGGGCGATGCGCTCGATCCCCTGCGCCAGCAGGTGCTCGATGGCAAGTTTGCCCCCCAGGCGTGAATCGTCATTGACCACCGTCATGTCCCAGCCCGGCTGGGGCTCGGCGTCCATCATCACCGTCGGCAGTGGCAGGGCGCTGAGCGCCTCGAGAAAGCCGGCGCCGTTCTCGGCCGTCATCACTACCAAGCCATCGATGCGTCGGTCCCGCAGCGTCTCGAGATAACTGAGCTGCTTGGCGTCGATATCGTCACTGTTGCACAGGATCAGGCTGTAGCCCGCCTGGTAGCAGCGGTCCTCGACACCGCGGATCACCTCGGCGAAGAAGGGGTTGTGCGCACTGGTGACGATCATCCCCAGGGTGCGACTGCGGTTGGACTTCAGTGCTCGGGCAACACTGTCCGGTCGATAGCCAAGTGTGGCAATCGACTCGCGTACGCGTGCTTCAGTCGCGCTGGCCACCGGGCGGGTGGCATTGACGACATGCGACACCGTGGTTACCGAAACTCCAGCGTGTGCCGCCACATCCTTGAGTCGAATCACTTTTCTATCCCTGGTGGTGAGCCTGATGGTGAAAGTCGAGCGGGCGTCACTGGCCCTGCGAGGCGAGCAAGACACGCCATTGATGGAAAGACGCAAAAAGACGAAAAAACGCCGGCCAGTGGCCGGCGTCCTGTCTTACGATGCAGGCGGCGTGAGCCGTGTGATCGCTTATTCGGTGATCAGCTTGAGCGGCACGGAGATGGTCTTCTCGACGTCTTCGTCCTTGAGCAGCTTGTCGGCGGTATCGACGCCGAGGCTGCCGATCAGCGCCGGTTGCTGGGCGACGGTGGCGTCCATCTTGCCGGCCTGCACGGCCTTGATGCCCTCATCGGTGCCATCGAAGCCGACCAGCAGGATGTCCTTGCCGGTGGCCTGCAGCGCACGCTGGGCACCGAGCGCCATCTCATCGTTCTGGGCAAAGACGGCATTCACGCCCGGATGCGCCTGCAGCAGGTTCTCCATCACGTTCAGGCCCTGGGTGCGGTTGAAGTTGGCCGGCTGAGTGGCCACCAGGCTGAGGCCTGACTGGCCGTCGATGGCCTTCATGAAGCCTTCACCGCGATCACGCGTGGCCGAGGCGCCGGCGACGCCTTCCAGCTGTACGATCTCACCCTTGCCTGCGAGTTTCTCGGCGATGAAATTGCCCGCCAGTTCGCCACCGGCGACGTTGTCGGAGGCGACGTGCGCCGCGACACGACCACCGTTGGCGCTGCGATCCAGTGTCACCACCGGCACATTGCGGCCATTGGCGGTGCGCACGCTGGAGACCACGGCATCGGAATCGGTCGGGTTGATCAGCAGCAGGTCGACGCCGCGGGACAGGGCGTCCTCGACGTTGGACAGCTCACGCGCGGCGTCATCGCCGGAATCCAGTACGATCAGCTCGTGGCCCAGTTCCTCGGCCTTGTCCTTGGCACCCTGCTGGAGGCTGACGAAGAACGGGTTGTTCAGCGTCGAGACCACCAGCGCGATCTTGTCGGCCATGGCGGATTGCACCGGCATCAAGCTCAGGCCTGCGGCAGTGATGGCGGTGGTCAGCGTGGAGGTGAGCAGTTTTCCGTTCTTCTTCATGGCGATGGTCCTTTCGTTGTTGTCGGCGACCCGCTGGAGGGCCCCCGTGGTTGGCGCACGGGGGCGAGGGTCTTCGATGCTGCCGGGAATGAAACCGTGTCGTGTATTACTTACTTGCTCTTCTATTTCTGCGGTACTTGCTCTTCTATTTCTGCGCGCGGCTGTCGATCAGTACCGCGAGCAGTATGACGGCGCCCTTGGCGATCATCTGGTAGTAGCTGGAGACGCCCATGATGTTCAGCGCATTGTTGAGCACGCCGATCACCAGTGCCCCGATCAAGGTGCCGAAGATGCGTCCACGGCCACCCATCAGGCTGGTGCCGCCGATGACGACCGCCGCGATGGCGTCCAGCTCGTAACCGGTGCCGGCATTCGGCTGTGCCGAGCCCAGACGCGCGGCGAGGATGGCACCGGCCAGTGCCGCGAAGGCACCCGCGATGGCATAGACACTGATCTTGATGCGATTGACGTTGATGCCGGACAGGCGCGCGACCTTCTCACCACCGCCGACCGCATATACGTGACGCCCGAAGCGGGTGTGATGCAGCACGCCCCAGCACAGCACGTAGACGAAGAACATCATGTAGATCGGGATCGGCACGCCGAGCCAGTAACCGCCGCCCAGATTCCAGAAGCTGTCGGCGGCTTCGCTGACGCCGATGGAGACCGGGCGGCCATCGGTGTAGACGAGCGTGGCACCGCGCAGCACCGTCATCGCCACCAGCGTGACGATGAAGGCCTGGATGCGACCGAAGGCGACGAACAGGCCGGAAATGGCGCCCAGGCCGGCACCGGCGATGATGGTGCCCGGCACGCTCAGCCAGGGGGAAAGGCCGGCGGCGGTCATCGAGGCCGCAAAGGCGCCGGTCAGCGCCAGTACCGCGCCGACGGACAGATCGATGCCCGCGGTGAGGATGACGAAGGTCACGCCCATGGCGATGATGGCATTGATGCTTGTCTGGCGGAGCACGTTGAGCAGGTTGTCGGACGACAGGAAGTTGTCGGACAGGCCGGCGCTTACGGCGATCAGCAGAGCCAGCGCGATCAGCGCCTTGTTGTCGACCAGCAGGCGCATGACGTCGAGGCGGCGGCCGCTGGCGGCAGAGGAAGAAGGAGTAGACATCAGTTCGGCATCTCGTGGCGGGAAGCGGAGGAATCGGGGGTAGAAGACGGGCGTGCGGTAGAGCGTGATGCAGCGTTTGTCGATGAAGTGCTGGTTTTCGAAGCGCTGTCGCCGCTGAGCGGGCTCTCGAGGCCCGAGGCCGCGGTCATGATCGCTTCCTGAGTCGCGTTCTCACGGCTGAACTCGCCGGAGATGCGCCCATCGGCGACCACCAGAATGCGATCGGCCAGGCCGAGCAGTTCAGGCATTTCGGAGGAGATCAGCAGCACGCACTTGCCCTGGCGCTTTAGCTCATTGATCAGCAGGTAGATCTCGCGCTTGGCGCCGACATCCACGCCACGGGTCGGTTCATCGAGAATCACCAGCTCCGGCGCCGGCATCAGTGCCTTGGCCAGCGACACCTTCTGCTGGTTGCCGCCGGACAGCGTATCGACCGGCTGGTCGGTATTGCTGACCTTGATCTGCATGCTCTTGACGAAGTTTTCGACGGCGGCGGCTTCCTCGCCATGACGAATGCGCCCGAACGCGCCACAGAAACTCGGTAGGGCGCTCAACGACATGTTGCTGGCCACCGAGTGGGCGAGAATCAGGCCCGCCTGCTTGCGGTCTTCCGGCACGTATACCAGACCCGCGGCCAATGCCTCGGCCGGCGAGGAAAATCTCACCGGCTGACCATGCAGCTGCACGCTGCCGGCGCTGATGCGGGTATCGCCGCACAGGGCACGGGCCAGTTCGGTACGCCCGGCGCCCATCAGGCCGCCAAACCCGAGCACTTCTCCGCGGCGGGCAGAGAAGCTGATGCCCTTGACGCCCGGTGCCTCGAGATCCTTCACCTCGAGCATCATCTCGCCATCAGGGCTGGCGGGCGTGTAAGGGTAGCGTTCTGCCAGCTCGCGACCGACCATCAGGCGAATCAGCCCATCTTCATCCAGCTCCGCCGTCGGCCCCTGGTGGATCATCTGGCCATCGCGCAGCACGGCGACTTCATCGCACATGCTGAAGATCTCGTTCAGGCGGTGGGTGATCAGGACCAGCGAGCGGCCTTCGGCGCGCAGTTCCGCGACGACCTCGGCGAGAATCTCGGTCTCGATGTCGGTGAGCGCATCGGTGGGCTCATCCATGATGATGATCTCGGCGTCCAGCGACAGCGCACGCGCGATCTCGACCATCTGCTGCTGACCGATGCTCAGCTCGCTGACGGCGGTGCGGGAATCCAGCGATTGGCGCAGGCGGTCGAGCAGCTGGCGGGCATCGCGATGCAGACGCTTCCAGTCGACGGTGCCCAGCGCGGTGCGCGGCTCACGGCCGAGGAAGATGTTCTCGCCGGCGGACAGGCCCGGCACCAGATTGAGTTCCTGGTGGATGATGGCGATGCGGCTGTCCATCGCCTGACGCGGGGTGGTGAAGACCACTTCCTCGTCACGCAGCCACAGCGTGCCGGCGTCATAGCGATAGACGCCGGAGAGAATCTTCATCAGCGTCGACTTGCCCGCGCCATTCTCGCCGGCCAGCGCATGCACCCGCCCCGCGCGCAGCGTCAGGTCGACACCCTTGAGCACGCTGACCCCGGAGAAGCCCTTGTCGATGCCCTTGAGTGCCATCAGCACCCGTGGTTGTGCATGGCTCTGCATCAGAAGGGCACTCCACAGTGCAGGATCACGTTGGCGTACGGCGTGCACTCGCCCGTGCGCACGATGACGCTCGCCTCGGGCAGCGCCGCCTTGAAGGCTTCATGACTGAGCTGCTGGCGGCCGATCGGTGCGAGTGACAGGCGGTCCAGGGTGTCCAGACGTTCGACGATGGCGTCATGGAAGGAGGGGCTCTTGACCGGCAGTTCCTCGGCCAGGGTCGTGGCCTCGATGCACAGCTCGGCCAGCAGGGCGTCCAGCACCGGCAGCAGGGCGGGCAGGCCGGGAACCACCGCGAGATCGACACAGGGCACGCCCTCGGGAATCGGCAGGCCGGCGTCGGCGATCACCACGGTATGGGTATGGCCGAGACGGGCGAGGTGGCCACTGAGAGGTCCGTTCAAGATGCCGTGTCGTTTCACGTCGCAGTCCTTGGGTAAAGCAGGAATGAGTCGATCCAGTGTCTGAATCCGCTGGTTCACAATGGCGCCAATTATGAACCGCAAACGTTTGCGGTGCGGTAAGCGATACGTCGTAGGCGCTGTAGGGTGACTACCTTTCTGTAGTCTGAGGTCCAATACGGGGTGTGCTCGTGAGGTGGTCAAAAGGGAAGGCGATCGAAAGGAAGGTGATCGAAAGAAGGTGATCGAAAGAAGGTGATCGAAAGAAGGTGATCGAAAGAAGGTGATCGAAAGAAGAAGGCGCTCACACAAGAAAACGTCTGCACAAGAAAGCCCTCAAGTTCACGAAGCCTGTGCCGATAGCCACAACACTCAGACAGACAAATACGCCCGGTATGCGTGCTTTTTCGCCTGATGGCGACTCAGCGGGCATGTGAAAATACCTTCACCCTATCGAGAGGTGCATATGGCGACGATTTCATCGCTGGGGATTGGCTCTGGGCTCGACCTCAACAGTCTGCTGACGGATCTGGAGACGGCAGAGCGTCAGAAGCTCACACCGATCGAGACCCAGCAGGCAAGTTACGAGGCCGAGTTGTCGGCCTGGGGCACGATTCAAAGTCGCCTGGAATCCCTGGATACCGCCGCCGCGGCGCTGGCCGATGCCGAGACCTATACCGGCATGACCACCACTGCCAGTGGCTCGGGCGTCAGCGCCACGGCAACCTCGGAAGTGAGTGCTGGCAGTTATTCGGTGGCTGTCACCCAGCTGGCGCAGGCGCAGAGTCTGGCGACGACGGGGCAGGCCAGCCGCGATGAAGCCATCGGTGATGGCACCGCGACCACGCTGACGCTGTCATTGGGCACGCTGGCCAGTGACGGCAGCTATGCGGCGGATGCCGAGCGCAGCGCCAGCATCGTCATCGACGAGAGCAACAACACGCTGGAAGGCATTCGCGATGCCATCAATGAGGCGGGTCTCGGGGTCACGGCCTCGATCGTCAATGATGGCTCCGACACGCCGTATCGCCTGGTGATGACCTCGGACGAGACGGGCAACGAGGCGGTGATGAGCCTCTCGACCAGCGGCGAGGTGGCAGAGCTCGATAGCCTGCTCAGCCATGACCCAGCAAGCAGTGACCCGGCCGCCGGCGGGATGGAGGAAGTCGTCGCGGCGCGCAATGCCGAGTTCAGCGTCAACGGCATCAGCATGCAAGCCACCTCCAATGTCATCGATGATGCCGTGGATGGCTTGACCCTGACGCTGAGCGAGACGAACACGACTGCGAGCGTGGTCACCGTCAAGGAGAACGCCGAGTCGGTAAGCAAGGCGATGGAAACCTTCGTCAATGCCTACAACGATCTTCAGGACACCATCGACAATTACACCGCCTTCAATGCTGATGAAGGGACAGCGGGGGAATTGCTGGGCGATTCGACGCTGCGCACCATCGAGAGTCGTCTGACCTCGGCGCTGAATTTCACCAGTGAGGGCGATTTCTATGCGCTCTCCTCGCTGGGAGTGAGTCGTACCAACGATGGCAAGCTCGAATTCGACAGCGCCGTGATCGAGGCCGCCGACAGTGAGCAGTTGGCGACAATGTCGGGGTTCTTCATCTCCGATGATGAGGCGGGCACCAGCGGTTTCGCCAGCCAGATGTCCAGTCTGCTGGAAGAGGTGGTCGGGGAAGACGGCACGCTGGAAAGCACCACGGAAGGCATCGAGGGGTCGCTGGAGAGTCTCGCCAGTCAGTATGAGCAGACCGAAGACACCATCGAGGCCACCATCGAGCGTTATCGGGAGCAGTTCACGGAACTCGACATCCTGGTGGCCAACCTGACATCCACCAGTGACTACCTGACCAGTCAGCTGGAAACGCTGGAAAATAGCTGGGACATGACGGGCTGATCGGTGGCTGATGCTCTGAGACACTGGTCACTGACTCAGGTCTAGGCCATCCGCCATGCGCTTGCGAGATTCGATGCGTCCGGCAATGCCCGCTGTCGAGACGGCATGCCGACGACGGCTCCATATCTGACAGAGATACTGACAAACGCCATGAACAAGGGAACCCAATCACCATGAGTCGCTATCGTGGCGCCAATGCCTATGCCCGTGTCGGTGTGGAATCCGGTGTGCTTTCCGCCAGCCCACACCAGTTGATCGTGATGTTGTTCGAGGGAGCAGACCGCGCGCTGGCGGCGGCGCGTCTGCAGATGGAGGCCGGCGACGTGGCCGCCAAGGGACAGTCGCTTGCCAAGGCGACCAGCATCGTTACCGAAGGTCTGCGTGCCTGTCTGGATCATGAGCAGGGCAATGAGGTCGCGACCAATCTTGATCGCATGTATGACTACATCGCGCGCCTGATCATGCAGGCCAACCTGGGCAACAGCCCGGAAAAGCTCGAAGAGGCGCGTCGCCTGCTCAACGAGCTGGGAGACGCCTGGCGTCAGATTGCCGTACACGACAAGGGAATGGGCTGACCATGGACAGCAATGCACTGCTCGCCGATGACACCTTCCAGCAATGCGATGAGCTGCTGGAGCAGATGAATGCCATGCTGCGTTCAGCACGCCTGGGTGATTGGCCCGCGGTACTCGGCGGGCAGGCCAGCTATATCGAGAAGATGCAGCAGCTGCGCATGCCGCGAGGTGGCAACGCCGAGACGCGCAGGGCGCTGGAACAACGTCTGCGCACGCTGACCACGCTGGAATCAGAGCTGACCGTCCAGCTCAAGGCGCGCCAGAGCCAGTTGCAGGAAGTGCTCGGGGATGTGGGTACGCGCCGCAAGCTGGCACGCAGCTATGGCCAGGGCAATTATGGCCAGGGCAGCTACGGTCAGAATAGCTGAGGCCACAGTAGCCAAGGCCAGAACAGCCAAGATCAGAATAGCTGAGGCCAGAACAACCAAGACTAGGCAAGTTACGATCAGGGCGGCCAGGCTCAGCAGAGCAAGGCTTGATCGGGCGCGGGGAGAGCCGAGCCTCCAAGGCTTCGCGCATGACTCCCTGACGGCCTCCCCGGGCAATGAGGATTGCACGACATGAGCGGCATCAATCCCTTGATCGATAGTCTGCTCCATCAGGTGTTGGGGAGGGCGGCACAACGCCCGCCGCCGGCGGACTCCGGTGTCATCTTCCCGACCTCCGCTCTCCAGTCGCGCCAGGGGCTGGGGGCGGAAGATGGCAAGGGCAGTGGCGGCCAGAATAGCGCCATTCCGCTCTTCCAGACGGGAACTGGTACAGGCTCAGGCGCAAGGCCTGCGGCCCCGTCATTGAATGCCAGCGCAGCGTTGCTGACAGCCTCGCAAGCCTCCACTTCTCCCACTGGCGCCCTCGCGTCAGCTTCTTCCTCCCTCCCACCGTCCGGTGCTTCCGTCGAGCTGACGACGCAGACACAGACGATGTCGCGTTTGCTCGATGCTCTGTCACAGCTGGTAGCCAGTGGCTCGCCGTCCGCGCGGGTCGGGTTGGCGCTGCCGGAGGGGCAGTCGCTGGTGTCTCTGCTGGCGCGCGGCCAGCCCTTGCCCGGTCTTCTGGCGCCCATGGCGTTGTCCAGCGCATCACTTCTCAGTCTGTCGGCGGCCTTGAGCCAGCAGATTCTCCAGAGCGGGCTCTTCTACGAGGCGGACCTGCTCGCCTGGGTCGAGAATCGACTGGGATTGGCCGACCTCGCCGGTCATCCGCAGCTTGCCAATGCCAGATTGGAGGCTCTGTTGGCCTGGCGGCAATGGCCGGTGCTGGCGGAGGCGCACTTCATCCCCTGGGAGGCGGCACGCGAGGAAGCCTTTGTCTGGCGCATGCGAGACATGCGAGCAGAGCTGCGCCGTGAGTCGCGCCCGGGCATGGCTCGCCCGAGCAGTGACATGCTCTTGCCGCCGGGTGGTATTGACGCGGCTAGACAAGGCGCCAGTGCTCATGAAGCCAGTGCGCTGGGTGCCTATCGCGCCAACATGCAATTGGGCGTCGCTCAACCTGCCGCCTCTGATGTGTCTCGCCAGGCGATTGGCACAGACGCCCTTGCCAGCGGGCTGGTACAGCAACAGCTGTTGTTGATTCTGGGGCAGCCCTTCCATTGGCAGGGCCTGTTGATGCCCGGCCTGCATGTCTTCTTCAGCCTCTATTTCCCGGGGCCGCCTTATCGGCATCGCTCGCGGGATGAGGAGGAGCGACGTACAGCGCCATTGGCCGTGATGCCCGTGGCTGCGCATGACGCCACACCTGACAGTCGCCGCAGTGATCACGGCGAGGCTCAACAGTGGAAGATGTCGCTGACCTTGGTGGCAGGCGACAGCGATGGCGAGGAGGGCATCGATCGCAAACCACAGGTGACTTCCGAGCAGGAAAAACTTGCCGCGAAGGACAATGCGGAGCAGGGCGAAGGGCAGATGCAAGCGCCCGGTAGTGTGGAAAGTGTGGAAAGTGCGGAAAGTGAGGGTGGTGAGAAAAGCAGGAGCAGTGAGAGCGGTGATACTGCCGCGCGGGCAACGCTTGCAGTGAAGCTGACCTGGTATCAGCTCGCTGCGCCTGTGGCGTTGGTGGTCGAGATCGAGCGACTGACGCAACCCTCCAGCAACTCAGGCGAGCGTGATACGGCCTTGCGCGAGCTGCAGCATGCGCTCGCGCAAGGTCTGGCCGGGATGGCGCCCAGGGTGCACGTACGCCCCGTCGATGCAGTGCCTGATCATGAGGCGCCCGCGTCTTCTGATGGCACATCTGTCGATGCCCCTCGGGCCACGGCAGAGCAAGCGACGGATTTCATGCATACCCAGGGTGAGAGGCTGGGGCAGCGCATCCAGCAGCGGGCCAACTCGCTGGGTCTGAGCGTGCATGAAATGCCCGAGCTGGTCGAAATGCTGGCCACTGGCCTGCCGGCACGCAAGGAATTGCCTACAGCCTTGATGCAGGTCGTCGTCAAGATCGCCGAGCTATGGGCCGAGAGGCATCGCTCACAGAAGGCACCTTCTGAGTAAAATCCTCGAATGTCCCGCCCTGCAGGATGATGTTTCATCCTTGTACGATTCTTGCTCATTGAGTTTTGGCGAATGTTTTTATGGCATGCCACTGCATGGCGACTGTGGAGGTGTGAAGTGACACTTCAGGCGTCACGCCACAGGCCTGGATATCGAGAAATATAATTTATTTATAATATTTAAATAAAGCGTCACTCAGGCGAACTGCTTGCGTGGAAGCGGTATTGAAACTCCGCCGAGGGTCGCTCTGTAAATGCAGCTCGATCCTGCATGTTGTTTGTGCCAGAACCCTCATATGCAGTGTTTTATTGTGTTGAAGCGGCGAGAGAAGCCCTTTTGGGTGAGCCGCTGGCGGGTCCTTTCACAGCGTTGAAATAGCAGATAGCCCATTCTGGACAAGTGCTGACATTGTGTTATTCCTCGCCTTTACGCAGGGGTAACTTGCTGCCTGTTGGCGGCCCGTTCGGGGCAATTGCTCGATATTGTACAAGGCATGCCCCGGGTGGCGGGAAAGGGTCAGGGCTGCCTTTCACGAAAATGCAACACACTGTGCGCACCATCCGCTTGCTATTGCTTTGTATGACAAAACTGGTGCATCGTGATTATGCAAGTCGTCTTGAAGACAAGATTGAGGGCTTTTCTGGTACGGCTTGCTGCATTTCGGCGGCTTGATGCAGATTTCGTGCATGTGACGTAGTGGTATGTAAAAAAATGTTGATGAAGAGTCTGGTTCATTACGTGATTAAGTATTAGAATCGCCATCTCAAAGAAGGTGGCTCACTTGGTCATGAAGCCACTAGTCCGCATGGCGCCACTGGTCCGGCGCCGTGAGTATTTCGTTACATCACATCAAAACCATAAGGGATGACGGTCGAGTGCCAGGGTTGGCGGTAGCTCGGGACGATCAGACCACTCAGGGAATCATGATGTCCTCACTGCTCAATGATATACAGAGTGTCAATCTGTCGTATCTTCTGCTTGTGCAGCGCTTGTTGGTCGAAGATACGGAAATGGCGCTGGTACGCCTGGGTCTCGATCAAGAGATGGCGGATCTATTGTCTGGCATGAGTGTCAGTCAGCTGGTGTCGTTGTCGTCCTGCAATCAACTGCTGTGCGAGCTGGCGTTGGATGATGCCTCGCAGCTCAAGGGGGTATTGCAGGGTGGACGCGACCAGGATTTCAGCGCGATGCACACTGCCATGCTGCTGAATGCGCGTCAGAACGATGCTGGACTTCGCCAGGGGGGAATCAGCGGATGACCCAGAAAAGTCTCGTCGATGAACTGCAACAGCTGCAGTTGGCAGTAGAGTTGATCGAACTGGGGGCCCGCCTGCAGGTGCTCGAGACGGAAACGGAGATCAGCCGCGCGCGTCTGGTCAAGCTGTACAAGGAAGTTCGGGGTGTCTCGCCGCCCAAGGGCATGCTGCCGTTTTCCACCGACTGGTTCATGACCTGGCAGCCCAATCTGCATGCATCGCTGTTCCACGGTTTCTACCGTCGGCTCAAGGCGCAGGGCGCGTCGCGTATGAACGCCTTCGTCAAGGCATATCGCTTCTACCTGGAGCATGTCGGCGAAGACGAGCCGGTGCTGGCGCTCACGCGCGCCTGGACGCTGGTGCGCTTCTTCGAAAGTGATCTGCTGGAAGTGGCTAGCTGCAAGACCTGCAGTGGTCATTTCGTGGTGCACGCCCACACGCCATCACACGATTACGTGTGTGGCATCTGTCAGCCGCCATCGCGTGCCGGCAAGACGGCCGCCCGTCGCAAGGCCCGTGAAGAGCTGGCACTGGAGCAGTCGGCAGCCGTCGCCAGCCTCGGCTGATAGCTGTCTCGTGTCAGTGAAGGCGCCAGGATGGTGCCAGGCGAACGAGCAAGACGAGCGTGCAAAGACCAGAAGGCTTGCCCATCCCCGGGCAGGCCTTCTTGCGTTGTGCAGCAGTGATCTGACGTCTGTCTCTGTGCCGACTGTTCGACCATGACTGTTTCGACCATAACTGTTTCGACCATGGCTCATTCGACAACGACTGCCTCAACGAATATTCCGCCGTGACCCTAAAGACATGCTCAGCGACGCCGATAGTCAGATTCATGCGACGTTGAC
Source organism: Cobetia sp. SIMBA_158 (assembly GCF_046566945.1). NCBI lineage: Bacteria > Pseudomonadati > Pseudomonadota > Gammaproteobacteria > Oceanospirillales > Halomonadaceae > Cobetia > Cobetia sp. SIMBA_158. The sequence goes on from NZ_JAWJYL010000003.1 coordinate 54,557, forward strand.
CGAATGCCAAGGGGGTTATTGTGTTGTTGTTCATAGGCTATCTAGTGGTCATCGGGTCCACCCTGGGCGGGTATCTGATGGTGGGCGGGCACCTGGCGGTGCTGATGCAGCCCGCGGAATTGCTCATCATCTGTGGCTCTGCCGTCGGCGCCTTTCTGGCCGGCAACAACGGCAAGGCCATCAAGGCCACCGGCAAGGCATTCTCGAAGTTGAAGCGCACGCGTGGCTACAACAAGTCCCTGTACATGGAAGTCATCGGGCTGCTGTATCTGCTGCTGTCGCGTGCCCGTCAGCAGGGCATGCTGGCGATCGAGCAGGACATCGACAATCCGCAGGAAAGCGCCTTGTTCGCCGAGTATCCACGCCTGCTCTCCGACCCCATTCTGATGAATTTCATCACCGACTACCTGCGCCTGATGGTCAGCGGCAACATGGACCCCTTCGAGCTCGAGTCGCTGATGGAACACGAGATCGAGACCTTCAAGCACGAAACCGAGATTCCGGTGCATTCCCTCTCGGCGGTGGCCGATGGCCTGCCGGCCTTCGGGATCGTCGCCGCCGTGATGGGGGTGGTGCATGCGCTGGCCTCGGCGGACCAGGGCGCCGCCCAGCTGGGCGTGTTGATCGCCAATGCCATGGTCGGCACCTTCCTCGGCATCCTGCTGGCCTATGGCTTCGTCACGCCGGTCGCCAACAAGATCCAGCACGAGGTGCACGAGGCCGTGAAGATGATGCAGTGCATTCGCGTCATCCTGATGGCCTCGCTCAATGGCTATGCCCCGCAGGTCGCGGTGGAATTCGGCCGCAAGGCGTTGTTCACCGCCGAGCGTCCCAGCTTCAATGAGCTGGAAGAGCATGTACGCGAGATCAAGAACAAGGGTGCGGGCTGATATGGCGTTGCTGTCTCTCGCCAGTTCGTCAGTCGCAAGTGCATCACTCACAAGTGCGGCAGTCTCAAGCGCGCCCGTCACCTGCGTGTCAGTGACAGAGGTGTCGCTGGCTGTCGTGGTCGAGGCAGTGGGTGTCTCTGGACTGAAGCTCGGAGGTCTCGATGAGTGAAGAGCGCAGACCCATCGTCATCAAGCGGCCGCGTATCGTCAAAGGACATCATGGCGGTGGTTGGAAGATCGCCTACGCCGACTTCATGACCGCGATGATGGCCTTCTTCCTGGTGATGTGGGTGATCTCGAATGCCTCGGATGACGACCTGCGGGAAATTTCCGACTACTTCGGTGCACCGCTGGAAGTCTCGCTGCTGGGGGGCGATCGCAATTCGGCCTCCAGCAGTGCCATTCCCGGTGGCGGCTTCATGGCTGAGCAGACCCAGGGCGAGAAGGGCGCTGATCTGCAACGCCTGCAGCGCCAGGCGCTGGCCGATGATTCCCGCATGGCCGCCATTCGCGACGAGATCGATACCACCATGACGCAGCGCATGGCCGATGACGCGGACCTGGCCGAACTGCGTGAGCAGCTGCAGATCGAGCTGACCTCCGAAGGCTTGCGCATCCAGATCACCGATAGCGATCAGCACCCGATGTTCGCGTTGGGCAGCAAGCAACCCTCGCCACAACTGTCGCAGCTGCTTGGCTTGCTGGCGCCGATTCTCAAGCGGCTGCCCAATCATCTGAGCATCACCGGGCATACCGACAATCGTCCCTTCGTCGGCGAAGGCGGCTACGGCAACTGGGAACTCTCCACCGATCGCGCCAATGCCGCGCGCCGCGTGCTGGGCAACAGTGGGCTGCCCTATGAGCGCATCGTACGCGTGGTAGGCATGGGCTCGCGCATCAGCCTCGATAGCCAGAACCCCGAGGCCGCCATCAATCGTCGCATCAGCCTGATGGTGCTCAGCCAGTCGGCCTATCGCGATATCACCGACAGCAACGGCGTCAATCCAAAGCCCGCCGAGGACATCAACAGCCTGCGCGAGCGTCTCGAGCAGCTGGCAAGCCCGGTACGCGTGACGAATCCCGTCGCTGGCAGTCCTGTCACCGACAGCCCCGTCGCCTCCGGGCTGGACAGCTGAGTGCGCTCAAGGCGCCTCATGTCAGAACTTATGCGGCGCCGCTTCCCGTGTGATAGCGCAATGACAGCCAGCGAGAACATGCATGGATATCAGTGAGTTTTACGACACCTTCTTCGAGGAGGCGCAGGAGCTGCTGGCCGAGATGGAGCGCCTGCTGCTGGCGCTGGATGTCGAGGCGCCGGATGCCGAGCAGCTCAACGCCATCTTTCGTGCGGCCCATTCCATCAAGGGCGGTGCCGCGACCTTCGGTTTCACGGTCCTGCAGGACACCACCCATCACCTCGAGAACCTGCTGGACCGTGCCCGCCGAGGCGAGTTGCGGTTGAGCATTCAGCATATCGATCGCTTTCTGGAGACAAAGGACATGCTCGACGACCAGTTGGCGGCCTATCGCAATGCCCAGTCCCCCGACCCCGAGGCCTACGCGCATATCGTCGCGGTGCTCAAGCAGCTGGGCGAGGAGTCGTCGGTGATGGATGCCTCGAGCGAACCAGTGCCATCTGATATTGATGACCCGAGCCTACCAGGGCCGTCAGGCGAAGCGTCTGCGCCAGTCGGCAGCGATATGGCCACGCCGTCTACGCTCGAGTCACAGCCCAGCGCCGACGCAAGTTTGCCGTTGCTCTCGGTCACTCTGATGTTCGTCGCCGACCGCGAGCGTGAACTGCTGATCGAAGAGCTGGCCAACCTCGGAGAGGTCATCTCCAGCAGCGGTGACGAGCAGGTATGTTGCGTCATCGTGAGTACCACGGTCAGCGCCGCGGATATCGAAGCGGTACTGTGCTTCGTCATCGAGCCGGAGCAGATTCTTATCGAGCCCGCGACACCTGCTCCACCAGCGGAGGTTGATGGCGTAGCTGATGGCGTAGTGGGCGGCGTAGCGGATGGGCTGGTTGAAGCGCTGACTGAAAAGCAGGCCGAGGACGTCGCCGACGGCATGGCTGACGACGCAGCAAACGAACTTGCTGGCATGCAGCCAGCGCCCGCTGAAGCGACAGTCGACACAGGCTCTTCGGCAGGTATCTCTACCGCTGGCGCGGCAGAGTCGTCGTCCACTGGCGCGGCAGGGCCATCTGCCGCTACCCCAGCGAGTGGCGAGCGACGCAGCCAGCCGGGGCGGCGCGCCACTGATGCGCCTACCGAGCAAGGCTCCATCCGCGTCGGCGTCGACAAGGTCGATACCATCATCAACCTGGTCGGCGAGCTGATCATCACCCAGTCGATGCTGGAGCAGACGGCATCGGCGACCACGCCGCCGGATCAGGCCGCGCTGGTCAGTGGCATCAGTCAGCTGCAGCGCAATGCACGAGATCTGCAGGAAGCGGTGATGTCGGTGCGCATGATGCCGATGGACTACGTATTCTCGCGGTTTCCGCGCCTGATTCGTGACCTTGCCTCGCGGCTGGGCAAGCAGGTCGAGCTGGTCAGCCAGGGGCATGACACCGAGCTGGACAAGAGCCTGATCGAGCGCATCATCGATCCGCTGACCCATCTGGTGCGCAACAGCCTCGATCATGGCATCGAATCGCCCAGCGAGCGTGAGGCGAGTGGCAAGAGCGCCCACGGCACCCTGACGCTGTCTGCCCGCCATCAGGGCGGCAATATCGTCATCGAGGTGATGGATGACGGCGCCGGCCTCGATCGCGCGCGCATTCTGGCCAAGGCGCGCAGCAACGGCCTGGCGGTCAGCGATGGCATGAGCGACGACGAGGTCTGGCAGCTGATCTTCGCCCCCGGCTTCTCGACGGCCGAGCAGGTCAGTGACGTCTCGGGGCGTGGAGTCGGCATGGATGTGGTCAAGCGCAACATCCAGGCGCTGGGCGGGCATGTGGAGCTTGCTTCCGTGACTGGGCAGGGCACCACCACGCGTATCGTGCTGCCGCTGACGCTGGCGATCCTCGAGGGCATGGCCATTCGCGTCGGCGAGGAAATCTATATCCTGCCGCTGTCGGTGGTGGTGGAGTCGTTGCAGCCGCAGGCCGACATGCTGTTCAGCATGGTCGGCAATGATCGCCTGCTGAAGGTGCGAGACGAATACCTGAGCCTGGTCGCCTTGCATAAGGTATTCGCGGTACCTGGCGCCCAGACCCAGCCCGAGCAGGGCATCGTGGTGGTGGTGCAGGGCAAGGGGCGCCACTACGCCTTGCTGGTGGATGAGCTGATCGGTCAGCAGCAGGTGGTGGTCAAGAATCTCGAAAGGAATTATCGCAAGGTGCCGGGCGTCTCTTCGGCGACGATCCTGGGCGATGGGCGGGTGTCGCTGATTCTGGATGTCTCGGACCTGCATCGCCTCGCCAACCAGATGCCAGCGGTGCAGAGGCAGGCAGAGGTCGTCACTGAGTCCGCCATGCCCCAGGACGCCATTGTCAGCTGAGGCGATGGCCGTTCACCGGCCGCATCCTCGCCCCTTGCGCCTCGGCGCGAAGCTCCACCCCATCACAGACAGGAGATGAGCATGTCTCACACTCAAGTTGCCGCGGCGCAGACGTCCAATGTCGGCCTGGCGCAGGACCACGCCTCCAAGGTCAATGACGGCGGCGAATACCTGGTATTCAGCCTCGGCGAGGAGCACTACGCCGTGGATATCCTCAAGGTGCAGGAGATCCGCGGTTACGAGAACGTCACGCGTATCGCCAATGCACCGGCCTTCATCAAGGGCGTGACCAACCTGCGTGGTGTCATCGTACCGATCGTCGATCTGCGGCTGAAGTTTCAACTGGGCCAGGCTGAATACACCGCGCAGACGGTGGTGATCGTGATCAATATCGGTGAGCGTGTAGTCGGCATCGTCGTCGATGGCGTCTCCGATGTGATCAGCCTCGCGGCCGATCAGGTGCTGCCGCCACCGGAATTCGGTGCGCGCATGAACAGTGACTTCCTGGCGGGGCTGGCGACCGTCAATGATCACATGCTGCTGATCATGGATATCGAGCACATGATGACCAGTGATGAAATGGCACTGATGGAGCCCGCGGCGCAGCCGGCATGACCTGCTGTCTCGCGGCATGAGTCAGGCACAAAGCGCGGCATGTTGCCTGCGGCGTGTGCTCGCCTGATCTCGCGAGCTTTGCCACCCGTTTCGTCTCGAGCGCCGCTGGCCTGCTGGTCAGCGGCGTTCTGCGTTCAAGAACTGCCGACAGCGGCCGATAAGGTGTGCACCACAAGGTCGTGGGCGGCTGTACCGGGCAATGACGGTCATGCTGCCGGTCAGTGGTCTCGCCGGGTCAATGACGATCACGCTGTGACGAGTACGAGGCTAAGCAAGGGCAATGCGAAACAATCAGCCGGTGACGGCAAGGGAATACCCCATTGGTGAGCATGACTACCTGATCTCGCGTACCGATCTCAAGGGACGCATCACCTACGCCAACTCTGTCTTCATCGAGGTCAGTGGCTTCACGCGTGATGCCTTGATCGGTGCGCCGCACAATCTGGTGCGCCACCCCGACATGCCAGAAGCTGCCTTCGAGAATCTGTGGTCGACGCTCAAGCAAGGCGAAAGCTGGCAGGGACTGGTCAAGAATCGACGCGAGAATGGGGACTATTACTGGGTCGACGCCTGTGTGACGCCGCTGATCGAGCAGGGCGAGGTGATGGGATTTGCCTCGGTGCGCGTCAAGGCAAGTCGCGAGCAGATCGCCCAGGCCGAGCAGGTCTACGCGGGCCTCAAGCAGGGCAAGCGCGACTATCGCCTGATCAAGGGTCGCATCGTGCGTGCCGGCCTTACGGGGGCCTTCCAGCGTCTCGTCCAGTGGCGCATGGCGCCACGTATCGCGCTGCTGGCCGCACTGCCGCTGGTGGCCGGAGCCATGATGGGCAGCGAGCTGCTGCAGGTGCTGGCCGATAGCCAGGCGCATGCACGTACCGTGCTGACCCAGCTTGCCGCCGAGCTACCCGCGGCGCAGCTGGCGACGCTCGAGCAGCGCCAACAAGCGCTTGAGGCGAGCCATGCGCGTCTGGAGTGGGGGCTGTGGGCCGCCTTCGCTGGCGTGGGCGTGGTGTCGCTGTGGTTGGCACTGCGTACCTACCGCAGCCTGGTTCGCCCGCTGCGCAGCACCCTGGATTTCGCACGCCAGATCGCCGCGGGCAATCTTTCCCAGTCGATGACGCTGGAGGGCAATGACGAGATGGCACGCCTGGTACGAGCGCTGGACAGCATGCGCAAGTCGCTGGTCGGCATCGTCAGCGAGGTCAATGCGGGCATCAATGTGGTCAGGCCTGCCGCTGGCGACATGGCACACGGCAATCAGGAATTCTCGGCGCGGGTCGAGCAGCAGGCGGCATCGCTGGAAGAGACGGCGGCCAGCATGGAGCAGATGACCGGCACTGTGCGCCAGAATGCCGACAATGCCATCCAGGTCTCGCAACTGGCTGATCAGGCCACGCGCTCCTCCAATGAAGGTGGCGAGGCGATGCAGGCGGTGGTGGTGCGCATGCAGGGGATTACCGCCACCTCTGAAAAGATGGCCGACATCATCAAGGTGATCGATTCGATCGCCTTCCAGACCAACCTGCTGGCCCTCAATGCCTCGGTGGAGGCCGCACGCGCCGGTGAACATGGCCGCGGCTTTGCCGTGGTGGCCGGTGAGGTGCGCAATCTGGCCTCTCGCAGTGCCGAGGCGGCGCGCGAGATCAAGACCCTGATCGACACCACTCAGCGGGAGATCAGCGACGGCGGTGATCAGGTCGAGGCGGCGCGCGGCACCATGGAGGCGATCGTGACCGGCATCTCGCGGGTCAATGATCTGATCGCCGAGATCTCCTCGGCCTCGCGTGAGCAGAGCGGCGGCATCGAGCAGATCAATACCGCCATCAACGAGATGGACCAGGCCACTCAGCAGAACGCCCAGCGTGTGATGAGCAGCGCCCATCTGGCGCAGGATCTCGAGCGTTCGGTCGCGGGGCTGTCGCATGCGGTCAACGTCTTCCGCTTTGGCGGCGAAGGGCCGGAGCAGATTCCCGCACGCCTGCCGGGGGACGCATCAGCCGAGCAGTCTTCTTCTGTGCACACTCAAGCCGCGACTCGAGCGCAGGTGCCTGGTGGCTCACAGGGCCCGCGACGGTGACAGATCTCACGCCGCCACCCGTCTGGTCCGCCCCGTCACCGGCCTCCCATGCCCTCGGGCGGGACCTGGTGATGACCGATGACGACTTCGAGCGCATCGCGCGCCTCATCTATCAGCGCGCCGGCATCGTGCTGGCGCGTCACAAGCGTGAGATGGTCTACAGCCGTCTGTCGCGCCGGCTCAGAGTGCATGGTCTGACGCGTTTCCATGACTATCTGACCATGCTGGAGGCCAGCCTGAGTCGCAGTGATCACGACGAGTGGCCTGCCTTCATCAATGCGCTGACCACCAATCTGACCGCGTTCTTTCGCGAGCCCCATCACTTCGTCATGCTCGAGAACTTCCTGCGCGAGCGCCTCCAGCGCCAGGCGACGGGTCAGCGAGCGCCGCTGCGTATCTGGTGTGCGGCCGCCTCGACCGGGGAGGAGCCCTATTCCATCGCGATGGTGCTGCGCGAGGTGTTGGGGGCCGCGGCGAGTCAGGTCGAGCTGATCGCTACCGATATCGACACGGACGCGCTGCGGGAAGCCGAACTCGGCATCTACCCCTTCGAGCGCATCGCCAAACTGGGTGAGCAACGCTGCAAGCGCTTCATGCTGCGTGGCAGCGGCAGTCGCCAGGGGCAGGTGAGGGTGCGCCCGGAGATCAAGCAGCTGGTGCGCTTTCGCCACCTGAATCTGCTGGATAGCCACTGGGAGCTCGGTAGCGGCTTTGACGTGATCTTCTGTCGCAACGTGATGATCTACTTCGACAAGCAGACCCAGTCACGCCTGCTGGACCGCTTCGCGCTGATGCTCAAGCCCGATGGACTGTTGTTTGCCGGTCATTCCGAGAATTTCTCATGGCTCAATGATGCCTTCACGCTACGCGGCCAGACGGTCTATACCCTGTCTCGCCGCCGGACGGAGGGCGCGTGATGCGTCGTGATGGCTGGTCATGATTCCCTTTCCCTTACCCACTCTCCAGGAGTGTCTGGATGCCTACCCCCGCTTCATCGTCATGCTCGGTCTCAAGGTCAAATGCTGGTTCAAGGTCAGATTCGAACTCAAGTGCAGCTGCTGGCGCAGGCACGCCCCAGGCCGGGGCGGGGCGCATGATTCGTGTGCTGTGTGTCGATGACTCCGCGCTGATCCGTGAGTTGATGGCCGAGATCATCAATGCCCAGCCTGACATGCAGGTCGTGGCCACCGCGCCGGACCCGCTGGTCGCGCGAGACCTGATCAAGCGTCACGAGCCGGATGTGCTGACGCTGGATGTGGAAATGCCGCGCATGGATGGGCTGGACTTCCTCGAGCGCCTGATGCGTCTGCGGCCGATGCCGGTGGTGATGGTGTCTTCGCTGACCGAGCGCGGTGGGGAAATCACGCTGCGCGCGCTGGAGCTGGGTGCGGTGGATTTCGTCTCCAAACCGCGCCTGGGAATACGTGGCGGCATGCTCGAGTATGCCGAGACGATTGCCGACAAGATTCGCGCCGCCGCGCGGGCGCGTGTGCGGCCTGCGGGTCGCGCCGTGACGTTGCCATCTGCTGGCGGTGCACAGGCCGGCTCGGCTCTGTTCAATTCGACCCTATCCAATCCGGCTCAGTCCAGCCTGTCTCAGTCCAATCCATATCAGTCCAGTCTGGCAGACAGGTCAGTCGCCGCTTCGGTCAGTCAGGGTGCGGTCAGTCACGGTGCGGTCAGTCAGGAAACGGTGCCGCCTGTGACCGCTGCTGCCAGTCGCCGGCCATTGCTGTCGAGCGAGAAGCTGATCGCGGTGGGGGCCTCGACCGGCGGGACCGAGGCGATACGCGCGGTGTTGCAGTCGTTACCGGCGGATGCGCCGGCCATTCTGGTGACTCAGCACATGCCGCCGGGCTTCACGCGCTCGTTCGCCGAGCGACTCAATGGACTGTGTCGTATCGCCGTCAAGGAAGCTGCGCACGGTGAGCGCATCCTGCCGGGGCATGCCTATATCGCGCCTGGCGACGCCCACCTGACGCTATCGCGCAGCGGGGCCAACTATGTGGTAACCCTCGATCAGCATCCGCCGGTCAATCGTCACCGCCCATCGGTGGATGTGCTGTTCGATTCCGTGGCGCGGGTGGCCGGTCGCAACGCCGTGGGCGTGATCCTGACCGGCATGGGCCGCGACGGCGCGCGGGGGTTGTTGCAGATGCGCGAAGCCGGCGCCCACACCATCGCCCAGGACGAGCAAAGCTGCGTGGTCTACGGCATGCCGCGGGAAGCCGTCGAGCTCGGGGCCGCACAAAGCGTGTTGCCGTTGAGTCGCATCAGTGGGCAACTGCTCCACCTGGTACAGCTGGCCGGGCGTTCGCAACGCGTCTAGACCGCTTCGATCTGCCTGGGCGTGGAGGTTAAGTAGGAGTAAGTTGCCGGCAAGAAGAAGATGGGCGCAGAGGGTAAAGTCTGCCGGCTTGTGGCCGATAACCCCCTCACAAGGCTGGAATTTTCAGCCGTTCCCTCATGTGATTCTGGAAGAGAGCCCGACCGCTGATGGCCGACAAGAACCTGCGAATCCTCGTCGTCGACGACTTTCCCACCATGCGTCGGATCGTGCGCAACCTGCTCAAGGAGCTCGGCTTCACCAATGTGGAGGAAGCCGAAGATGGGCAACAGGCATTGGAGTTCCTGAATCAAGGCAGCTTCGAACTGGTGATCTCCGACTGGAACATGCCCAACCTCGATGGGCTCGAGATGCTCAGACGCGTGCGTGCCAATCCCGCCACGGCCACGTTGCCGGTGCTGATGGTCACCGCTGAGGCCAAGAAGGAAAACATCATTGCCGCCGCTCAGGCCGGCGCCAGTGGCTATGTGGTCAAGCCCTTCACGGCGGCGGTGCTGGAAGAGAAGCTGGGCAAGGTCTTCGAGAAACACGGCCTCTGAGCCATCGGGCCACGTTGGCCGGGCCGCGCTGGTCGCGTAGTTGGTCACATCAAGGAGGGTGTCATGAGTCATCTGGAATCATCATCTGAACCCCAGTCATCCTCGGGCGCTGATCCTGGTGTGATGGCGCGCGATGGGGCAGCCAACCTCGCCAGGACGGGGGATAGCAGCGAAGACCTGATTCGGCGTATCGGCCAGCTGACGCGCATGCTGCGCGACAACATGCGTGAGCTGGGGCTGGATCGCGAGATCGAGCGTGCTGCCGAGGCGATCCCCGATGCTCGTGATCGCCTCAATTATGTGGCCAGCAAGACGGAGCAGGCAGCAGATCGTGCCCTCAATGCCTGTGAGCGGGCCCAGCCGCTGCAGGATGCCCTGGCCAGTGAGGCGAAGTCGCTCAGCGGGCGCTGGGACGCCTGGTTTGCCGAGCCGGTGGCCCTGGATCAGGCGCGTGAGTTGGTGATCGATACGCGTGCCTATCTGGCCGTGGTGCCTGATCAGACCAGCGCCACCAACAGCGAATTGCTCGAGATCATGATGGCGCAGGATTTCCAGGACCTAACCGGTCAGGTGATCAAGCGCATGATGGATGTCATCCAGCAGATCGAGATGCAGCTTTTGCAGTTGCTGCTCGACAATGTCCCGGAGGGCCATGCACGTTCGGCGCTGGCGCCTTCCGGACAGGCCGCCACCACGGCGGCCGCTGCGGGGCTTTCGGCAGCAGCGCTTTCAGCCTCGGCGCTGGATGAGCAGGCAACCCCCGGCGACGTTGACGCCCAGTCTGGCGCCTTGCTCAATGGCCCCCAGGTGCGAGCCGATGCCCCGGGGGTGGTCGCCAGTCAGGATGAGGTCGATGACCTGCTGGATAGCCTCGGTTTCTAACCGCCTTCCCGGTAGTGGCACCTGCTGGTCCTTGTTCTTAATACTCTCGTCCTTCATGCCCTTGCCCATCACGCCCTGCGTGGCGGGCAAGGGCGTTTTTGGGCGCTATTCCGCGCTTTGATCCCCGCCGTGCTTGTCACAATGAGGCCCATTCTCGGCATGATGCGTTCGCCGTGCGCGCCAGTGTGAGCGAGCGTCATGCTCCCCGGCAGTTCAGGCAGATGCAATCCCAGGCAAGCGGAGTAGCCGGTGGCTGACGAGCAGAGCAGCGACGACAAGACAGAAGACGCCACGCCTCACCGAATACAGAAGGCCCGCGAGGAAGGGCAGGTGCCCCGTTCGCGGGAGCTTGCGACCTTTCTGTTGCTGGGCGGAGGTGCGGCAGGCCTGTGGCTGTTGGCGGGGCCGCTTGGCGACACCCTGGAGCGTGTGCTGGGCGCCTCGTTCGGCTTTGATCGCGCTCAGGCACTCGACAGTCGCGTGATGCTTGCCAACGCCTTGATGCTGGGCCAGGAGGCCTTGCTGGCACTGTTGCCGTTGTTCGCCCTGCTGATGGTGCTGGCGTTGGTCGGCCCGGTGTTGCTGGGCGGCTGGATGTTCTCCACCAAGTCGCTGGCGCCGTCGCTGGGCAAGCTCAATCCCGTCAAGGGGCTGGGCCGGATGGTGTCCTCCCAGGCGCTGGCCGAGCTGCTCAAGACCATCGCCAAGTCGATACTGGTCGGTGGCGTGGTGGTGATGTATCTGCATGCCCAGCGCCAGGAATTGATGGCGTTGATGATGATGCCGCTGGGCAACGCCATGGCGGATGCGCTGGCGATCGTGGCGCGCTGTACGGCGCTGGCGATATTGATGCTGATCGTGCCGACGCTGATGGATGTGCCGTACCAGCTGTGGAGTCACGCCAAGAAGCTGCGCATGAGCCTCGAGGAGATCAAGCGCGAGCACAAGGAGACGGATGGCGACCCGCAGATCAAGGCTCGCATCCGTCAGCAGCAACAGGCCATGGCGCGCGCGCGCATGATGAGCGCCGTACCCACTGCCGATGTCATCGTCAACAACCCGACGCACTACTCGGTGGCGCTGGTCTATCACGAGGGCGACATGCGCGCACCGCGGGTGGTGGCCAAGGGGCGTGATGAGGTGGCACTGCGCATTCGTGAAGTGGGCGAGGCGAACGGGGTGCCGATGCTGAGTGCGCCGCCCCTGGCGCGTGCCCTGCACACCCATGTCGATCTCGAGCAGGAAATTCCCATTGCGCTCTATCAGGTGATCGCCGAGGTGCTGGCCTGGGCGATGCGACTCAAGCGGGCCCGCCAGCAGGGTGGCCTGCGCCCGAGCTTGCCGCCAGATCTGTCCGTTCCCGATGAGTATCAGGTGCCCGAGGAGGCGCAAGGGACGGCTGAGGAGGCTGGTCCGCCAGGCGCCGAGCGTGATGACGGGGAGCCGGCAGCCGAAGCTGAGGCTTCAGCCACAGGCGCGATGTCTTCTGATCATGATTCTGATGACGCCGATGCCGGGGCGGTGTTCCAGCCCAGCGCCAAGCCAGGGCCGGACGGTGACGCGACGGCGGATCCTCGTGTCGGAAGTTGATGACCGCAGTTGATGGCCGAAGTTGAGGCCCGAACTTGATAACCGTCCTGCTGCCCGATGCTGCTGCCCGAACCCCATGACTGACCGCCATTTCCGCACCCCAAACCCGGGCCGCTGCGCAGCACGCGCAACGCCCTTCACGATCGATGAGCCGCTTGCATGAATACCTTGCTGACACTGTTTGACCGCGTGGGGCTGAACACCTCCAGCCAGCTGAAGGTGCTGGCCGGGCCGCTGCTGATCATGATGATCCTGTCGATGATGGTGTTGCCGCTGGCGCCCTTCATCCTCGATCTGCTGTTCACCTTCAATATCGCGCTGTCGATCATGATCCTGATGGTCAGCATGTTTGCGCAGAAGCCGCTGGACTTCTCGGCCTTCCCTGCGGTGCTGCTGTTCTCGACCTTGCTGCGCCTGTCGCTCAATGTCGCCTCGACGCGGGTGGTGCTGCTGGAAGGTCACAACGGCGGTGACTCGGCGGGCAAGGTCATCGAGGCCTTCGGCCAGTTTCTGGTCGGCGGCAACTTCGCCGTCGGTCTGGTGGTGTTCTCGATTCTGGTCATCATCAACTTCATGGTCATCACCAAGGGCGCCGGGCGTATCGCCGAGGTCGGCGCACGCTTCACGCTGGACGCCATGCCCGGCAAGCAGATGGCGATCGATGCCGACCTCAATGCCGGCCTGATCGGCGAAGACCAGGCGCGCGAGCGCCGCCGGGAAGTGTCGCAGGAATCCGATTTCTTCGGCTCGATGGACGGTGCCAGCAAGTTCGTGCGTGGCGATGCGGTGGCGGGACTGGTGATCATGGTGGTCAATATCATCGGCGGGCTGATCATCGGGGTCGGGCAGCACGACCTGAGCATGTCCGATGCGGCGCGCACCTATACGCTGCTGACCATCGGCGATGGACTGGTGGCCCAGATTCCGTCGCTGGTCATCTCGACTGCCGCGGGCGTGATGGTGTCGCGGGTCAACACCAATGAAGACGTCGGTCAGCAGATGATCGGCCAACTGTTCAAGAGCTCGCAGGTACTGTGGTTGGCCGCTGGCGTGATGGGGCTGCTGGGTCTGGTGCCGGGCATGCCCAACATGGTCTTCATCCTCTTCACCTTGCTGCTGGCGGGGCTTGGGTGGTGGGCCTCCCAGCGCGAGAAGGAGGTCAGCAGCGAGGCGAAGGAAGAGGCGGCGCCTGCGCCTGCGGCGGCCGTGCAGGAGGTCAGCGAGGCCAGCTGGGATGATGTGCGACTGGTGGAGCCGCTGGCGATGGAGGTCGGTCATCGCCTGATCGCGATGGTCGACATGCGCCAGGGCGGTGAGTTGCTGGCGCGCATCAAGGGGGTGCGTCGCAAGTACGCCCAGGAGATTGGGTTTCTGCCGCCGGTGGTGCATATCCGCGACAACCTCGAGCTCGGGCCCAATCAGTATGTGATCAGCCTGAAGGGCGCCGAGGTCGGGCGGGGCGAGGCCTATCCGGGCCGCTGGCTGGCGATCAATCCGGGCAAGGTGTCCGGCAAGCTGCCGGGCGTGGCCACCACCGAGCCGGCCTTCGGCCTGGCCGCCACCTGGATCGAGCCGGAAACCCGCGAGCAGGCCCAGGTCTATGGCTACACGGTGGTCGATACCCCGACCGTGATCACGACCCACCTCAATCATCTGATGACCCGCCATGCCGATCAGCTGCTCGGGCGCAGTGAGGTCAGCAAGCTGCTCGAGAAGCTGGGCCCGCAGGATGGCGGCCTGGTGGAGGAGGTGGTGCCGGCCTTGATCAGTCAGGGCACCCTGCAGCGTATCCTGCACAACCTGCTGGATGAGGAGGTCTCGATTCGCGACATGCGCACCATCCTCGAGGCACTTGCGGAACATGCACCGCACAGCAAGGACCCCAACGACCTGACCGCCATGGTGCGCGTCGCCCTCGGGCGCGCCATCACCCAGTACTGGTTCGGCGCCGAGCGCGTCTTGCGCGTGATCGGTCTGGAGGCGCAGCTCGAGCAGGTGCTGATGCAGGCCTTGAGCAGTGGCAATGCGCTGGAGCCCGGCCTTGCCGATACCTTGATGCAGCATGCCGAGAATGCCGTCGCCGCGCAGGACGCCAATGGCGAGCCCAGTGTACTGGTGGTCGGGCATGCGCTGCGACCCTTGGTGGGGCGCTTCCTGCGTCGTCGCTTCAAGAGTCTGGCGGTGCTGTCCCAGGCAGAGATTCCCGATGACCGCGAGCTGCGGGTCACCCAGATGATCGGGGGTCGTGCGGCGTGACGCCAGGGCAGCGCGACTCACCACCGAGCAAGACAACAACATGCGGCAAAGGCAGAGAAGTGCGACAGGGAAGGCGCCGGCGAGGGGTGTGTCGAGCGTCTGCAGCAAGACGGATCTGAAGGAGTCAGCGGTGCAGAGAAGAAGGCGAGTGGCGACAGGATTCAGGAAAGCCAGGGCGGGAGTGGCGTCGAGAGCGAAGCTGAGTGCGAAGCCTGGAAGCAGGACGGCACCGATGGCGGCCTTGATGACGGCAGCAGCGCTGTGGGCCGCGACGCTGGCCACGCCGGTGCAGGCCGCCAGCGCGGCGGTGATGATGTCCGTCGAGTCGCTGACCATCGCTCAGCGGGGGCATTGGTATATGCGCCCTCTGGCAGTGGCAGATGCCGTGCGTGATTCAGGTCTGATGGCGCCTGACAGGACGCGCGTCACCGCGATTCATTGGCGCTATTCGCTCACGAGTGCACCGGGGGAATGGCAGGTCATGCTCTGCCTGGAGGAGCGCTGCGCCATGCTTGAGGCGAGGCGTGGCAAGTTGACCCTGCCCACCCGGGAGCTGGCGACGGCGCCATTTTCGCTGAAGGTCTATCGCAATGGGCGTGGCGTACTCAAGCCGGCGGCACATCTGGATGACATCCAGCTGGTGATCGACGTCGAAAGCCTGGAAGGCGCGTGACAGGCAGCGTTGTCAGCGAAAGGGGGCTGTCTTTGAATGACTGGCGATGAGTGGCTGACGATCGCTGGCTGATTGGCTGGCGAGTGGAATGAATCAGCTGTATCTGGAGGCTCGGCAGAATGCCGGGCCTCGCGTGTATCTGGGGCTCGTGTGTTTCTGGGGCAGTAGGGGCGGCGTTGCAGTCTGGGTGTGCAGCCCGCGGGTCTCACGCCTGAGATATTCAAGCTGGGTCATTCAGGTCATGACATTCAAGCCTGGGCATTCAGGCCGAGACGTTCAGGCGTGAGGCTCCCGCCGCAGGCCGTCCATCGGCGCCGTAATGGCCGGGGGAACGTTGATGCAGGCTGTCGAGAATCTTGCTGTGCAGTGCCATGCGCTGACCGATCAGCTCACCATTCAGGCGATTGCGTGCCTGGGCGCGGCGCGTCAGTGTCACCAGATGCCACCACTGGGTGGCCAATACCGGCTGGCTAGCGAGCACCGTATGCAGTTCCAGTGGGTCATTGGTGAGCCCGGCGTTGCTCAGCCAGCTGCGCCGGCGGCTCTCCAGCGCTTCCAGTCGGGCGGCGTTGGCCAGCTTGGCTTCGCGCGAGGCCTCAAGGTCTGCCGCACTCGGCAGGCGTTGGCCCAGCAGGCGCTGTTCTTCCTCGAGCAGGGCGATGAAGTCATTCAGCTCCTGCTCAAGGCCGGAAAAGATCTCGCCCAGCAAGGCCGTCGAGGCGTCATCGAGTGTCATGCGTCACCCTCGAAGGCATCGATCAGCCCTTGTGCGATGCGGTCGACATCGATCTTGATGCTGCCATCGGCGATGGCCTGCTTGAGGCTGTCGACGCGCGCCTGGTCGATGTCCTGGCCTGCATCGATCGCGCTGCTGGAAAGCTCGACCTGGGTGGAGTCGGCCGTGGAGGTCGCCGCCGTGGTGGCGGTGGTGTCCTTGGCTGTCTCGGGACGCAGTTCGCGCGGGGCTTGAGTGTCGCTGCGCTGTATCGGGCCGCCATGTTCAATCTTCATTGACTGTCCTCTCTGGCCGTCGGGCCGGGCTCGACGACGAGCCTGTCATGGATGGGTTGCGTGCGTCATCTGCGCGCTTGAATCGACTATCGGCCATGCCAGCACAAGCTTTACCCCACACAGGCAATATGGTCCCTCAGGAATGAGGTATCTGGTGCCGGTGGCGGCTTGTCAGTATCAAGCATTTCGGCCTTCGAGCGTCAGCGTGTCGTTCCGGTGCGTCAGCATGTCTTTCCGGTGCGTCAGCGTGTCGTGGCCGGACGTGCGCAGTCAACAGGATGACTCGGATTGGCTTGGCGCGGCTTATCTCAACTCAACTGAAGTCATCATGGCGCTACCCGCCGCGGCCCGATGACGCGGGCGCGCACCCAGTCGCCCGGAGCGAGTTCGATGCGGATGCGCTCATCGAGCCCCCCAGCCTCCAGTGCCCGCGCACTGCGCTGCATGCTGAAGCCTGTGCCGCTGACCTGATAGGTCACGGTATCGCCGAAGTTTACCAGCGGGATGGCGCGCACGCTGTTGCGGGTGATGACTTCGCCGGCGCGCAGGCGTCGGCGTACCTCGAAACCTGACAGTGTCGCGGCGCTCTCGAAGCCATTGCCACGCAACTTGCCCAGTGGCGTCAGCACCGGCGTCAATCTCGCGGGTGCCAGCGGCGTGCCGCTCGCAAGTGGTTGTGGCGTGCTCTGGCGCCAGGCGTAGCGTTCCATGCGAACGCTGACGATATGTTGCTTGCCGTTGGCGCACAGCAGCTGCAGGCGTTTGAGTCCCGGTGCATGGCGGTCACTGCGCGCGGCGTTGAGGCTCAGTTGGGGTGCCGAGCATTCTTTCAGGCGGGCGGGCAGGCGACGCAGCTCGAGTTGTACTGAGGCCTCGCTGGGCGCGCGCAGTGGCGGCTCACCGGGCATGCGCACTCTGACGGAGCCGCTGTCCTCGGCGGTGAAGAAGTCGCTCAATTGCCAGCGCAGGGCCTCGACGGCGCGTGTCTGCGCGTCCTTGACTGAAGGCGCTGTTGTTGAGGCTATTGATGAGGTTGTTGCTGTTGCTGATGCCTGGGCGGCAGACGGCTGAATGGCAGAGCCGATCGTGTCTGAGGTGTTGGCATGCACAGCGGCCCCCGCGGGCAGCAGGACCAATAGCCCGGTGCTGGCGATGGTGCGCCACAGGCCTGTTGCCGTCGTCAGGCCTTTTGTCACAAACAGTCCTTTTGCAACAGACAGTCCTCTAGCCACAGACAGACCTTTCGCTACGCTGATTTTCGGCATGCTGTCTCTCATCGCGAGTGGCGTCCGGGGCGGAAGGCGGGGTCAAGCGCCCCTGGTTCAGGGCACAAGGTTCAGGGCGCTGGATCAGTGCCGCGAGAGATTGTAAGCCGCCCCTGATAACGACATGGCCAGAAATAGCCGCGATAAAGTGGCTTGTTCTTACCTTCATCCTGGCGCTGGCTGACTATTCTCAGTCCTGCTTTCCGTCATGCTCCCCTACGCGTGAGCTGATCGATGGATGTTCCCTCGCTCACATCAGGGCGAGGTGCCGACAGCGGGGCACTTCCATGTTTGATCGACTTGATTCCCTCATGAGCTTTCACCAGCAGGCGCTGGGCCTACGCGCCGAGCGTCAGCAGGTGCTGGCCACCAATATCGCCAATGCCGACACGCCGGGCTATCTGGCGCGCGATATCGACTTCTCCGCCACCCTGGCCAAGGCGACGGCGGGCAATGCCGCGCCGGGGCCGCTTGCGCTTAACACGACCCAGGCCGGCCACCAGGCCGCCAGCGGGGCGGGGCTGTCGCTGGGCGCGGACCTGCTCTATCGCGTGCCCACACAGCCGAGTCTGGACGGCAATACCGTCGACATGGATGTGGAGCGGGTCAATTTCGCGGACAACAGTCTGCATTACGAGGCCAGCCTTGAGCTTCTGACCGGCAAGATCCAGGGCCTGCGTCTGGCCATGCAATCGGAGAACAGTTGATGGCAGCGTTCAGCATCTTCAACGTCGCGGGTTCCGCGATGGCGGCCCAGTCGCAGCGCATCAATGCCGTAGCCAGCAACATGGCCAACGCCGACAGCGTGGCGGGCCCGGATGGCAAGCCCTATCAGGCGCGTCAGGTGGTGTTCGAGTACGCGCCCCTCGCGCGTCAGGCCAATGCCTCGCTGGCGACGGCCAACCTGGCCGGTGGCGGTCTGGCGACACAGATGGCGTCGCGTAGTGCAGGTCTCGGTGGTGTCAGGGTCAGCTCGGTGGAGTTGAGCGATGCCCCGGCGCGCCAGGAGTATCGCCCCGATCATCCCCTCGCCGACGAGCAGGGCTATGTGACCTTCTCCAATGTCGATCCGGTCGCCGAGATGGTCGACATGATCGCGGCTTCCAAGTCCTACGAGGCCAATGTCGAGGTCTTCAATACCTCCAAGTCCCTGCTGCGCAAGACGCTGACGCTGGGGGAATGATCCTCGCTCGGGGCTTTGGCCTTCTGACCGCTTTTTCTGATTTCGGGTAACCGCATGGCGACGCTAGACACCAGTGTGCTCAATAGCATCAACCAGACCACCACGACCTCCGGCGTCACCGACAGCACGCAGTCGGTGAGCAGTACCGAGGAGCTCAATGATCAGTTCATGACCCTGCTGGTGGCGCAGATGCAGAACCAGGACCCGATGGACCCGGTGTCGAATTCCGACCTGACCGCGCAGCTGGCCCAGATCAGCACCGTCAGTGGTATCGAAGAACTCAACACCACCCTTGAGGGCATCACGGCGCAGATTTCCAGCAGTGAAGCGCTGCAGGCGGCCAGTCTGCTCGATCAGGGCGTGCTGGTCGGCGGCAATGCGGTGCTGGTGGGCAACGCGACCTCGACACCCTTCGGCCTTGAGCTGGCCGACGATGTCGACAATGCCACCGTCGAGGTGCTGGGCGCGGATGGCAGTGTGGTCAAGACCTTCGAGTTGGGCGCATTGGAGGCGGGTATTCATGGCTTCGTCTGGGACGGTTTGCTGGATGATGGCACTGAAGCCGCCGATGGCTCCTACCAGCTGGCCGTGACGGCCGAGCGGGCAGGCGAGAGCTATGACGACCTGCAGACGCTGAGTTATGGCGTGGTCAGTGGCGTCAATCAGACCGACAGTGGTGCTCAGCTGGACCTGGGCCCGGTGTTGGGCGTCGTCAGTCTGGACGCCGTGCGTCAGGTGCTTTGAGCTGAGCCCATGGCGTAGGGATAGCGCCAGCGAGCCCGCCGGACGGGCCACCAGTTTCAGGCCTTTTGGCCGCCCCGAGCTCGCTGACAGGTCTCGGGCTTTCATCTTCATCGCGATCAAAGGGACAGACCATGGCGTTTTCACAGGCATTGAGCGGCTTGAGTGCGGCGGCAACCAATCTGGATGTGATAGGCAACAACATCGCCAACTCGGAAACGGTAGGCTTCAAGTCCTCCGAGACCCAGTTCGCGGATCTTTATGCCAGTTCCCAGGCGGCGGGTATCGGGGTCCAGGTTGCCTCCATCTCCCAGGACTTCTCGACCGGTTCGCTGGAAACCACCGGGCGTGATCTCGATATCGCGATTTCCGGCGAAGGCTTCCTGCGTTTTGCCGACAGCACCGGTCAGGTGGTCTATTCGCGCAATGGCCAGCTCAATGTCGATGCCGATGGCTATATCGTCAATACGCAGGGCGCCCAGCTGACGGGCTATTCCGGCGAGCGAGTCACTGGCGAGCCCGTCGTGCTGCAGGTGCCGACCGCGCCCCTGGCGGCCAGTGCGACTCAGGATAACCTTGCCAACAGCATCTACGGCGCGCAGATATCCATCAATCTGGATTCCGAAGCCGAGCCGACCACCACGACCTTCGATCCGATGGATCCGACCAGCTATGACTACGCGTCGTCGATGACCGTCTATGACAGCCTGGGCAGCGAGCATGTCGTGACGTCGTTCTATACCAAAACCGGCAGCAACACCTGGGATGTTCAGCATGTCATGGACTTCGCCGGCAAGTCGGCCGAATACCAGTCGGATGTGAATGCCGGCATCACCCCGACGGTGGATTTCGATGTCCAGGTGGAGCCGATCAGCTTCGGCACCAATGGCCAGCTGAATAGCGACTACACCCAGACAGCCATGACCTACACCCTCGCGAACGGTGCCGAAGACATGAACTTCAGCATCGATCTGACGGGCAGTACCCAGTACGCCAACGACTACGAAGTCACCTCGCTATCCCAGAACGGCTACACCTCGGGCAGCCTGGTGGGTATCTCCATCGACGGTGACGGGCGGGTGATCGGCAGCTACTCCAATGAACTGACCCAGACGCTGGGCACCATCGCGCTGGCCAACTTCGCCAACGATCAGGGCCTCAAGCCCAATGGCGACAACAGCTGGCTGGCGACTGCGGAATCCGGTGAGCCGCTGGTCGGCGTGCCGGGCGAGGGGGTATTCGGTGATGTGGTCTCGGGTGCGGTGGAAGCCTCCAACGTCGACCTGACCACCGAGCTGGTCGATCTGATCATCGCCCAGCGCAATTACCAGTCGAATGCCCAGACCATCTCGGTGCAGGACGAAGTCCAGCAGACCGTGATCAATCTGCGTTGATCCGGGCTGACTGATGCCATGTCGCCTGACAGCGCCAGCGCTGCGCGTGTTATCTGACCAGATCGGAGTCGGCTGATGGATAGAATGCTCTACACCGCCATGAGCGGCGCCCAGCGCAGCCTGGCGGCTCAGGATGTCGCCAGTCATAACCTGGCCAACCTCTCGACCACCGGCTTTCGCGAGATGCTGACGCTGTCGCGGGCGGTGGATGTGCAGGGCGAAGGGCTGGCGACACGCATCTCCAGTCAGCTGACCACCGCGGGGGCCTCGATGGCCCAGGGCACGATCCAGACCACGGATCGCTCGCTGGATGTCGCGCTGGACGGCCCCGGCATGCTGGCCGTGCAAGGCGCGAATGGCGAGGAGCTCTACACCCGCAACGGCGCGCTGCAGATCGATGCCGATGGTGTCCTGACCTCCAGCGGCTTGCCGGTGCTGGGCGATGGCGGGCCGATCGAGCTGCCGCTCAACGCCATCGTGCATATCTCCGCCGATGGCAGCGTGAGTGCGCGCTCGGCGGCGGATGCACCTGACACCATGGTGCTGCAGGCCCAGCTCAAGCTGGTCAATCCCGAGGCCATTCCCGGCAGTCCGGCGCTTGTGCGCGGCGAGGACGGCTATTTCCGTCAGCCGCCGACTGCGGCGGGAGAGGCCGCGCCACCGCTGGCTGCCGACCCGCTGGTGCGGGTCGTCTCCGGCGCCCTGGAGAGCAGCAACGTCTCGGCGACCGACGCGATGGTCGCCATGATCAACAACGCGCGCAGTTTCGAGATGCAGATGAAGAGCATCGATACGGCAGAGCGCATGGCCGAGCGTGGCAACAGCCTGCTTGGTACCGACTGACCCCGTAATCACGGCGGAGCCCCCTGATGATTCGTGCCCTATGGACAGCCAAGAGCGGCCTTGAAGCTCAGCAGATGCAGATGGACGTCACGGCCAACAACCTGGCCAACGTCTCGACCAATGGTTTCAAGCAGTCGCGCGCGGTGTTTGAAGATCTGCTTTACCAGAACATGCGCCAGCCCGGCGCTGCCTCCTCTGCCACCACCGAGCTGCCCTCGGGGCTGCAGGTGGGCACCGGGGTGCGCACCGTGGCCACCGAGCGTCTGCACATCCAGGGCAATCTGGAGCAGACCGAGAACTCCAAGGATGTCGCGATCAATGGTCAGGGCTTCTTCGCGGTGATGCTGCCGGATGGCACCAATGCCTATACCCGCGATGGCTCCTTCCAGCTCGACAGCACCGGCCAGATGGTCACCGCCAGTGGCTACCCGCTGGACCCGGCGATCGTCATTCCGGCCAATGCCCTGAGTGTCGATATCGCCTCTGATGGCGTGGTCAGTGTCACCCAGCCCGGTTCCACCAACAGCACCGAGGTCGGCCAGCTGCAGCTGTCCACCTTCATCAACCCGACGGGCCTGTTCAGTCGCGGCGAGAATCTGTATTCCGAGACCGACGCCTCGGGGCCGCGCAGTGACAACGTGCCGGGCTTCAATGGTGCGGGCACTCTCTATCAGGGCTTCGTCGAGACCTCCAACGTCAACGTGGTGGAAGAGATGGTGGGCATGATCCAGAACCAGCGTGCCTACGAGATCAATTCCAAGGCCGTGACCACCACCGATCAGATGCTGGAGCGTCTGGTCCAGATGTAAGGGTTGTCGCATGTCGCTTTCGCGTGATCTCCCGGTGGTGGCACTGCCATCCCTGTCAGCTGTTTGCCCAGGCCAGAATGGCTTGGCGTTGCCTGGATTGGTATTGCCTGGCTGGCGTCGCATGCGCCGCGCGCTGGCTGGATTGGCGATGCTGGCCATGACGCTGGTAGGCGCCGGGTGTGCCCATATCCCCAGCGAGCCTCTGGTCGATACCACGCCAATGGAGTCGACGATGCAGCCGCGCCCGGAACCGATGGCCAATGGCGCCATCTTCCAGCCGCTGTATGGCAACCAGCCGCTGTTCGAGGATCGCCGCCCACGTGCCATCGGCGACATCATCACCATCCTGCTCGACGAGAATGTCAGCGCCAGCAAGAGCTCGGCCAGCAATGCCAGCCGTGACGGCAGCCTCGGTTTCTCGCTGACCGCCATCCCCGATTTCATGACGGGGCTGCTGGATGGCACCGATGCCGATATCGAGGGCGAGAATGACTTCACCGGCAGTGGTGGCTCGAATGCCAACAACAGTTTCACCGGCACCATCACCGTGACGGTCAGTCAGGTGCAACCCAATGGCAATCTGGAGGTGCGCGGCGAGAAGCGCATCGCGATCAATCAGGGCACGGAGTCGATTCGCTTCTCCGGGGTGGTCAATCCGCGCACGATTTCCTCGGCCAATACGGTGCAGTCCACCCAGGTGGCCAGTGCACGCATCGAATATGTCGGTGATGGCTATATCAACGAGGCACAGAACATGGGCTGGTTGCAGCGCTTCTTCCTCAATCTGGCGCCGTTCTGAGCCTGGCGTGCTGATTGCCGCGCAATGTCCTGGAGAGACTTGTTCTGCCGCGAATTGCCTCGCCCTGAATGGCCCGTCCCGATTTCTCACCACGCTGTCCCATCATGAGTCGCTATCCGATGCCTGAGATGCTCCCTTATCCCCGCTGGCGCGCTGCGCTGGCCGCCTGCCTGATGCTGGTGAGCTGCCTGACCTTGACGTTGCAGTCGGCGCAGGCCGATCGCATCAAGGACCTCGCCCAGGTGCGCGGCGTGCGCGACAACCCGCTGGTCGGCTACGGCCTGGTGGTGGGGCTGGATGGCAGTGGGGACCAGACCACCCAGGCGCCGTTCACCGGCCAGAGTCTGACCAACATGCTCTCCCAGCTGGGCGTGACGGTGCCATCGGGCACCAACATGCAGCTCAAGAACGTGGCGGCGGTCATGGTCACCGCCAGCCTGCCGGCCTTTGCAAGCTCCGGTCAGCCCATCGATGTCGTGGTGTCGTCGCTGGGCAATGCCAAGAGTCTGCGCGGTGGCACCCTGTTGATGACGCCGCTCAAGGGCGTGGATGGCCAGGTCTACGCGCTGGCGCAGGGCAATCTGATCATCGGTGGCGCCGGTGCCCAGGCCGGCGGTTCCAGCGTGCAGGTCAACCAGCTGACCGCCGGGCGCATTCCCAGTGGTGCGACGGTGGAACGCGGTGTGCCGACGCGTCTCGGGGATGAGAATGGCGTGATCCATCTCGATCTGTTCGAGGGCGATTTCAATCATGCCCAGAACGTCGCCAGCGCCATCAACCGCAACTTCGGCGGCTCGCTGGCCTCGCCGCTCAGCAGCCGCGATATCGTGGTGCAGGCACCGCGTGACCTCAGTCAGCGTGTCGGGTTCATCGCCAGGCTCGAGAACATCGAGGTCGCGCTGGGCGTGCCGCGTGCGCGTGTGGTGGTCAATGCGCGGACCGGTTCGGTGGTGATGAACTCCGAAGTGCGCCTGGCGCGCGCTGCGGTCACCCACGGCAATCTGTCGGTGGTGATCGACGCCAATCCGGTGATCAGTCAGCCTGCGCCGCTGTCCCAGGGGCAGACGGCAGTGGTCAACGACCCCGATATCAGCGTGAATCAGCAGGGCGGTGCGCTGCGCATGGTCGAGGGAACTGCCAGTCTGCAGGAGGTCGTCGATGGCCTGAATGCGCTGGGCGCCACGCCGCAGGACCTGGTCTCGATTCTGGAAGCGCTCAAGGCAGCCGGTGCGCTGCGTGCTGATCTCGAGGTGATCTGATGAGTGTGCTTGGTAGCGGTGCCAACGTGGATGCCGGTCGTCTGGCCTTCGACACCCAGGGTCTGGCGAGCCTCAAGGGGGCGGCCAGCAGTGGCGGCGAGCGTCAGCAGGAGGCGCTGGAGGAGAGTGCGCGTCAATTCGAGGCCTTGATGCTCAACATGATGCTCAAGCAGATGCGCTCGGCCACCGAGAACTCAGCGCTGACCGGCTCCCAGCAGCAAGAGATGATGACCTCGATGCTGGACCAGCAGCTCTCCCAGCAACTGGCCAGTGTCGGTGACGGTATCGGCCTGTCGAAGATCCTGATTCAGCAGTTGTCCTCCAGCACGGCAACAGGTACGAACACGGATAGCAGCACCGCAATCTCCCCTAGCGCAGCAGTGGATAGCGAGCCGGTCGCTGAACAGGGGGCCGACGGCTGGTTGTCGGCGGTGGGCCTGACCCCGGAGGTGGGCGCGGCTCGCGAAGGTGACTGGCAGGCGGCGGTGGAGACACGCGACGCAGATGAGGTCACCGGCTTCATGGCGATGCTCGATACGCTGGCCCCCGGCGGCATGGCGCGAGGCGTCTATGCCGAGCTGCCGATGGCGACGACAGGCAAGGATGACGTGTCTGACACCGTCAGCCCGGTGGCAGTGACCGACGTGGCAGCGCTCAGCGAGCAACAACGTCGTCAGCCCGAGAATGTGCAGCGCTTCGTGGCGGAATTTGGTCCCGCCGCACAGGCGGCCAGTCGCGAAAGCGGGCTGCCCGCAGAATTGATTCTGGCGCAGGCCGCGCTGGAAACGGGCTGGGGTGAGCGCCGTATCCACACCGAGGCCGGCACCGATAGCCATAACCTGTTCGGCATCAAGGCTGGCAGCAGCTGGCAGGGCGACAGCACCACGGTGCTGACCACCGAGTACCGCGATGGGCGTCGCATGCGTCTCGAGGACAGCTTCCGCGTCTATCCCGATCAGGCCAGTGCGCTGCGCGATCATGCCGCGCTGCTGACCGGCGCCCAGCGTTATGCCCACGTGACCCGGTCGCCGGACGCCCAGAGTGCCGCGCGCGCCTTGCAGGAGGCAGGCTACGCCACTGACCCGCACTATGCCGACAAGCTGATCTCGATCATGAGTCGGGTTGGCCCGCTGGAGGCCAGCGGGCCTCTCGAGACAGCGGGGACCCGCCTGGCGTCACGCGATACCGTGCCTGCGTCATCGTCTGTCGCAACCG
The DNA here is from genome assembly GCF_046566945.1 of Cobetia sp. SIMBA_158. Classification (NCBI taxonomy): domain Bacteria; kingdom Pseudomonadati; phylum Pseudomonadota; class Gammaproteobacteria; order Oceanospirillales; family Halomonadaceae; genus Cobetia; species Cobetia sp. SIMBA_158. The sequence continues at coordinate 80,455 of NZ_JAWJYL010000003.1, forward strand.
CCAATTCAAGCTCCCCGCGCGGGCTGCTTGAGGCCTCCGCGCCGCTGTTTGCCCTCGACGCGCGCGATGCTCAGCCGCTGGTCGAGCTGGCGTCTGCGGCGGATGTGGCGTCTGTGGCGTCTGCGACGAATAAAGAGGTCGGTACTGGCAACGAAAGCACTGCATCAGGGGCCATCCAGTTGGCGATGGGCCGTTCAGAGCCGCTCTTCCGCTAGAGCCGCTGATGACGATTCACTGTCGATGAATTGCTGGCAACTATTGCTGCCTACGGTCTCAAGTTGGCGTCTGGCGCGCCGATAATCACAGCATCCGTACGCCGGTGTGGCGTCATTCACCTTCTCCCTTTTCCCATTGTTCCTTTCAGGTAAACGCCATGGCCAGCAGCATGTTGAGTATCGGTGTCAGTGGTCTGCAAGCCGCCCAGACGGCGCTTGCCACCAACAGCAACAACATCGCCAACGTCTACACGCCGGGCTATAGCCGTGAAACGGTCGAACTGAGTGGCAGCAGTGGTGGCGGTGTCAGCGTGGCGTCGATCAGCCGTCAGACCGACAGCTATCTCTCGGCGCAGCTGGACAGTGCCATGAGCGCCAGCACGGCGCTTGAGACCCATGAAGCCAACATCAGCCAGATCGACAATCTGCTCGCCGATGACGAGGCGGGCCTGGCGCCGTTGATGCAGGAGTTCTTCGGCGCCATCGAAGGCGTGGCCAGTCAGCCGAGTAACCCGGCGGCGCGCGAGAGCCTGCTGGGCAGCGCCGAGAGCCTGGCCGGGCAGGTCAATGCCTTCTCCGCCTATCTGGATGACATGGACTCTGCGGTCAATTCACAGCTCGGCGATGTGGTCGGCGACATAAACACTGCCACCAGCCAGATCGCCTCGCTCAACGAGCAGATTTCCCTGACGCGTGCGCGTACCGGCGAAGAGCCACTGGGCCTGCTGGACCAGCGCGATCAGGCGGTGACCGACCTGCAGTCGCTGGTCGGCGTCGAGGTGCAGGAGCAGGATGGCCGGCTGAGCGTCAGCCTCGGCAATGGCCAGCTGCTGGTCAACGGCAGCAGCAATTACGAACTGGCCGTGGAGCCAGACCCGCAGGACATGAGCCGTTCGGTGGTCACCTACAGCGTGGCGCCGGGCGTGACCAGCGCCATCGATGAGGCGCAGCTCGAAGGCGGCACCCTGGGCGGGCTGTTGAGCTTCCGCGCCGATAGCCTCGAGCCGACCCAGAATCAGCTCGGCCAGTTGGCAGCGGGTCTGGCGTTGACCTTCAATGCTCAGCACGCCGACGGTGTCGACGCCAATGGCAACGCGGGGGGCGACTTCTTCACTCTCGGCGATCCGGAAGTGCTGCCGGCCAGCGGCAATGCCGCCGGAGCGGACCTTGAGGTGACATTCGCCCCCGCCACCCAGCAGGACGGTGACGATTTCTACAGCGTCGCGCTGACCGGCGATGACTACCGCCTGAGTCTTGACGGCGGCACCTATCAGCTGGAAAACCTCAGCAGCGGCGCCGTGCAGACCCTGACCCCGGACAGCGAAGGCGTGATGCGCCAGGATGGCCTGGTGTTCACCGCCACCGGCATGGCGGACGGTGACAGCTTCACCATCCAGCCGACGCGCAATATCGCCGACACCTTCGGGGTCGCGATCGATGAGGGCGCCGAGATCGCCGCGGGTTCCAGCGACGCCAGCCTCGACAACCGCAACATTCTCGCCCTGCAGTCACTGCAGAGCAGCGACGCCCTGGGCAGCGCCGGCAGCTTCAATGATCACTACGCGTCACTGGTCAGCCAGGTCGGCAACCAGACCCGCCAGGTGCAGGTCAACCTGGAGGCTCAGCAGGGCCTGACCGAGCAGCTGTCGGCGGCAGACCAGTCGATCTCGGGGGTCAATCTGGATGAAGAAGCCGCGGACCTGATCCGTTATCAGCAGTATTACCAGGCCAACGCCCAGGTCATCCAGACCGCATCGACGGTGCTGGATACCATTCTGAACATCCGCTAACGAGGCCGTGATGCGCATCAGTACCCAAACCCTCTATGCCCAGGGCGTCACCTCGATGCTGGATCAGCAGGCGGCGTTCTCCAAGGTGTCCGAGCAACTGGCCACCGGCAAGCGCGTGGTCAATCCCTCGGATGACCCGAGCGCGGCCAGCCAGGCGGTGACGATCTCGCAGTCCCAGGCCGTCAATGAGCAGTTCAGTGACAGCCGCACCACGGCGCGCAACAACCTGTCCATCGAGGAAAGCGCGCTCAATCAGGTCACCGACACCATCACGCGAGTCCAGAGCCTGATCGTGCAGGCGGGCAACGGCACCCTCAGTGACAGTGACCGTGATGCGCTGGCCACCGAGCTTGAAGGCAGCCGCGAAGTGCTGCTGGGGTTGGCCAACAGCACCGACGGCAACGGCAACTATCTGTTCGGCGGCATGAGCGGTGACACGGCGCCCTTTGGCGAGGATGGCACCTATCGCGGCGATGATGAGCAGCGCCAGCAACGCGTCGACAGCTCACGCCTGATGGAGGTCAATCATACCGGCAGCCAGATCTTTGGCGGCGTGGCATCCGGCAATCAGCAGCTGGCCCGCCAGACCAGCGAGAGCGAGTCGTCACTGCCGATCACCTTCAAGGGGCCGGAAGTCGTCGATGCCGCGGCGCGGGTCGATGGCGCGGCCTACAGCGTGAGCATTGATGCCGCTGGCGTCACGATCAGCGGCACCGATGCCGATGGCAATGATCTTTCGGTCCTGGATGACGAAGGCAACCCGCTGCCATCGCCCATGGCGTACAGCGATGGCATGACGCTTGAGTTCAATGGCCTGTCGATGACGCTGTCCGGTGATGAGCAACAGGTCGCTGAAGCTCAGACCTCCGGCAAGGCAACCCAGCTGGTGGTCGAGGAGGGTGAGGCCAGTGCCAATCTGTTCGCCAACCTGGATGGCCTGATCACTGCGCTGAGCACGCCGATCGAGAGCGAGGCCGACCAGGCCGCCTTCAACAACGCCATCTCGACCGCCAGTCGCCAGTTCAGCAACAGCCTCGACAATGTGCTGACGGTGCGCGCCGATGTCGGCACCAAGCTCAACGAGCTGGATTCGCTGGATATCATCGGGGATGACCGTGAGCTCAACTATGCCTCGACCCGCTCGGACCTGATCGATCTGGATTACAACGAGGCGATCTCCGACTACTCGCTGACCCAGGTGGGGCTGCAGGCCTCCCAGCAGGCGTTCTCGGATATCTCGGGCATGTCGCTGTTCGACTATCTGCGCTGAGTGATGGCGTGACCGCGTTCGAGGAATGATGAAAAAGCCGCACTGGATACTCGCTCTCGCGATGGCATTCGGTGCGGCTCTTGCGTGCTGGTGGTTGCTTTTCAGATCACTGCTTGCGTGTCATGGCATCGTGCCCAGGCCTTCATGCACGGCCTGGAAGGCGCCCAGCGCCTGACGGAACAACAGCGACAGCCAGTCCGTCATGCCCGGCATCATCAGCCACAGCATCGCGATGCCCAGCAGCAGGGTCAGCGGGAAGCCGATCGAGAACACCGACAGCTGTGGTGCCGAGCGGTTGAGTACGCCCATCGCGAGGTTGATCGCCAGCAGCGAGGCCACCAGCGGCAAGGCCAGCAGCAGGCCGGCGCTGAACAGGCTGGCGCTCCACAGCAACAGATTCTCGAGCCCGACGGGCCCCATGCGGCGCAGGTCGAGGGGAATCTCGTGGAAGTGGGTGACCAGGATTTCCAGCACCAGCAGATGGCCATTGAAGGCCAGAAACAGCAGCATGGCCAGCATGCCCAGCAGACGCGACAGCACCTGGGTATTGGTGCCGGTGTCGGCCGAGAAGAAGCTGGCGAAGGCCAGACCCATCTGCAAGCCGATGAATTCCCCGGCCGCCTCGACGATGGCGAAGGTGATGCGCATCACCAGGCCCAGTGCCAGGCCGACGCCCATCTGCAATGCCAGCTGCCAGACGGCGGCCGGGCCGAGCACATCCACCGGGGGCGGGCTCTCGACCAGCGGCGCGATGATCAGCGCCAGGCCAAAGGCCATCAACAGGCGCACCGGCGTCGGCATGCTGCGGTGACCGAACAGCGGCGCGCTGATCATGAAGCCTGACAGGCGCGCGAAGGGCCACATCACGCTCAGCAGCAGGGCCTGGAGGTGCTCCGGGGACAGCAGGTCATTCGGCAATGGAGCGGCCTCCCGCCGGGAGTGCGTCGGGCTTTACGGTGACGCTCATCGGTGCATCGCTCATCCGATCAGGTGCGGGAAGCCGGTGAAGACGCTGCGCGTGAAGTCCATCAGCGTCTCCAGCAACCAGGGGCCGGCCAGTACCAGGGTGCCGAACACGCCGAGAATCTTGGGGATGAAGGACAGGGTCATCTCGTTGATCTGGGTCGCGGCCTGGAACAGGCTGACGATCAGGCCGATGAACAGGGCGCTGGCCAGCAGCGGGCTTGCCACCAACAGGGTGATGTACATGGCATGCGAGGCCAGGCTGGTGATGACTTCAGGTGTCATGGCGGCGCGTTCTCGATGGGCAGATGGGAGGTGTCGAGGCTGGCAATGCACGGTTGCGCGGCACGGTTGCGCGTCACGACTAGAAAGCCCGGTGACAGCGTGATGTCTGGGCCTGGCTCAGTAGAAGCTCTCGGCCAGCGACCCCAGCAGCAGCTGCCAGCCATCGACCATCACGAACAGCATCAACTTGAAGGGCAGCGAAATGGTGGCGGGTGGCACCATCATCATCCCCAGCGCCATCAGCACACTCGCCACTACCAGGTCGATGATCAGGAAGGGCACGAACAGACTGAAGCCGATCTGGAAGGCGGTCTTCAGCTCGCTGGTGACGAAGGCCGGCAGCAGCACCCGCCACGGCACGTCCTGCGGGGTCTGGATTTCCTCGACCTTGGCCAGGCGCGCGAACAGCGCGATATCCGGCTCGCGCACCTGACCGAGCATGAAGTCGCGCAGTGGATCGCCACCGCGTTCGATGGCTTCCTGCAGGCTGATGGTCTGGCTGTCATAGGGTTGCCAGGCTTCGTCGTAGATGCGCTCCAGCACCGGCGACATCACGAAGAAGGTCAGAAACAGCGCGATGCCGACCAGCACCTGATTGGGCGGCGCAGACGCGGTGCCCAGCGCGGTGCGCAGTAGGCCCAGCACGATGATGATGCGGGTAAAGGCACTCATCATCAGCAAGGCTGCCGGCAGCAGGGCGAGGCCACTGAGCAGGATCAGCGTCTGGATATTCAGCGACCAGGACTCGCCGCCGTCCGGCAGTGGCTGGCTGGTCAGGCCGCTGAGCACATCGGCATGCGCCGATTGGCTCGTCAGCAGGCATGCCGACAATGCGATCAATAGCCCTGTCAGCAGCTCTCTTGTCTTCAGCCTTCCTGCTTTCTTCAAGCCCGGCGACAACCTCACCAGCCACGTCATGAGCGAGGCTCCGCGTCATCTGTCTTGTCTGAGGTAGTAGTTTGCGTCACATCAGAGGGCGTCGTGGCAGCCGACGAGCGTCTGGCAAGACGATCGCGCAGCAGCTCGGCGAAGCCGGCCGCGGCGCCGCTCCCGCCTGTTGCGGAGGCAGGCGAGGCCAGCGATGCGTCGTTCGGAGTGCTGCCATCGTCTGCGGGCACCAGGCCGCCATTCTCGGCCGTCAGCTCACCGAGGGAGGTGATGCCCGCCGGCCCGACGCCCAGCAGCAATTGCTGGTTGCCCACCGCTACCACCACCAGGCTCTGCTTGTGACCCAGCGCCAGACGCGCCAGCGGGCGCAGGGCAATGCGATTGCTGCGCAGTGTCTGGGCACCCCCGAGCGTCTTCATCAGCCATGCCAGCAGCAGAATCACGCCGATCACGGCGGCAAGCGCCAGCCCGGTATTGACCAGGCTGGCCGCGCCCAGCGGTGAGCTGTGGCCTGTGTCGGCAGTCAGGTTTGCGTCGCTACCGAGAAAGGCCGGTGACGGCGCCTGGGTGGTGGCGTTGGTATTGGGGCTGGCATCCGGCAGCAAGATCGCGCCGTCAGGGGCATCGGGGGTCATGACAGGAACAGCCTTAGCGGTTGAGCTTCTGTACCCGCTCATTGGGGGTGATGATTTCCGTGATGCGGATACCGTACTTGTCCTCGACCACGACCACCTCGCCCTGGGCGATCAGATAGCCGTTGATCAGGATGTCCATCGGCTCACCGGCCAGGCCATCCAGTTCGATCACCGAGCCCTGCGACAGCTCCAGCAGCTGCTTGATGGTCAGGCGCGTGCGCCCCAGCTCCACGGTCATCTTGACCGGGATGTCCATGATCATGTCCAGCTCGCGCGGGCGTGCGCCGCCACCGCTGCCATCGAGGGGCTCGAAGATGTCGCCGCCCTGGGGGGCAGCCTCGCTCTGCTGTTCTTCCAGCGCCTTGGCCCACTCGTCGCCCATCTGCTCGGTCATCGCATCGGCCCAGGGGTCGTCAGTGCCGGATGTCGGGGAATTCGGGGTGGCCTTGGGCGCGGGCGCGTCTGGCGAATTGGGCTCACTCATCGCCGCTGTCCTCGCTGGCAGTGTTGATCGGATGATTGATGATGCGGGTCACGCGCAGGGCGCGGTGGCCATTGGCGCGACCGAAACCGGCTTCGAGCACCGGCACATTGTTGACGTAGGCGTTGACGCGCTCGGGCTTCTCGATGGGCAGCACATCGCCCACGGCAAGTTCGGCCAGCGCGCCCAGCGTGGTGGTGATGCTGGCAAAGTCGGCGTGCAGCTCGACATCGGTGGCGCGCACTTCTTTGCGCAGGCGCTCGCCCCAGCGACTGTCACCCTCGGCGCTGGTTTCCTGCAGCGGGCTCGAGAGCAGCTCGCGGTGCGGCTCGATCATCGAGTAGGGCAGGCAGATCTGGAAGTCGCTGCTGTGATTGCCGACCTCCAGATGGAAGCTGGTGCACACCACGATCTCGTTGGGAGAGCTGGTGATATTGGCGAACTTGACCTGCATCTCGCTGCGCAGATAGTCGGTTTCCACGGCATAGACCGCCGACCAGGCGTCGCGGTAGGCATTCAAGGCCAGCTGCATCAGGCGCTGGATGACGCGTTGTTCGGTGCGTGTGAATTCGCGACCCTCTGACTTGGTCACGAAGCGGCCATCACCACCGAACAGGCTGTCGACCACCATGAACACGAGACTGGGCGGAAACACCAGCATCGAGGTACCGCGCAGCGGCTTCATGGTGAACAGGTTGATGTTGGTCGGCACCGGCACGTTGCGGGAAAATTCGTTGTAGCTCAGGAACTGCACCGGCCCGGCAGTGATATCGGCGCCGCGGCGGATCAGGTTGAACAGCCCCATGCGGAACTGGCGGCTGAAGCGCGAGTTGATGATATCCAGAGCATGCAGGCGATCCCGGATGATGCGGTGCTGGCTCGCCGGGTCGAAGGGGCGAATGCGCGCTTCGCCGGGCGTGCTCGAGGCGTCAGCCGTCGCACCGCTGTCACCGTTCACGCCGGAGAGCAGAGCATCGATTTCGTCCTGTGACAGCAGATCGTCTTGAGCCATGGCCAGTTATTGCACGATGAAGTCGTTGTACAGCACGCCGGAGATGGCCAGTGGCTGGCCGCCTTCACTGTAGGGGCGCGAAAGCGCCTCGGTCAGAGTGCTCTGTAGCGTCTGCTTGCCGGCCTGGGTGATCAGCTCATCCGGGCTCTGGCCCGACAGCAACAGCAGCAGACGACTCTTGAGTTCGGGCTTGAGTTCTTCCACACGCGCCACCGCGTCCTGGTCGGCCATCTTGAGCGTGATGCCGATATAGAGCAGGCGATTGCCGCGCGGGCTTTCCAGGTTGACCGTGAAGGGCGCCAGCGGCATGAAGACCGGCGGTGGCACGACCACGACTTCCGGCTCGGCGTCCTGTGCGGCCTTCTGATCACTGAGCATCGGCAGTGCGAAATAGACGGCCACTAGCGCCGCGATCACGGCACTCATCAGGCTGATGACCCCGATCAGCAGCCAGGAGCGACGCTGACTGGCGGGGGTGGTGATAATCGTTGACATCGTGGTGCGGTGTCCCTGGAGTCGGTAGCGGGGCCAGTATGACCGAAGGCGTGGTGATCGAACGGCGGAATAACGCCACGTGCGAGCGCTTACTTGAATGATGACGCGCCAGGCGGACTCATCTGACAGCTACCTGACGGGGCCGCTGACACAAGCACCTGGCAAGCGCCAGGCCCATCATGCCTGCCATTCACGCTGCCCCCAGGCTGCCTGGGATGCACTTGCAAGATTGCCTGTGAGATTGCTTGTGAGATTGCTTGTGAGATTGCCCGCGGCGAGGCTTCCCTCCATGGCGTCAGCGCTTGTGCTGGCATCACTCGCCGGCTGACCCTCTAGGTGCTGGGCGAACTGACCCTGATTGGCCGAGTTGTCCGCCGCCTCGTCCGGTGTGTCGCCCGGTGTGTCGTCCTGAGCACTGAAGCTGATCGCCATCAGCTCGTGCCCTTGGGATTCCAGCGCCTGACGCAGCTCGCTCAGGGATGACTCGACAGCCGAGCGCACCTGTTGGTGGCCCGCGACGAAGTGCGCACTGGTGCCCTGTTCGCCGATGTTGAGGCGAATGGTCAGCTTGCCCAGGTTGGCCGGATTGAGCGCGATCTCGGCCTGTGGTGACTTGCTCAGCTGCATGCGTACCACCTGCTCGCTGAGTGCCTGTTGCCAGGCCTGAGTGCCGACGCTTGCGGGAATCAAGGCTCCCGTCTGTGATGCCATGCCCGCTGGATTGGCTGTTGGACTGCCTGTGGCATTGAGCATGGCGGCGCTGCCTGCAGCGGTCGAACTCGACGCGCCGGCTGACACGCCAGCAGATGACGCACCCGAGAGCTGGGACTGATCGCCACCGCTACGTGAAGAATTCGCATCAAGCAGGGCGCCGTCGGCCTTGGCGGTGACGCCTTCAATGGCCTCCTCGGTCAGCGGGCCTAGCGCGCCATCCGTCAGTGAGGAGGGCGCATCCGTGCTCAGGCTGCCTGCCGCTGTCGCGGAGCTCCTGTTGCTGGGCGACTGATCCGCAATGGCGCCATCCAGTCCCGCCGCCGCAGGATTGCGCAGCGCGTCGATCCAGTCACCTTGCAGCGTCGTGCTGCCCGAGGTAGAGAGCGCCTGCGCCCCAGCGGGCGTTGTCGCTGCCGCTTTCAGCGCTGCCTCGTCGCTGCCAGAGGCGCCTTGGCCGCCTTGCGTGAGTTGCTGCAGCTGTTGCATGCGCGAGATGCCGCGCTCGACGCTGCTATCCAGTCGTGAGGTCTCAAGTGGCTGCGCTGATGGCTGTCCTGCTGTCTGGCTTGCCGATGAGGACTGGGCAGGCGGGAGGTTGCCATTCTGGAGGGCGGTAGTGGCGGGGTCCGGCACGGGTGAGGTGTCTGACGATGCTGCCTGAGCCTGCTCGAGGTGCTGCGCATGCTTGTCTTCAGCCGCCTCGCGACGCTCGACACGCTGCTGCTGTGCGTCTTTCGTTTCTGTCTGTATCGCTTGCCTGTCCTGCTGGCGATCCTCACGCTGGGCGCGTGACAGATGTGCCTCGAAGGCGCTCTCAGAGGAAGCCGAGCTGACGTCGTCGCGCGAGCGAGTCTCCTCAGTGGAGGCCTTGGCGCTGGTCGGCGTCCTGGTTGGCGAGGTGGCCGACAACATCGAGATGCGTGCAGTGTCCGTCATGGTGTCACTCCTCCGACTGGCCGTCTTCAGCCATTGGCACGGCGTAACCAGGCCTGGGTGGCTTGCTCATCGCTCTGGCGTTGCTCGGCGGTACGTGTCTGCAGCGCGGCGCTCAGGCTGGCGCGATCCGCCAGGCCCTGCCAGGCCGCGTGGGTCTGCTGTTCCTTCACCAGTCGCTGATGCTGATGGTGCGTCTGGGTCTGTTCCTGGGCTACCCGTGCGCGACATTGGGCAATCGCCTTGTCCAGCGAGACGATGAAGGCCTGATAGTTGTACCAGCTGGCCGGGTCCAGCCCCTGAGTCAGGCGTGTCTGCATCTGCTGGCAGTAGTCGAGACGGTATTGCTCGAGGGTGACCAGTTGCTGGGCGGCGGTTTCCTGACGCTGACGCTGGCTGGTGAGCTGACGCGCAGCGCCATCACGCCGGCGCTCGCTCAGCTGGGTCAGGGTGTCGAAGCGTGACGATGAGATGGCCATTCAGTGAGAATTCCCGATCAATGACAGGTGAAGGCGGCCATCATGGCTGGGCCAGCAGTTGTTCGAGCATGTTCGTACTATCGGCAAGACTTGCGTGCTGTGTAGTGCCTTGTTGCAGGAAACGTCCCATCGGCTCGTGCAGGCGCACCGCGGCGTCGAGCACCTTGTCGTTGCCGGGCTGGTAGGCGCCGATGGCGATCAGGTCCTGATTGCGCTGATAACTGGAATAGAACTGCTTGAAGCGACGGGCGCGGGTGAGCTGCCGCTCCGGCGCCACCGCCGACATCGCGCGGCTGATCGAGGCTTCGATATCGATGGCCGGGTAGTGGCCACTTTCCGCGATGCGCCGCGACAGCACGATATGTCCATCCAGAATCGCGCGGGCACTGTCGGCGATGGGGTCCTGCTGGTCATCGCCTTCGGTCAGCACGGTATAGAAGGCGGTGATCGACCCGCCGCCACGCCGGCCGTTGCCGGTGCGTTCCACCAGCGCCGGCAGCTTGGCGAAGACCGAAGGCGGATAGCCCTTGGTGGCCGGTGGCTCGCCGATGGCCAGGGCGATCTCGCGCTGGGCCATCGCGTAACGGGTCAGCGAATCCATGATCAGCAGCACATTCTGGCCCTTGTCGCGCAGGGACTCGGCGATGCGCGTTGCGTAGCTGGCGCCCTTGAGGCGATGCAGCGGCGTCATGTCGGCCGGCGTGGCCACGACCACGGCGCGCTTGAGGCCTTGTTCGCCGAGAATGTTCTCGATGAATTCCTGCACCTCGCGTCCACGCTCGCCGATCAGGCCGACTACGATCACATCGGCATCGGTGAAGCGCGCCATCATGCCCAGCAGCACACTCTTGCCGACGCCAGAACCGGCGAACAGCCCCATGCGCTGGCCACGGCCGACGCTCAGCAAGGCGTTGATGGCGCGAATGCCGACATCCAGTGGCGTGTCGATGGGCGCGCGCTCCAGCGGGTTGAGCGGACGGCTCTCCAGCGGTGCATGCTCGACATCTTCCAGCGGGCCGAGGCCATCCAGCGGACGGCCCACGCCGTCGACGACCCGTCCGAGAAGCGCTTCGCCGACCGGATAGCGTCGCTCGCCGACATTGCCATGCCCGAGGGGAAACACCCGCGCCCCCGGTGCGACGCCACTGAGCGGGTCGATGGGCATCAGGTAGAGGGTCTGATCGGCGAAGCCGACCACCTCGGCCTCGGCCGGCGGCAGGTTCGCGCCCAGCTCGACCAGACAGCTGGCGCCCACCGGCAGGCGCAGGCCGACCGCTTCCAGCACCAGGCCGGTTGCGCGCACCAGGCGGCCATTGCTGCGCTGGGGGTCGAGGCTCTCGACGCGCTCACGAATGGCGCCCAGCGCGCTGCGCCATTGCTGTGCGGAAGAGGTGCTCATGGCGTGTCACTCATGTGCGATCTCCTGCCAGCTCAGTGAGTGCCTGATCTGGCTGTGCATGTTCTGACGACTGGCGTTGCACGATGCGCGAGCCGCTGGCCTCATCCTTGCCATGCAGGCTGCCGTCGGCGCTGCCGCGATGGCGCAGCTGGCGTGACAGCATCTCCAGGCGGCTTTCGAGGCTGGCATCGTGACAGCCGCTGTCGGCTTCGGCGCGACACCCGCCGAGGCTCAGGCTGGCATCCGGCAGACATTGCCAGCCCAGCTTGGCGAGCTGTTCGCCCATCGCCTGCTCGACGCGCGGCAGGTCGTCCGGATTCAGGTAAAGACGCGGACGGCCGATCAGCGGCGGATCCGCCGCCAGCAGGCTGCGCACGCTGTCGATGATGTGCTCTGGGTGGGCACGAAATGCCTCACGGGCCAGATGCTGACCGACGCTGATGGCCAGTGCCGCCAGTTCATCGCTGATCTGCTCATCCAGGCATGCCAGTGACTGCTGCAGGTTCTCGATCAGCGGTGCCAGCTGGGCGGCCTGTTGCTCAAGCGCCTGCTGGGCGGCCTCGGCCTGACGCGCCGCCTGCTCGGCGGCTTCCTGCCTTGCACGCGCCAGACCCGCTTCATAACCGGCTTTCTCACCCGCGGCATAGCCCTCGTCACGCGCCGCCTGTTGCTGCTGTAGCGTCTCCTGCTCGAAGGTCGAACGGGCACGCTGCGCCATGCGCCGAATCAGGCCGACATCCGGCGCCGCAGTGTGCGGTATGCCGGCTTGAAAGCCGCCACCCGACTGGGGCGACGCGGGCTTGCCATCCAGCGCGTCAAGTTCCAGCGGCTGCCACTGATGCATGTCATCGCTGCCTGCCACGTTGCGCTCGGCCCACGGGTCAGGCGCGTCATGATGCGGATCAGAACTGGACATGGTCCTCACTAGACATGGTCCTCATTAGACATAGTCCTCGCCACCGCTGTTGATCACGATCTCGCCGCTGTCGGCCAGTCGACGCACCGTCTGCAGGATGCTCTTCTGCTCGGCTTCCACTTGGGTGACGCGCACCGGCCCGCGCGCCTCCATGTCATCACGCAGCATCTCGGCAGCACGCTGCGACATGTTCTGCAGGAATTTCTGGATGATCGCCTCGGGGGATCCCTTGAGCGCCGTGACCAGCGTCTCGTTGTCGATTTCCTTGAGCAGCAGCTGGATGGAGCGATCCTCGAGTCCGACCAGGTTCTCGAACACGAACATCTCGTCGATGATCTGCTGCGCCAGACTCTCGTCGTGGTTGCGCACCGCCTCGAGGACCTGCTCTTCCTGCTGTCCCGGCATCAGGTTGAGTATCTCGGCCGCGGTGCGAATGCCGCCCATCTTGCTGCGCTTGAGGTTCTGCCCGCTGAGCATGTTGCTCAGCACTTCGGTCAGCTCCTGCAGGGCCGCCGGCTGCACGCCACTGAAGGTGGCGATACGCAGCAGCACATCGTTGCGCAGGGTGTCGGAGAAATGCTCGAGAATCTGCGAGGCCTGATGGCGCTCCAGATGCACCATGATGGTGGCGATGATCTGCGGATGTTCGTCGCGGATCATCTCGGCCACCAGCGGTGGCTCCATCAGGTTCAGCGTCTCGATGCCATTGTTCTGACCGGAGCTCTCGTAGATATCTTCGAGCAGCGAGCTGGCGCGCTCCTGCCCCAGCGCCTTCACCAGCACCGAGCGGATATGGTCGGTAGAGAGCAGATTGACGGCGCTGAACTGCTCGCTGTCGGCGTGGAATTCCTCCAGCGTCTTCGCCATCTGCTCCTGGGTGACCTGCGGCATGTTGGTCATCGTCGCGCTGAGCCGTTGGATCTCCTGGGCAGACAGGAACTTGAAGACCTCTGCGGCGCTGTCCTCGTCGAGGCTCATGATCAGGGCCGCGCTGCGTTCCATGCTTGTCAGTGTCTTACTCATGGTGACTCATCCAGTTCTTGAGGATCATGGCGACCATGCGTGGGTCATCGCGGGCCATGTCACGTGCATCCTTGAGGTTCTGCTGATAGGTGGTAGGCGTGCGCGGGCCACTGGCCGGCGCTGTCTGGCTCGCCATCATGCTGCCCAGATCGCCATTGGCCGTCGCCAGACCAGACTCCATGCCGCCGATGCCACCCACTGCGCTGCCGGCGGTCGCTGTGCCGGGCGGCTGACCGATGGTCTGGTATGCGTCCTGCGGACGCAGCAGCGGCTGCAACAGCGGACGCAGCAACTTGCGATACAGCAGCCAGGCGATGAAGCCGATGATCAGGTAGCGGCCAAGCTCGATGGCCAGCGCCTGCATCTCGGGATTGTTGAGCCACTTCTCCCACCACTGCTGTGGCGGGCCGGCGTTCTGCTGCTCGGCGGTCATGAAGGGCGCATTGATCACGCTCAGGCTGTCGCCACGCTCGGCATTGAAGCCCATCGCCTCGCGCACAAGCGAATCGATCTGTGCCAGCTGGTCGTCCGCCAACGGTTCGCTGGTCGGGTTGCCGTCACTGTCCATGATGCGACGGTGATTGATCACCACTGCCACCGAGAGATTGTCGAGGCGTCCCAGGCGCGCACGGGTGTGGCGCACGCGCTTGTTGACTTCATAGTTGATGGTGCTGCTGCGCTGATAGTTGCTCAGACCGCTGGCCGCGTCGTCAGTCTGTGTGGTGCCGTCACCATTCGCCGCGTCATCGGCATTGATGGGCGAGGCGGCAATCCCCGGGGGCGTGTTGGAGAGGGCGCCTGGCACGCCGCCGATGCCGAGCATCTCGCCGGCGCCGGTATTGTTGAGCTGTTCACTGCGCACCGCTGCGCTGCCCGGTTGCTGGTTGGGCGTGTAGTGCTCTTCGGTCTCTTCGGCGTGGGAGAAATCGAGCTGGGCGCTGACCTCGGCGCGGAAATTGTCGCGTCCCACCAGTGGCGTCAGCAGGGCATTGATGCGCGATTGATAGCTGCGCTCCAGTGCCTGGGCATATTCCAGCGCGCTGCCATCGAGATTGAGTGCATCGCCTGCCGGGCGCGACAGCGGATTGCCGTCCTGGTCGACGACGGTGATGTCTTCGCTGGCCAGGCCCTGCACGCTGCCGGCCACCAGATGCTGGATGGCCTGGATCTGACGTGCCTTGAGCTGCTGGCCGCCCTTGAGCTCTACCACCACGGAAGCGGTCGCTGGGCGGCGCTCGCGCACGAAGACGGAATCTTCCGGCAGTGCCAGGTGCACACGGGCGCTGGACACCGGCTCGAGGCTGGCGATGGTGCGCGACAGCTCGCCGGACAGGGCGCGCTGATAATTGACGTGTTCGGTGAACTGGCTGATGCCGAAGGCCTGGGTATCCATCAGCTCGAAGCCGGAACCGCCCTGACTGGGCAGGCCCTGCTGGGCAAGTGCCAGACGCAGGCGATAGACATCTTCCTTGGGGACCTCGACAGTGGCGCCTTCATTGCTCAGCCGATAGGGCACGCCGGTCTGCTCCAGCTGCGCGACGATCTCGCCGCCTTCGCTGGCGGGCAGATCACGATAGAGCACACTCCACTGGGTGCCAGCGCCCCACAGCAACAACGCGACGATGACAGCCACGCTGAAGGCGGCCGCCATGATGAGCGGTAGACGTGGCAATGCCGCCAGGCGCGCCAACAAGGGGTTGGCTGGCTTGTCCGATGATTCTGACGTCGTCGAGGTGCCCGACTGGGGCGCTGTCTGGCTGGGTGTACTCATGCAGATGTCCGATAAGCGCCGTGGTCTGAACTCGCAGCGGGTGATTCCAGCAAGCAGGGCGAAACATGAAAACGATGGATCAACAATGTCGCGTTTCGCAGCGCCTTCTTGCGTAGGCTGGCCATTATCGAAGCTGGGCGCACATCCAATCAGACGAATAGCGTCGCAAAACAGGGGTATTAGTCACTTTCAGCCGCTCGACTGACTGGTAGTCTGAGCCCCACTGAAAGCGGCAGACGAATGGCGCACGTTGAGAAAGGAGAGGCGAGATGGCGATTGAGGCAGTCGGCGCGGCGATGTCATCCGCGATGACGGGCAGTCTGCAGCAGCTCGATCAGATGGCGGCGCAGGCGGCCGGAAGCAACGCTCAGTTGGCGGGCGCAGTGTCAGAGGCCAGTGGCACAGATGCACAGGGCTTTGCCGGCATGCTCAAGGATTCTCTGGCGCGCGTCAGCCAGTCACAGCAGGTCGCGGCAGGCCAGGCCAGGGCCTTCGAGCTGGGCAGTCCGGATGTCAGCCTCGATCAGGTCATGGTGGCGGGCCAGAAGGCCTCACTGGAATTCGAGATGACCGTACAGGTGCGCAACAAGTTGCTCAGCGCCTACAAGGAAATCATGAACATGGCGGTGTGATTCATGTCCACATTCCAATGAAAAAGGGCAGACGCGATGCGTCTGCCCTTTTTTATTTGCTGCTGCTGGATATCGCTGGCGGAGGTTGAAATGCACGAGCGCTGTTGACTAAAAGGACCAATATCAACAAGGCCACTATCCTCTGCCAGCGACCGGCCTGCCACTCTTGCTGAATGACAGGCCTATGCAGCATGCGAGCCAGAGATCAGCCCAGCAGTGACAGCACGCTCTGCGGCACCTGGTTGGCCTGGGTCAGCATGGAAGTTCCCGCCTGCTGCAGAATCTGTGCAGTGGTCATGCTGGAGACTTCTTCCGCGTAATCGGCATCCTGAATACGCGACTGGGCAGAGGCCAGGTTTGTTTCAGTGGTTGCCAGGTTGGTGATGGCAGAGTCGAAACGGTTCTGCACGGCACCGAGGTCGGAACGCATGCTGTCTACTTGCTTGAGTGCGTCATCGATTGCGGATAGTGGATCAACAGTCTTGCTGTCAGTACTTAGTTCTTTGCCCACAGTTACTACGCCAGTTGAAGAGTCAATGTTGGCTTCATAATATTTCGTATTACCAGCCTCATTGGTATCTGTAATGACATAGTCTGGAGAGCCATCAGCAGTGTCTTTATAGTCGTTTAGTGTTTGTCCACTTTTCAAGGCGGACGTGTCTACGGAAATTTCAGATTTTATGGTTGTGATTTCTTCATCTGTATTCAGGCTTGTGCTAGATGTATCTATCTCTGTAGTTGATGAATCCCATGCTACACCACCAGAAGCGTCTATAGTAGCACCGTAGTATTTGCCGTCACTTGCTTTAACAGCGTATCCGGTACCATCTGTGTACTGATAAACTCCCTCGCTAGTTTGAGCGCTGTTTGTATCTGTAGCGACGTTAAGGGTTAACTTACTTCCAGCATTGACATTTGCTCCATCGGCTGTTTCGGTGGTATCAACTTTGGAAGAATCAATGCCGTCTGCAACACGAAGGCTATCTAAGCCAAGTGTTTCTGAATTGACCTTTTGAAGATCTATTTCAATAGTCTGCCCATCCTCAGCACCGACTTGAATGCTGAGGGCATCATCGCTCTTCAATACATCAATACCATTAAAGCTCGTCTCTTCAGAAATACGATCGATTTCGTCAAGGCGCATGGTAATTTCGTCTTGGATGGAGCTCAAGTCATCTGCATTGTTGGTTCCATTGGCTGCTTGAACAGTCAGCTCACGAACTCGCTGCAAGTTATCGTTGACCTGATTCAAAGCGCCTTCAGCGGTCTGTGCGACAGAGATGCCGTCGTTGGCGTTACGCTGTGCCTGGGACAGGCCGGTGATCTGGGAGTCCATGCGGTTGGCGATGGCCTGGCCGGCGGCGTCGTCCTTGGCGCTGTTGATACGCAGGCCGGAGGAGAGACGTTCCATAGAGGTGTTCAGGGCGTTCTGGGACTGATTCAGGTTCTGCTGAGTCACCATGGAAAGCGTGTTGGTATTGATCACTGAAGCCATGTGTCACTTCCTGTCGTAATGGGGAGATAGATGGCGTGTCGCCAGTAACGACTCCTGTGCCGTTGCTTCAGTTATCGTCGCGGCGCGACAGAACTTTAGAAATTTTTTGCGTCCTTTTGACCATTCTCATTCTGGCTTTCCTTACGCGCTCTCCTTACGGGCGCTCCTCGTGACATTCTGTCGACCGGCTGGCGGGGGTTGTGCATGTCTCGTCTTCCCTCACTGTCTCTTTACGTCTGCCTTCATCTCTGCCTCCCCGAGGCGGAGTTGCGACGTAAGGCAGGAAAGCCGTCGCTGAGGGTAGCTATTCGAGCGAATGGTTTGTGGCGGGGGCGCGACAATACGCTGGGAACAGGAGTCCCGAGGATGGGGGCACGACCCTGAGTCAAACGACCCCGAGGGATGCAAGCGAGGACCAGGACGCCGATGTATACCGCCAATGGGCGCATGGCCCAGCAGGATATCTACACCGAGTATCAGCCGCTGGTGCGCCGCATCGCGCTGCAGTTGCAGGTGCGCTTGCCAGCCAGTGTCGATCTCGAGGATCTGATTCAGGCTGGCATGTTGGGGCTGTGTGAATGCGTGGGCCGCTATGAGCAGGGCCACGGCGCCAGCTTTGCCACCTATGCCAGTCAGCGCATCCGCGGCGCGATGCTCGATGAGCTGCGCTCGCGTGACTGGTTGCCACGCAGTGTGCGACGGGCCGGGCGCGAGCTTGAGAGCGTGATCCAGCAGCTGGAGCAGAGCCTGGGCTATCCGCCCGAGGAGACCCAGATCGCCGCTGCCATGGGGCTTGAGCTGGAGGACTATCGCCGCCTGCTGCTGGACACCAACAACGGCATGGTGATGTCGCTGGACGAGATGATGGATGAGGAAGGCGGGCTGGCGGGTGGTTATGCCTCGCCTGAAACGACGCCCTTCGCCACGCCGTTTGCCTTGCCGCATGATGCCCTGGAAGAGGCCGATACGCGGCGCGCCTTGAATGAGGCCATCGCGCGGCTACCGGAGCGCGAGAAGCTGTTGATGGCGCTCTATTATCAGGAGAAGCTCAACCTCAAGGAGATCGGCGCGGTACTCGATGTCACCGAGTCGCGTGTCTCGCAGCTGCATTCCCAGGCCGTGCGTCGGCTGCAGGGTGTGCTGGCACCGCATCTGGTGGCGCGGGCGGGCAAGCGTCGTCGCTGAGTCTCTATCCTGAGCCTCTATCGTTGTGAGCCTTCTTCGTTTCCCCGAGCTTTATCCTCTCGCTGAACCGTCTTGCTGTTACGCCTGCCTTCTTTCTCCTATCTCAGTTTCTCCTGTCTCAGTTTCGCCCGCCCCAACCAAGAACACCGCCCTGAGAGGCGGTGTTCCTGTCTATCACTCGAGCATGTCGTCAGACGTGATCAGTAGCTCTCACGCTCCGGTTCCGACTTGACGCGGCGTTCCTCTTCGCTGAGGTGCTGGGCCTGTTCGTCGATATGGCCATCCAGATGCCAGTCGTCTTCCATGCCGGTGACGCGGTCGTTCATCACGCCTTCCTCATTGTCGACCTGCTGCACGACACCTTCTTCTGATTCAGAGGAGGTTTCCTGTTGCTGGGCAGCGAGTTCTTCTTCGCTCGGTTCAGGCTCAGGTTCGGCATCGAAGTCGAATTCCAGCTGACCGGTTTCCGGCTCGGTGATGGCTTCCTCGACCCAGGCGGCGCTCAGCGGACTGGTGGTGGAGGGCGCCACCACATAGTGGCCGGGGTGATCACCTTCTTCGGCATCCAGTTCCTGGCGCGGCTTGCTGGTGACACTGGCGGCCAGAATCACGATCAGCACGTGAATGGCGGTCAGGGTATAGAGGAAGCCGACGGCCCCGAAGCGCTCCATCAGCAGACCCGCGGTGAGCGGGCCCAGAATCGCGCCCGCGCCATGCATCAGCACCAGCGTGCCGCTGGCGGAGATGATCTGTGGCGTGGTCAGCAGGTTGTTGGCCGCCGCCAGGAACAGCGAGTACTGGGTCAGGATCAACCCGCCGAGACCTGCACCCATCAGCGCCATGGTCAGCATGCTGCCACCACTGAACGGCACGCCACCGATGGACAGCGCGATCGCCCCGAGACTGCAGCCCAGAATCACCTTCTTGGCCGAGAGCTTGTCGGAGAGCTTGCCCAACGGCCATTGCAGCAGGGCGGCACCCAGAATGAAGGCGCCCATGAACCAGGAGACTTCCTGCACCGGCAGGCCGGCGCGGTCGGCATACACCGCGCCCATGCCGAAGACGGTGCCGTTGGCGATACCGGTGGCGAAGCCGCCCAGGGTGCCCAGTGGTGCCAGGCGCAGCAGACGAACGATCCCCATGGCCTCCGGCTGCGCGCCTTCCGGTTGTGGTGAGGCGGACAGCAGCATCGGCACCAGCGCCAGCGACATGATCACCGACACCAGGATGAACAGCAGATAGGTATCCGGGTTGGCGACGTTGAGCAGCAACTGGCCGCCGCCCATGCCCAGATAGGTGATCACCATGTAGATGGCCAACAGACGGCCACGCATCTGGTTGGTCGCCTGGCTGTTGAGCCAGCTCTCCGCCACCACGTAGAGGCCGGCGAAGGCGAAGCCGGTGATGAAGCGCATGGCGATCCACACCTCGGGCACCACATAGAGTGCGTGGATCAGGATGCACACCGAGGTGATGGAGGCCAGCGCCGCGAAGGTGCGCACATGGCCGACCCGGCGCAGCTTGCGGGGTGCAAGTGTCGAGCCGAGCAGGAAGCCGGCGAAGTAAGCCGACATGATGATGCCCGTCATGGTGTTGCTGAAGCCTTCCGAGGAGGCGCGAATCCCCAACAGACTGCCCTGCAGTCCGTTGGCCAGCATCAGCATCCCCATTCCCAGCAGCAGCGACCACAGAACGACCGCTGCGCCGAGACTGCTGGTCGGCTGCAGTCGTTTGCGCGAGGTGTCGAGCGGCTCGGTCTCGAAGGTGGGAGTGGGTATGGCTTCCTGCTGGGGGTTCGGCATGGAAGGGGGCCTCATCGGTCAGGGTCGGGACCGTGGGAGCGGTGCCGACGAGATGTCAGGTACGACACTTGCGTGCGTGATGTTGGTCAGTCGTGGTCGGTCCTTGCGGGAACGGCGCTCAGTCTACCGACCGAATCCGGAGTCTGCGACCCGTGGTGCGCCATTGTGTGGTTGAAAGGCGACATATCGTGAAATTTGTCTCAAGGATGTAACGGGGTGTATGAATATACAGTATCTCGTGAAATCCTGACCCGACTCGGACTCGGGACACGCTGGCGCTGTAAAAGCACGGCATCTCGCAAAGGGCAATATCGTCAAACTCCCTGCTGGCGGGGCCTGCGCGAGGGTTGGCACTCTTGAGTCGCTGGGCACACTCCTTGGCAACACACGCTGATGACACCACATGGTCGAGCGTTTCGTACGCAAGAGGTCTCGGAAAACCCGAGGGGTGGATGAATATACAGTCATCGGTAATGCAGCGAGTTAGCATGTGAGCGTCGAAAAAGCGCCGATCTGTCGCATGGTCGAATGGTCAGCGACCAAAGTAGATGCGAATCTGCCTCTGGACACACTCAACAACATCATAATCAAGAGGTTATTCATGACCCTGACCGCTGCACACGCCAACGCTGGCCCCGCCTCTCGTCATCTGCGTCACCGCTGTTCGGATCATTCTCCGGCTCTTTCTCAAAGCCATACCGCGCGTTCGCGTGTCGCTGCCACGGGGCGCTCTGTCCTGATGGCTGGCGTGCTTGGCCTGGCCTTGCTGTCACCGCTGATGGCCAGTGATGCCGAGGCGCGTGAGCTTTCCGTCTCCACCGTGCTGTCGGATGCCTTCCCGTGGGGCCAGGCGGCCGAGAAGTGGGCGGAGCTGGTAGAGGAGCGCTCCGGTGGCGAGCTCACTCTGCGTGTCTATCCGAATGCCCAGCTGGTGGCGGGAGACCAGACCAAGGAGTTCTCGGCCATGCGTCAGGGGCTGATCGATCTCGCGGTGGGCTCGACCATCAACTGGTCGCCCCAGGTGCCGGAGCTCAACCTGTTCTCGCTGCCGTTCCTGATGCCGGACCACGCCGCCATCGATGCGCTGACCCAGGGCGAGTCGGGCAAGCAGGTCTTCGCCGCCATCGAGTCCAAGGGCATCAAGCCGCTGGCGTGGGGCGAGAACGGTTTCCGTGAGGTGTCCAACTCCTCGAAATCGATTACCTCGCCGGACGACCTGAAGGGCCTGAAGATTCGCGTGGTGGGCTCGCCGCTGTTCCAGGATACCTTCACGGCGCTGGGCGCCAACCCGACCCAGATGAGCTGGGCGGATGCCAAGCCGGCACTGACTACCGGCGCAGTGGATGGGCAGGAGAACCCGCTGTCGGTGTTCGATGTCGCGCGCATCGATCAGGTCGGTCAGACCCACCTGACCCTCTGGCACTATATGGCGGACCCACTGATCTTCGCCGCCAACCAGCGCGTGTGGAAGTCGCTCAGTGAGCAGGAGCGCACTCTGCTGACCGAGACCGCCAAGGAAGCGGGTGCCTGGGAGATCGCCATGAGTCGTGAAGGCAATGCCCAGCGGCTGGCGGACATCGAGGCGCGCGGCGTGAATGTCGTCAAGCTCGATGAGGATGCGATGCAGACCTTCCGTGACGCCACCCAGTCGGTCTACGCCAGCTGGACACCCAGGATCGGCGAGGCGCTGGTCGAGACGGCACGTGCCGAGGTCGAGGCCTCGCGCTGAGTCGGCCAGGGCCATCATCGCCGCTGCTCACTGAGCAGATGACATCGGGAATAATGCGGTCTGTGCGCGTTATTGAGTGAAGAACCACGCCGGGGCCTGACAGCCTCGGCGTTCGTGTGGATCGCGTGTCATGTCGCAAAAGTCGCAACAAACCCCTCAACAAGCATCACCACAAACCTTGCAAGACGGCGTCAACGGAGCGCCTGCTCCCGCAGACAGGCCACCGCCACGCGTGCGGCCGGAATCCTGGCTGGCGGCGTTGGCGCTGGGGCTGATCGGTATCATCAGTCTGGCCAATGTGGTGGTGCGCTACGCCACCGATGCCTCCTTTGCCTTTACCGAGGAATTCTCGGTCTTCCTGCTGGTGTTGTTGACGCTGGCGGGCGCCTCGGTGGCGATTCGCCGACAGGCACATATTCGTATCGCATTGCTGGAAGACGTGCTGCCGTTGCCGCTCTGGCGACTGGTCGTGGTAGTGCAGACCCTGGCGGTACTGGTCGTGCTGGGGCTGGTGGTGTGGTTCGGGGGCACCTTCGCGCTGGAGGAGTATCAGTGGGACTCGCTGTCACCGGGGTTGGGCCTGCCCAACTGGTGGTACGTGATCTGGCTGCCGATATTGGCGCTGGCGATGGCCTGGCGTCAGCTGCAGCAGTGTGTCGAGCGTCTTGCGCAAGGGCCTGGGCAGGGGCCCGGTCAGAATGCGTCGCCGGAGCACAAGGAGTCAGATCATGAGTCCTGATCTCTGGTTGCTCGCAAGCTTCGCCGCGCTGTTGATTCTCGGCGTGCCAGTCGCCTTCGCGCTGGGGCTGTCGGGGGCGGTGGGTATCGTCGCGGGGCTGCCGGTCAGCATGCTGGCCACCCTCGGTACCAACACCTACAACAGCATTGCCAAGTACCCGCTGATCGCCATTCCGCTGTTCATCCTGACAGGTCTGGTGTTCGAGCGTGCCGGAGTGGCGGCGCGGCTGGTGCGCTTCGCCCAGGCGCTGATCGGTCCTCGGCATGGCGGTCTCGCGCTGGTGGCGGTGCTGGTGTGTCTGATCATGGGCGGCATGAGTGGTTCCGGCCCGGCGGATGCCGCCGCGGTGGCGATGGTGATGATCCCCAGCATGACGCGGGCGGGCTATCCCAAGGCGTTCTCGGCGACGCTGATTGCGGCCTCGGCCTCCACGGCGATCCTGATCCCGCCGTCCATCGCGCTGATTCTTTACTCCATCGTGGTGCCCGGGGTGGATCTACGTGCGCTGTTTGCCGCGGGTCTGATTCCGGGGCTGCTGGTGGGCGTGGCCTTGCTGCTGCCGGCCTGGATCCTCTCGCGTCGCTATTGCTGGGAAGACCCGACTCAGGTCGAGCGTATCGCGCTGGGTCCGGCGTTCCGCTCGGCGATCCCGGCCCTGCTGGCGCCGGTGATCATCCTCGGCGGGCTGCGCTCAGGCCTCTTCACCCCCACGGAAGCGGCGGTGGTCGCGGCCGCCTATGGGCTGTGTGTCGGGCTCTTCATCACTCGCGAACTCAAGCTCTCTCAGGTGTGGGAGCTGCTCAGAGAGGCGGCCGTGATCTCCGGTGTGGTGATGCTGATCATCGCGCTGGCGGGCATATTCGCCTGGGCTGGCACCATGCTGGGCACCTTCCGACATCTGGCCGAATGGCTGATCACACTGTCGGATAGCGGAACGACGCTGCTGATACTGGTGATGGTGGCGGTGCTGATTGCCGGGATGCTGCTGGATGCGGTCTCCATTTACCTGATCCTGATGCCGGTGCTGATTCCGGTGATGCAGCACTTCGGCTGGCATCCGGTGTGGTTCGGTATCCTGCTGGCGATGAATATCGCGATCGGGCAGTTCACCCCGCCAGTCGCGGTCAACCTGATGGTGACCAGTAGCGTGGCCGGAGTAAGACTCGAGAAGACGGTCGGGTGGGCGATGGTCTTCGTGGTGGCGATGCTGGCGGCGCTGGCGGTGGTGATGCTGTTCCCTGAGCTCGCCTTGTGGCTGCCACGCGTGCTCGGCTACGCGGTGTAGTTGACCCTCACGATCATCACTTGATGTCTTCACTGTGCGAAATGAGACGGCTTGCCTTATGGGTAAGCCGTTTTGCGTTTCAGGCCACCTTGGCCGCTGCTACCACCTGAATACCTGGTGTCCAGGCTGGTTGTGCCGGTTAGCGCTCAGCCAAATGGTGAACGGATTCTGGTCGCGCGCTGTGCAAGGAATGGGGTGATTCTTCTCACGCAACGGTGTAGGCCGGCGAAAAATGTTAGCCTGCATATATTCTCAGCGATGACGCTGCCCTCAAGATTCGCGCAGTGGAACAGTTCACCCGCGGGCCTTGAATGCACGCCAGGCAGCCACCATCGTTGAACGCTGATTGCACGCATGGCAGTGGGGTCTCAGATCTCGCATAAAGAAAGCCCGCTATCGCATACGCAAGCCAGCTCTCGCACAACGCAAGTCAAGGACATCTCGATGAAGGAAATCGCCGCAGGCAATGATGTTACGTCTGGCTTCAATGCGCTGCATGAAATGGTGGTCGGGGAATTCCTGATCAGCCCGATGCTGGTCTATGCGCTGGTCGCCCTGCTGGCGGCGGGTCTCATACGCACGCTGTTGCATCGTCTGCTGGCCAATCACGAGCTCTGGTTCGAGGCCTGGTTCGATATCTCGCTGTTTGTCATCTGTCTGGCGGCGGTGGTGGCCCTCGTGACCTGACGTACGTCATTGCCCCAGCGTCTCGCCATTCGTCATCTCGATTTCCCCGCGAACCCTTTCGCGGCACCCATTTCCTCCAGCCCCTCTATCCCCCAAGGAAACCGCATGCGCAACCTGCGACAGAAAGCCGTCAAATGGATCATCACTCTATGTCTGGTGGCGGCTGCAGCCTGGTGTGCGGTGTGGCTGTGGAATACCTACATGTACAGTCCCTGGACGCGTGACGCCCGGGTGCGCGCCGAGGTGATCACGCTGAGCCCGGATGTCTCCGGCTGGGTGCGTGAGCTGAACGTGGCGGATACCACGCGGGTCAAGGAGGGGGATGTCATCCTTCAGGTCGATCGTGCGCGCTATGAGGCGGCGCTTGCCAAGGCCGAGGCCAGTCTCGCCAGTGCCAAGGCGACTCTGAGCCTCAAGGAGCATGAATCCAATCGCCGTGGTCGCTTGACCAATCGTGCCATCAGCGAGGAAGAGCGCGACAGTGCGCGTCTGGAGGCCGAGGTCGCCCGCGCTGATGTGCAACAGGCCGAAGCCGCGGTGCAGTCCGCGCAGCTGGATCTCGATCGCACGCGTCTGGTGGCGCCCGCCGACGGTAGCATCCTCAACATGCACCTCAGTCAGGGCAATTACGTCACGGCAGGCACGGCGGTGATGGCGCTGATCAAGGACGACTCCTTCTACCTGAGCGCCTACTTCCAGGAGACCAAGCTGCAGCATGTGCGTCCGGGCGATCCGGTCCAGATCACGCTGATGAGCGGCAATGAAGACTTCAAGGGGCGAGTCGTGGGGATAGGCCAGGGCATTGCCGATGACAATACCGCGACCAATGCCCAGCAGCTGCCTCAGGTCAGTGCCACCTTCAGTTGGGTGCGTCTGGCGCAGCGCATTCCGGTGCGGGTGGAGTTCGATGATATCGAGGCGGTACGTGCCTCAGGTGTCAATCTTGCTGCCGGGATGACGGCGAGTGTCAGGCTGATCACTGCGGAAGATGGCAATGATGAGGCGACGCAGGCCAAGGCGGCACCTGTCGAGGCGAAACCGGTCGAGACAGCTCAGGCCGTCCAAGACGCAGACGGGAAGCACTGATTCATGTCTCCCGCTCTGGCCGCCTTCTTAAGGCCTTCGCCGTTCGCGCTCAAGTTCGCCACCAAGGGTGTGCTGGCGATGGCGCTGGCCCTCTACGCCGCCTTCTTCTTCGATCTCGATCGACCCTATTGGGCGCTGATCTCGGCGGCGTTTCTGCAGACACGTCCGATGTCGGGCATGGTGGTCGAGAAGGGCATCTGTCAGGTCACGGGTACCTTCGTCGGAACCTGTGTGGCCGTGGTGATCATGGGCTGCTTTGCCCAGGTGCCGGAACTGGCGCTGGGTTCGGTCACGCTGTGGATCGGGCTATGCATCTATGGCGCCTCGTTGACGCACAACAATCTGTCCTATGGCTGTGTGATGGCGGCGGTGGCCTGCATGATCATCGTGGTGCTGACGTCCTCGGCGCCGGATGACTTCTTCTCGGTGGCGCTGGCACGTCTCAGCGAGCTGAGTCTGGGCGCGCTGTGTGCTGTCGTCGTGAGTGCGCTGGTCTGGCCGATACGCGTGCGGGATCATCTCGGCCAGCTTTCGGACACGGCGGTGAATGCTACCTTCCGTTATATGGCGCTGGCCTTCTCGATGCCGCTCGAGCAGGACAGGGCCGTGAACCGAGATACTGCCGGTCAGTCACAAGGTCATTCACAAGACCTGTCACAAGCTCAGCAACGTGAACGCATGGCGATGCTCGAGCAGATGATGACCGGGCTGGATGCGCTCAACAATCTCGAGATCGACGCCCACTCGGCGCGTTATGAAGGCCCCCAGGGCAAGGGGCGAATTCGCGGCGTGCACCTGCTGACACGGCGAAGCATGCGTCTCTACGCGACCCTCAAGGCCCTGCACCAGCTGCGCCATCCCGAGTTCTTTGTGCCATCACAGCGCGATGACGGTAAGCCGAGCGCACCGACGGGTGAGCTGAACCAGACCCACAGACAGGAAGCCGAACGTTTCAGTCAGCCGACGCAGGACCTGATGCAACGCCTGGGCGCGGCCTTTCAGAGCATGGCCGACAATCAGGGCACGGCCCAGGCGCGCAAGACGCTCAAGGAGCTGCGTGGGGAATGTCTGCGCCTGTCACGCGGTCAGCGAAGCATCACCGCACTGGAAGCCCGGCTGCTGTTCAGTCTGCGTGAGGTGCTGGGGCATGCGCTGGTCATCCTGCAGGCACGCGAGGTCATCAATCATCCCGGCCGTCATCAGCTGCGTCAGCCAAGCATGAGCTGGCACCGCGATCACGGACGTGCCGCCATCGATGCGCTGCGCGCGATGGCCATCTTCAGTGCCACGGCGATCTTCTGGCTTGCGACGGCGTGGGACAACGGGGCGGTGGCCATGCTGCTGGGCACGCTGTTCTCGGGTATCTTCGTCAGTCGCGGTGATCCGGCACCGATCATTCCGATGGTGCTCAAGGGCTTGCTGCTGGCGGTGCCGAGCGTATTGCTGTTCGGCAATGTCATGCTCAGTCACGCCCAGCACTTCGTGCCCTTCGTGATCATCTTCAGTATTCCCCTGTTCCTCGGCTTGATGGGCTCCGTCGTGCCTGCGCTGGCGGGGATCGCCTTGCCCTTCGTGGTGTTCAACATTCTGCTGGTGATGCCGGACAACGGCATGACCTTCGATGTCGCCTACACCCTCAATCGGAGTCTGGCGGCCGGGATCGGTCTGATCGTGACCATCATCGGTTTCCGCCTGATTCCCGTGCCGGGGGCCGGCTGGGACAAGCGCCAGCTGATTCGCGCTACTGCGAGTGATATTCGTGAGCTGGCGGAACGCTCCACCGAGCGCCTGGACAGCTGGTTCGGCGGGCGCATGGGCGACAGGCTGCTGCGTCTCGCCCGGCATGAACAGACTCGCAGTCGTGAACAGGAAGCGCGTCGCAGTGGCGAGAATGCAAGTGGTCAGCCGGATGATGCTCAGCAGCAAGTGCTCGGCATGCCGCTTCTGACGCTGGGGCTGACAGGGATGGATATCGGACGCGGCATAGGCTTCGTGCGGCGGGAATTGGGCAACGATGTGCCACGCCCGGTACAGCACGCCTTGCGCGAATTGATCCATGCGCTGGCGGATGATTATCAGCGCTGTGCCCGAGGAGAGAGTCCCACCAGGATGCGGGCGGCCGGCGACCGATTATGCGAAGTGATCGAGCAACATCGCACCATGAGTCGGCATAAGCAGGCGCTGCTGGCGGGCTGGCTGACGCGAGTTCAGCTAACCTTGCAAAGTGATGCCCTGCGCCAACAACGCAGCTGATATTGCGTCAATGAGCGCCACATGCAGGTTCCAACAAAATGTTCTTATAAACCGGCCCGCAGCATATCTTCTGCGCTATGATAAGAAGGTCAGCTCAAAAATGAGCGAAATGTATTAGCGCCTTACTGTAGGAGAGAGCCATGGCTTTCATGAACGATATCAGCAACAGTGGGCGCAATGTTCCCGAGCGTTTTCGGCGCGTGACCTTCACGACGCAATATCTGCATGAGTTGAATCTCTATGTATTGCCGGCAAGCGAGGTATTGTTGCGCATCTCTCAGGCGGGCGAGGACCTCATGCTGCTGCAGTTCGACGATGAGTTTCATGCCGAATTCATTGCCTCGCGTATCGTCGAGTGGGTCGCCGAGAATCCCGGCGCCGACCGCGATGACCTGACGCTGTGGATCAAGACGCGGGCACGCCATGAGACGCTGGACCCGAAGCGGGCTCACCACGTCTATTGAGGTGTCAGCGCGTCGCTTGCCAGCATGATTGCTCAACAAGAAGGCCACCCGAATGGGCGGCCTTCTTGTCATTGGCCTTCTTGTCATAGGCCTGGCGTCATTTTGCTCCACTCATGTTCGAAAACTTCCCACTGTTGTGGAGCTTCAGGGCTCAGAAGCTGCCGACCAGGCTGCCCAGGGTCACGACCGCAATCAGGGCCAGCATCGGGAAGGCGACCGTCATCATGAACATCTGGCCGTAGGACTGGCGATGAGTCAGCTTGCAGATCGCCAGCAGGGTGATGACCGCGCCGGAGTGCGGCAAGGTGTCCATGCTGCCCGCCGCCAGCGCCGCCACGCGGTGCATCAGTTCCAGGTCGATGCCGGCATTGACGGCCATCTCGCGGTAGGTCTCGCCCAGAGTCGACAGCGCAATGCTCATGCCGCCGGATGACGAGCCGGTGATGCCGGCCAGCACATTGACTGCTACCGCTTCCGAGATCAGCGGGTTGGCCGGATACAGGCCGAGCACCGCCTCCTTGACCATCGCGAAGCCGGCCAGGCTGGCGATCACCGCGCCATATCCCACCTCTGAGGCGGTATTGAAGACCGGCAGCATGGCGCCGAAGCAGCCATTGTTGACGGTGGTCTTCAGGTCGGCCCACTGCTTCCAGCGTGAGATGACCAGCCAGGTGGAGGCGAAGGCCAGCGCGATCAGGATCGACCACATGCCGGTGGCGCCCGCCGGGTCAAGCTCCGGGAAGGCCTCGCTCAGGTAGGAGAAATCGATGCGCGGGAAGACGAGATAGGTCAGCAGGGCATTCAGGCCGATGACCATCACCAGCGGAATCAGCGCCGTGATCATGCCCATCTGTGCGGCGGGCGCCGGGGATTCCTCAAGCGCTTCGTCCTTGTGGACCCCGTAGCCTTCCCCCTGTGCCTGAGCCTTGCCGGCACGTCCCTTCAGCCACCAGGTACCCAGCCCCAGCATGATCAGGCCTGCGATGATGCCCAGGCCTGGCGCCGCGAAGCTGTTGGTCTGGAAGTAGGGGATCGGAATGGCGTTCTGGATGGCAGGCGTGCCGGGGAGTGCCGTCATGGTGAAGGTAAAGGAGCCGAGGGCGATGGCCGCAGGCAGCAGTCGCTTGGGCGTGCCGGTGCGCTGGAAGAGCTGGGCGCCAATCGGATAGACGGCGAAGGCGACCACGAACAGCGAGACGCCCCCATAGGTGAGCAGTGCACAGGCCAGCACCACGGTCAGGATCACATGGCGTGTCCCCAGGCGTTTGACCAGATCTTCGGAGATGGCATGCGCGGCCCCGGAATCGGCCATCAGTTGACCGAACAGGGCGCCGAGTATGAACAGCGGGAAGAACTTGGCCAGATAGCCGCCCAGCTGACTCATGAAGGTCACGGTGTAGCTGGGCAGCAGGGCGGCTGCATCTCCTGACAGGACGACGGCGAGGGCGGCCATCAGAGGGGCGAGCAAGAGAACGGTGATACCGCGGTAGGCCAGGAACATCAGCAGCCCGAGCGATATCAGAATGGCAAGAATACTCATGGGGGTATCTCGTAGTTGGCGTTATCGTAGTCGTGGGTCGTCTGCCATTGACGACGGTTGTCCTGTCTACAGGTGCGTGGCCTGTTGTTTTTGCTATTTATTGGCTTATATACAGAGACATCCAGCACACTAGAGATTGTCTGACATGAGAACAATGCGCCATAAGTGGCAGCGCTGTGCGGTCAGCGAGCACTCAAGGGCAAACTCCATCTGGCCTTGCGCAGCGAAAAGAGAGATCGTTTTACATTAAAAAATATACCGTTATCTCCTTTCTACTTCATTGCAGTAATGTGGCAACCTCAGTCATCCGGTAAGCAGAGGAGTTGTGTCAGCACGCTGTTGTAGTCACTCATGAAGCCTGGGCAGGTGACATGCAGACCCAGAATAGCTGTTCAAAAAAGCGGCGCCCGAAGGCGCCGCGGCAAGTGATCGAACAGTCTGCCGGTCGCGAAATCCGAGAGATGTCCTGCTTTCAAGCAAAGTCGATTTTCGCGTTGAATGAGTGGGCAGGAGCCGCCTCACTCAGGGGCGCTTTTCGTCACTGAACCAGATACAGACGTCAGCGGGTGCCAGCACCCGGCTACCGGCCAGCAGCCCGCTGTCATTGACGAGGCCTTCCGGCAGCCAGCGCGGCTCGGGGGCATAGTTGAAGGCGAAGCAGAGCGGCCCGCGCCGCCGCAGACGCACCCCGTCGGGCAGCGCATGGGTGGTGATGCCGCAGGCCTGGCACTCCGCCTGCAGAATCGCCACCAGACTGTCTTCACTCAGCCAGGCGGTCAGATAGCTGACGCCACGATGATGCAGGATGGCGGGTTCGCCATCCTCGAAGCGCGTTACCACCTGTGCGCAGGTGCGCTGATGATCGAGCAGGTCGCGCCAGCGCAGGGCGTGACCGCGTGCGCCGTTGGTCAGCGTGACGGTCGGCTCAGCGCCCGGGCGCAGGCCATCGACTCGATCGACCGTGACGCCCGTCAGCTCGCTGAGTGCGCCGGGCGCCAGCTGCGCGGGTATCTGAAACTCCGGCGTGCGCGAGCCGGAGCGTGCGCCGATCACCACGCGACTGCCTGAATCGCGCGCCGCGCTCAGACGCGCCGCCAGCGCCTCATCGGCGATCACCTGACAGGGCAGTACGATCAACGAATAGCCACTGAGCGCGTCGCGCGGTGAGACGATATCGACATCAAGCCCGAGACGCCGCAGCGCGCTGTACCAGCTCAGGTACAGCTCGAGCGGGTTGAAGTTCTCGGCGTGGGGCTGGATCTGACAGGCCCAGATGGAGGCGTAATCGAACATCAGGGCGACGGGCGCCTGCTGGGCAGTCGTCGTGTCATGTTTCGCGAGTGTCGCCAGCTCATCGCGCAGCTGCAAAAGCTCCGGCCAGGCCGAGGCGGGCGAGCCGTCCGGGCGCAGCAGGCCAGCGTGCATCTGCTCCTGGGCGAAGGGCGCCTGACGCCAGCGGAAATAGGAGACGACTTCGGCGCCATGCGCGAAGGCTTCGTGGCTCCACAGTCGCACCATGCCGGGCAAGGGCGCGGCGTTGCTGATCGCCCAGTTGACCGGGCCCGGCTGCTGCTCCATCACCCACCAGCGGCCCTTGCACATGGCGCGGTAGAGGTCGTGATGGAAGCCGGCAAAGTCCGGATGGCCTTGCTGGCGATAATGGGCCTTGGTGGCATCGTCGTGGGCACCGCGCTCCAGAAAGCCCAGCGGGTAGCTGTCCCAGCTGGCGATATCCAGGTCCCGGGCGACATCGAAGTGATCGAATTCGGTGAACAGGCCCATGAAGTTGTGCACGATATCGCCGCTGACACCCGCGGCACGCAGGGTGTCGACCTGCAGGCGGTTGTATTCGACCACCATGTCGGAGCAGAAGCGTCGATAATCGAGCACGATGGCCGGATGCGGTTCGGTCACGGTGCCGACGGGGGCCTCGACCTGGGAGAACTCGCTGACTTCCATGCTCCAGAACACCGTGCCCCAGGCCTGATTGAGGGCCTCGACCGTGCCATAGCGCGCCTCGAGCCATGCGGGGAAGCGGGCGCGGGCGGCCGCGGAGTAGCTGAGGATGGTGTCATGGCAGCCGTACTCGTTGTCGGTCTGCCAGGCGATGATCGCGGGATGGCGCGCGTAGCGCTCGCCCATCAGGCGCACGATGCGCTCACTCAAGGTACGAAACGTCGGCGAAGAGAAGCAGTAATGACGACGCGAGCCATAGCCACGCGTATCGCCATTCTCATCGACGGCCAGAATTTCCGGATGGGCATCCACCAGCCACTTGGGCGGTGTCGCCGTGGGCGTGCCCATCACGAGCTTGAGACCAGCCGCCGCCAGGACCTCGACGGCCTCATCCAGCCACTCGAAGCGCAGGTCACCCGCGCTGGGTTCCAGGCGACTCCAGGCGAATTCGCCGATACGCACGACACGAATGCCGGCTTCCATCATGTCGCGAGCATCCTGCGGCCAGCGATCACGTGGCCAGTGTTCCGGGTAGTAACAGACACCGAGCTGCATGGGGGTCATCCTTGATGCTGAAAATGGGGAGCAAGCGCGGCGCAGGCCATCACGGCCGGCGCGGCACGGGTCATGCCGTAACCGCCTGAAGGTGAATCAGGATTGCCTGGTCGGGGTCCAGCACCGGCAGGGCAAGGCCTTCACGCATCAGGTACTCACCGGAGACGACGACCGGCTCGCCGGCCTGTTGTCGGCTGATCCAGGCGGGCAGCTGCTTCATGCGTCGCTCCGGGTGCTCCGGAAGTTCCAGCAGCTCGAGCCGGTAGGCCGTGTCGGCTTGCAGGCCGGTCAGCGGCTGGGCGGCGGGCACGGCGTGACGAGGCATGGCCAGCTGGCTGATGCTGAAAAGGGCCTGCTGGCCATCCTGACTGACCACGCCGTGGGCATGCTGATGGTCATCCAGGCAATCCAGACGCCAGCTGATACCGTTGTGCAGCAGGCCACGCAGCGACTTGTAGCGCGCTATCCAGCCGCGCAGCTCACTGCGCTCCGCCTGATCGAGCTGGCTGACATCCAGCTCCAGCCCCAGATGACCGAACAGTGCCGTGGAAGCGCGGAAGGCGAGCGTCGTGCGCCGCGAGGTGGTGTGGGCGTGTTGCGGCCCGATATGGGCGCCCAGAAGCTCCGGCGGCAGTACGCGACTGGCCCCACGCTGGATATGCGTGCGCTCGTGGGGGTCGTTGCAGTCAGACGTCCAGACGCGATGGGTGTGCCGCAGAATGCCGTGATCGGTGCGCGCGCCACCCGAGGCACAGCTCTCGATCTCGACGCCGGGATGCGCCTTTCGCAGGCGGGCCAGCAGCGAGTAGAGCGCGCTGACCTGAGCATGCGCGGCAGGTTTGCCGCGACCTTCCTCCGACTGGCCGCCCGCGTGGGTCAGGTCGCGATTCATGTCCCATTTCAGATACTTGATCGGGTACTCACTGAGCAGCGCATCGAGGCGCGCAAACAGGTAGTCACAGACCTCGCGGCGGGTCAGGTCCAGCACGCATTGATAACGTCCCAGCGGCTGCTCACGCCCCTCCAGCCCGAGAATCCAGTCCGGATGGGTGCGGAAGAGTTCACTGTCCGGATTGACCATCTCGGGCTCGACCCACAGGCCGAATTCCATGCCGTGCGCCTGGACGGACTCGATCAGCGGCCCCAGCCCCTGCGGGTACTTGCCGGTATCCAGATACCAGTCGCCCAGGGCGGCGCGCTCGCCATCCCGGCCGACGAACCAGCCATCATCGAGCACGAAACGCTCGGCACCCACCTCACCGGCGGCAACGACCAACTCCTCGAGACGCGTCGCATCGTGATCGAAGTAGAGCGCTTCCCAGGTGTTGACGTGTACCGGACGCGGCTTGTCGGCCACCGGCCAGTCAAGGCGCGCGCGCAGGGTGCGATGCATGCGCTGGCTGGCGCCATTGATGCCCGTATCCGACCAGGACATCACCACTTCCGGGGTGGTCACGCTGTCGCCGGCGGCCAGCCTCTGCTCGCCGGGCAGCAGCAGGGCGCCCATCTGCAATTGGGTGCTGCCATCGAACTGTCGCTCGATCAGGGCGCGATGGTTGCCACTCCACGCCAGATGCGCGGTGATGACTTCGCCACGCTGCTCGCTGAAGCCTGGCGTGCCGGTGATCAGCGTCGGCACGCGTTGATGCGAGCTGCGCCCGCGACGGTTCTCGAGCGTGAAAGTGCCTTCGCTGACACGATGACGCGTCTCGGTGAATTCCTGTACCCAGCGGCCACCGAAACTCAGGCATTCCTCGAAGCGGACCGGCAGCGGCAGGCAGGCGGCCGCCAGCCATTCGAGCCGGTAGGGCGCTGATGACTGATTGCTCAGGGTCGTCTGCTGACGCAATACGCCCTCGCGGGTGACGGTCAGCGCGAGTAGCACTTCCAGCTCACTCAGGCTGTCGCGAAGCGTCAGGCGAGCGTGGGCGCCGGTGGCATCCGTCGAGCAGACCACATCGCTCAGACGCATCGCCGTCAGCCAGTCGCGGCCTTCGCGGTCACCGATCAGCGCGGGATAGCCGGCAAAGCCGAGCCCGGCATCATTGAACAGGGTGTTGGGCGGCAGCTGATCCAAACTCGCCTGGGGCGTGGCGGCAGCGCTCATCAGGCGGTGCTGATCCGGATTGATGGGCGCGATGCGCCCGAAATGGGCCAGCTTGAGCAGGCCATCGGCGAGATCCAGCTGCAGCTGGATGCCATCGGCACTCAGGCTCAACCACTGCTGATCACTTGACCAGGTCGCGTCAGGAGCAGCCGACGGTCGGGAAGATGGGGCGTCTGCGGTCATCATGAGAGGTCCAGAAATAAAGAAAGATCAGAGACGGAATGGCAGTGTCAGCCCAGCACCAGCGGTGGCTCTGCCAGTCCCTTGAAGCCGTGTGCTGACAGGTCCAGCGCGAAGAGGTCACCATCCCCTGCCGCATGATCCGGCGTGGCCATGCCTTCATGCGCCGTGGTGATATACAGCGTGCTCAGCCCCTCGCCACCGAACAGCGGGCACGAAGGCTGGCTGACCGGCAGCGCCACATGGGCGATTTCCTTGCCGTCGTGGTCGAGCCTTGCCACGCGGCCGGCCCCCCAGAGCGCGATCCACATGTGGCCATCGGCATCGATCACGGCGCCATCCGGGCCACCACCGGCATCCCGCAGATCGGCCCACACTTCGGGGGCGTTGTATTCACCTGCCGAGGTGAGTGGCCAGCCATCGGCGTCCAGCTGCCAGCGCATCACCTGACCGGTGACGGTGTCGGTGAAATAGGCGAAGCGGCCATCCGGCGAGAAGCACAGCGCATTGGGGATGCTCAGCCCCTCGAGCACGCGGGTCAGTTCACCGCGATGCAGCCGATAGAGGCTGCCAGCGCCGGACTCGGCGTTGCAGCCCATGCTCGAGAGCCACAGACTGCCGTGGCGATCGACCCGCGCGTCATTGCTGCGCGTGGCCGGCGTCGTTTCCGCCTCGAAGGGCATGACATCTTCCACGGCGCCGGTCTCGGGGGTGAAGCGCGAGAGCATCCCCTGCGCGACCAGCAGGTAATCGCCGCCTTCGGTAACGGCTGCGTAGGAGGTGCGGCGCGCAAGCTGAGTGATGACGTGATCACTGCCGTCCGCGGCGGCGTGATGCAGCTCGCCGGCGAGAATGTTCAGCCAGCGCACTCGCGCAGGCAGGGCCTTGGTTGCGGGCGTCCAGCCCGGTCCTTCGCCCAGCTCGCAGCCACTGGCGACGAGGCGCCTGGCAGTGCCAAGGCATGGTGATGACGTCATCTGCTGCTCCTTTGCGATATCCGTGGGCTCTTTACGCTGTTCAGTCTGCTGCCTGCCATGCCGCGACCAGGGTGCGGGCACGTTCGCCAACCTCGGCGGCGCTCAGGCCGGGCGTGTAGATGGCCGTGCCGAGGCCAGCGCCGTGGACACCGCCCGCGCGCCATTCTGCGAAGTTGTCACTGCCGATGCCGCCGACGGCATAAAGCTCGGTGTCCTTGGGCAGCACGGCCAGCATGGCTTTCATGTTGACGATGCCGACCTGAGTCGCCGGGAACAGCTTGAGACCCGAGGCGCCGGCAGCGAGAGCCGCGAAGGCTTCCGTCGGCGTGACGATGCCGGGCAGCGAAACCATCTCCAGCCGGCGGCTTTCGCGGATGACATCGACATCGGCATTGGGTGAGACGATCAGACGGCCGCCCGCGGCGTGCACATCGCGCACCTGCTGCGGGGTCAGCACAGTGCCGGCACCGATCAGGATCTTGCCGCCATGCGCGCGCTCGCAGTGCTCGACCAGCGCGGCGATGCTCTCCAGCGGCTGAGGGGAGTTGAGCGGGACTTCGATACGGGTGATGCCGGCGGCGATGATCTCGTCGGCGATGGCGATGATGTCTTGCGGTGTCACACCGCGCAGTATGGCGACCAGAGGCAGGCTCATGGCGATCTCCAGAAAAGGGGCTGTTTGAAGAGGAGCTCTTTGAATAAGGGCTGGGTGAAGTGAGGAGTGACGTGGCTCACTGACTGGCAATGTCAGCAATGCTGAATCAATGGCTCACAGAGGCGCGATCCGATGACGACGCACGGGCCGACGACAAGCCACGGTCTGATGACGATGCCTGCGCGGATGATCGTGCACGCTGGATGCGTCCGAGCCCTGCCAGAATCATGTCGGCGTTGGCCGCGGTGGTGACCTGATAGCCTAGATGCTCCAGCGCGACCTGATAGCGCTGGCACAGCACGGCGTCGCCGATCAGCGTGATGGTAGCGTGATCCGAAAGCTCCGCAGTGGCGCCCGCCAGCTCAAGCCCCAGCACCAGGCCTGACAGGCGAGCACCGAGTACCGCCTTGCGAGCGTCACCTTGAGGCAGAGCCGTATCGAGCAGATCACGGGCACGAATGCCGAACAGCTGCGCGGTGGTGCGCTCCGGGGCGGCAAGCGCCGTGTCGATGCCCTCCAGATAGGCATCGCGCTGGGCGGGGTCGCTGAGATCTCCCGCGGCGACGGAGTGCTTGAGCACCGAATCCTGACTGAGCAGCTTGAAGAGCTCGCCGCTCATGAAGGTACTGAAGCCGGTGATGGCGCCACCGACGAGATGCGCCCACTTGGCGTGGGTGCCGGGCAGACACACCGCACCGCTGTAGTCGGGTTGGGCGGCGACCAGGCCCGCCAGCTGGGTCTCCTCGCCACGCATGACATCGTAGGTCGGCTGCTGCTGGCAGAGGCCCGGCACGATGGCGACGGCAAGGCGGCTGTCGCGGGTCGAAACATGGGTCAGCTGCTCGGAGAGTGCCCCCAGCACATCACGGGAAGGCGTCTTGTCCGTGGGCAACGGCAGGTAAGCCGCCTCCTGCCAGCCTTGACGCGCGCCGGCCATGCCACAGATCAGCACCGGCATGGGAGAGGTCGCATCGTCGGGCAGCCAGTCATTGATCAGCACGCGCAGCACATCCTCGAACTCATCCGCCGCCAGTCCCAGCATGCCGCGGGCACTGCTGGCCTGAGCGATGACTGCATCGTCGCCATTGACGGCCCAGGCGCGCAGATTGCTGGAACCCCAGTCGACGGCGATCCAGGCCGGCGTGACGCTGACGGCGCTCACACTCGGCCTCCGTCTACCACCATCGGCTGGCCGGTCATCATGCGCGAGGCGCTGGAGGCCAGGAACAGACACGGATTGATCATGTCCTCGACCGGAATGGCCTCTTTCAGGCACTGCTGGTCAATGCACTCGTTCAAATCCTTGTCGTTGACCCACAGCTCGCGCTGACGCTCCGTCATCACCCAGCCCGGAATCAGGCAGTTGACGCGAATGGCGTCCGGGCCCAGCTCGCGCGCCAGCGCCTTGGTCATGCCCATGATGCCGGCCTTGGCGGTGACGTAGGTCGGGTAGCCGTCCAGTCCCAGCATGTAGCTGTTGGAAGATAGGTTGATGATGGCGCCGCCACCCAGCGTGCGCATGTCGGGGGCGACGGCCTGGGCGGTGAAAAATTGCGGGCGCAGGTTGGTGGCGATGGATTCATCCCACTGTTCC
Source organism: Cobetia sp. SIMBA_158 (assembly GCF_046566945.1). Classification (NCBI taxonomy): domain Bacteria; kingdom Pseudomonadati; phylum Pseudomonadota; class Gammaproteobacteria; order Oceanospirillales; family Halomonadaceae; genus Cobetia; species Cobetia sp. SIMBA_158. The sequence continues at coordinate 118,645 of NZ_JAWJYL010000003.1, forward strand.
ACCGTCCACTCATCCAGCGTATGACGGGTGTCACGCGCGGCGTTGTTGACCAGCACGTTGATCAGCCCGTGGGCTTCACGCGCCTGAGCGACGGCGGCCTGCAGCGCCTCGATATCCTGGATGTTGCAGGGGATGAACAGCGGACGATTGGCGTAGCGAGCTTCCATGGCGTCACAGAATTCGCTGGCATCGGACAGGCCGACGAAGGCGACCTTGGCGCCCTGGGCGAGGAAGCCTTCGGTCAGCGCGGCGCCGATGCCGGAGCCACCGCCGGTGATGAAGACGCTGGCGCCTTCGAGGTCCGGGTAGCGAAAGTCGGCGAAGGCGGGGCGTTCGGATGATGCGGTACGAGTCATTTCGAATCCTTCCTTGAGCGTGACAGGCCTTCGGCGGAAGGCCTGTCCTGGCATGGCGTCTGTGTTGTCAGTGTGTGCGTTGCGGCATGCTCGGCATTACCACTCGGCGACGGAGCCGTCTTCGTGGGTCCACAGCGGGTTGCGCCAGCGATGGCCGACCTTGGCACGCTCCTCGACGAAGGCTTCGTCGATCTCGACGCCCAGCCCCGGGCCCTGCGGAATGGCGCAGAAGCCGTCCTTGATCGCCAACGCATCCTTGTCGACCAGATAATCCAGTACGTCGTTGTCCTTGTTGTAGTGGATTCCCATGCTCTGTTCCTGGATGAAGGCGTTGTGACACACCGCGTCCAGTTGCAGCGAGGCCGCCAGCGTCAACGGGCCGAGCGGGCAGTGCGGGGCCAGCGCCACATCGTAGGCCGAGGCCAGGGTGGCGATCTTCAGGCCTTCACTGATGCCGCCACAGTGGGAGAGATCCGGCTGGATGATGTCGACCATGCCGTCCGCCAGCAGATCACGGAACTGGAAGCGGGTGTGCAGGCGCTCGCCGGTGGCGATGGGCGTCGCGATGCCTTCGGCGATGTGCTTGAGCGACGGCAGGTGCTCAGGCGCGACCGGCTCCTCGATGAACATCGGGTGGAATTGCTCCAGCTCACGCAGCAACGCCTTGGCCATCGGGCGATGCACGCGACCATGGAAGTCGATGCCGATGCCGACATCCGGACCGACCGCATCGCGGGCCTCGGCGACACGTGCCACGGCGTCATCGATCTTCTTGTGCGAATCGACGATCTGCATCTCCGGCGTGCCATTCATCTTGAAGGCGGTGAAGCCTTGATCGACCAGCGCCTTGGCGCCTGCGCCGACATCTGACGGGCGGTCACCGCCGGTCCAGGCGTACATGCGCATCTTGTCGCGTACCGGGCCGCCGAGCAGCTGGTGCACGGGCACTCCCAGATCACGGCCCTTCAGGTCCCACAGCGCCTGATCGATGCCGGCGATGGCAGACATCAGGATCGGGCCGCCACGGTAGAAGCCCGCACGGTACATCACGTTCCACAGGTGCTCGATATTGCGCGGGTCCTGACCGACCAGATAATCGGACAGCTCGTGCACGGCGGCCTCGACGGTCGCGGCGCGGCCCTCGATGACCGGCTCGCCCCAGCCATAGCAGCCTTCATCGGTCTCGATCTTGAGGAACAGCCAGCGCGGCGGAACTTGCCAGGTCTTGAGTCGGGTGATTTTCACGGATGCATCCTTGTTGAGAATGGGCGTTTGAACGAGGGGCAGCGCCAGGCGAAGCGGGTCGTGGAATCGGCCGTCATCAGCTGACGCTCCGATCAGCATCAGAAGCGGCGGTGTCCCAGCTGCGGGTGGTCAGGTGAGAAGCCGAGATCGCGCGCTGCGGTCTCCAGTACCCGCTCGGCACAGGTGCGTGCCATCTCGGGCTGGCGCAGGCGAATGGCCTCCATCACCGCACGGTGACGATCGAGGCTGGCGCGATGATGGCTGTGATCATGCTGCTGCGCGGACTGTTGGGTGCTGTGGATCAGTTGGCTGATGGAAGGGCGCAGCAAACTGCCAAGCTGTGTCCACACCAGATTGTGCGTGGCGTGGTATATGGCCTCGTGGAAGACGACATCATGCTCGGCATGCGCCTCGCGTGAGCTGTCATTGGCGGTATTGACCATGCCTTCGAAGGCGCGCTCCAGGCGCGCGAGGTCCTGGGCATTGGCCTTCATTGCGGCCAGCGCACTGACATAGGGCTCGACGGAGAGGCGGAAGGCGTAGATCTCACGCATCAGGTCCGGGTTGATACCGTCGAGACCGCTGACCCAATGGCTCATCAGCGGGTCCAGCAGCTGCCACTCGCTCATCTCGCGTACGATGGTGCCGCGCCCGGCGGTACGCTCCAGCAGCCCGGCGCTCACCAGTTGTGCCAGGGCATTGCGAACACGGTTGCGGCTGGCGTCGAAGCGCTGGCAGAGGTCCAGTTCACGCGGAAAACTGTCACCGGGGCCGAAGCTGCCCGCGAGGATTTCCCGCGCCATGCAGGTGGCGATGGCCTCCATGCTGCGCGGGGTCGCGTCGTCAGCCGAGGCGCTGTCAGTGGCGAGCGAGGCTGTCGCCAGAGAGTCGGTCATTGAGATGCCTGTCGTGAGGAGATGATCAGGAGAGTCACTGCATCGCGTCGTCTGCGAGCGCGGCGCTGACACATGAGGTTCCGAGCATCAGAATAAATGTCTGAACACACATTAATAAATGTCGGACATTTCAACAAGGCGCAAACACTTCAACTTTGGTCGCGCGAGAAGCCCGCCCGACACAGCTAACAAGGGCGCAGCTAACAAGGATGGAGGCAACAAGAACGCGGGTAATAAGGGGGGTAGTAAAAAGGAGTGCGCCTATAACCACAGGGGCCAGACATGATGTCTGGCCCTGTCACGCCTTATGGCATTGGGAAGGCGGGTCACATGCAAAGCGCCATGACCAGGTCAAGCCGATGGCGGGTAGCGAGCCAGGTGGCCATTGAGGGTCAGTTGCCATTCCTTGAGTGTCTGGGCACAGGAGAGATCGAGCAGCGTGACCTCCAGCGTCGCGGTGTCCTCCAGCGATGTCAGGGAATCGGCGGTGGGCGGCGAGGCAGTGCCATTGGCTGGCGCCTCGAACAGTGGCTCATTGCCTTCAGGGTGGCGAGTCACTTTCTGCGCAGGCGAGATATCCCGACATTGATGGCCCATCACGATGAAGTTGCCCTCACTGACGCGGAAGACACGCAGCGGATGGAAGCAGGCATTCAGGTGCGGGCCAAGTTGGGCATCGAGTGGCGCAAGTTGTTTGCCGCCAGCGTCGCGTCGCGCGCTTCCCTTCCGGCTCAGACGAAGATGGCACAGCGTGATGTGCTGTCCCATGGCGTCCTGACACTCACGGGCCAGCGCTTCGAGAGCGGCATCCAGCAGCGCACGGGTGAAGCAGCCACTGTGGCTGTCGCGCCACCGGTTCGGGTCACGTTCTACCTGCTGCGGGCAGAGTCGATGCAGGGTGGGCGCCGGCGGTATCGGTTGCTCCGTCAGCACTTCACGCGCCGCCTGCAGCAACTCTGGCGGTAGATGGCCATGACGGTGCTCGATATCGCACAGCGCCTGGGCCTCACTGACCTCGGTGTGTCGCACCAGCTCGATGACCTGCACGACCAGCGCCAGAGTGCTGGCAGCGAGGGACGTCTCGCCATGAGAGGTCGCTGCAGTATCGGGTGAGGCTTGCTCAGCCTGCAGGATGTCTGCATGAGGAGGCGTAGAAGTAGACCCGGACGGAGACGCAGCAGGAGGTGTTGTAGAGGACTGCGTGGGCTGGGAGAGCGCATCAGCGTTGCCGTTTGCATGCGGTGCCAACCTGCTGCAGGCACCGAGCATGAACTGCTGGCTGGCACGCAGCAGGTCAGCTTCGGCGGGCGCCATCAGGGCGTCTTCCATCATGCGTGCACCGATCTCGACATGACGACGCAGCAAGTGATACTGATCGAAATGCAGTTCATCGCGTGGTCGCAGCAGTGAGTCAGGCAGCGCCAGCTTGCCGATATCATGCAGCATGGCGACGCGCTCCAGCGTGGCGATTTCCTGGCGGTCCATCCCGAGTCGTGTCGCGATGGCGCTGACAAGATTGGCGGCCAGCCAGTCTTCTCCCGAGCGCTCGGGGCAGCGTTCCTCGCGGATCATGCGCATCACCGACCCGAGCCTGTCTTCGCCGCGCTGCTCAAGCTCATGCTCCAGTTGATTCATGCGCTGGCGCATCTGCAGCTGTCGCTCGCGATACTGGCGCAGGAAGGCGTAGCCAAAGGCCAGGCAGAGCATCAATGTCACCAGCAGCGTGATCAGGAAGTGCCAACGCTCCAGCGCTTGCTTCTTCTTCATCAAGTCTGCGTGCGCCTTGAAGGCGGCTTCACTGATGTCATCGAGATAGACGCCGCTGGCGATGATCCACTGGAAGGGGGGATACAGGGCGGCGTAGGCGGTCTTGTCGACCTGCTCGGCGCCCGGGCGCTTGGGGAAGCGGTAATCGAAGTAGATGCCACTGCTGTTCAAGACACCCTCGAGCTCGGTGCGATACGGGAAGCGGCCACTGCTGTCCTGGTACTCGGTCGACAGCAACTTGCCTTCGGTGGCCGGCAGCAGAGGATGGATCAAGCGGCGTGCATAGCCCTCACCGCCGGCCGGGTCCAGTATCTCGTTGATCCAGACATAGCGGCTTTCCTCGCGCTCGATACTCGCGTGCAGTGACTGTCTCAGCTCATTGGCGACCAGAAAGGCCACCATCTTCGGGTCGATATGCACCAGCGCCCAGGGGGCAGGCTGCTGTCGACGATCAAGGCGCACGGCGCCGGGGCTGTCTTCCTCTTGCCCCAGAGGCACGGCAAACACCAATCCGGCATCCGTGCCGCGCAGGAATTGCGCCTTGCGCATGCCCGCATTGAGGCGCTGATTCAGCTCCTGATTCCACCAGTCAGGGTGGAGCGTGGTGGGGAGCTGCACGATGTCGATCCAGTCCGGGTTGATGCGCAGGTCCGGGAACTGGCGCAATAGTTCGGTGCTGACGAAGGAGCGATCACGACCACTCAGATGGCTGATGCCCAGAGACGGGGAGCGCATGGTGGTGATGAGAAGACGTTGCAGACGATGCTCGTAATCGCGATGTCGCGAGGCGATCATGCCCAGTGTCTGCTCCACCATCAGGCTGGCCTGTTGACGCCGCTCCCTAGCGACCAGCATCTGGGTCGCCTGGGCCTGCAGAATGTCCTGTTCGCGACTCTGCGATTCCTGAAATACCAGCAGGCCGCCAAGCGAGAGACAGGAAAGTGCGGTCAACCCCAGCCACAGGCGCAAGGGTTTGCCGAACGGACGCTGTCTGTCCGGGGAGCGAAGATCGGGCGGGCCGGTATCTGGCCCATGTCGAGAGAGATCACTATCCTTGATCATCGAGTCACGTCATCCATGAGTGATGCGGTGGCGCTGCGAAGGGCGATGATGGCACTGTTTCGAGCATAGCGGCTAGCGCAAGACCCAAGAGATGTCGTTTCAGGCCTCGACGTCATCTAGCCAACGCTACGGTGTTGCCGTCCAGATGCCAAGTGAGAGTGCTCAACACTCCGTGAAGCCCCAGTTCAGGGCACTTGCGCGCTTTGCGTATCGCGCGATGTCTTGCGAGCAGGCGTTGAAAGGGGCATGATGAAGCTAGTTTTCTGTATGGCTTTCAAGAAGATATCTGTCATTTGTCTATGGCTGTCCAGAAGAGGCTCGCTAACATCTTGATTTGAGGCGCGCCGGTCGAGTGTTGAAGGTGTCGTGCATAAGCTGCAAGTCAAATTGTCGCTCATCGTCCTGCAGTGAACTCATAGCGTTGTCTTCTTGTTGTCGACAAGATCAAAAGTGGAAAATCGTGCATGAACCGACATGATGAAAAGATCATTGCCAGTGCTCGCAAGCAGCGTGCTCTCTTTGATGAGCTCGAAAAGGCGTTGGCGGAAGAGCTGAATGCGCTGGATCGCTCTTCTCAGCCTGCGCCCGCCGCTGAGTCGAACCACGACGCCGACGACGCGCGCGCTCAGCAGCGTGAAGCGGAGTTCGTGGCGCGACTCGAGAGCCTGATCGCGGAATTCGATCTCGATCGCGAGGCCGCCCAGACATGGCTGCGTGAGCTTGAGGCCTTCAAGGGAGACGCGGAGTCAGAGGAGTCAGCGTAAGCCTTAGTCTTGCCTGACGTCTCTTGCACTACGCCCTGAGCCAAGTCCTGAGCTATCACCTGAGCTACGCAGATATGGCACTGCGCGTCGCGTTGGTCTGTTCAGGCCTGCAAGCCTGCAAGCGTGCAAGCCTGCAAGAACAACGCCCGGCACTTCTTCCTGAAGGCTGGGCGTTGTGCGTTTCTCGCTTGGCGCATCTGGATCCAATGGTTATCTAGCCCGATAGATTTTCTGACGTCTTGTTATTGGTTTACCAGCTTAGCGAATTATTGGCTTGCCGACGTATCTACGAGACCGCTTGCCTGTTTGACGGCAAGCTTCATTCGGCAACGTTCCCACCAGCCCTCGGTCCAGGACTGTGGTCTAGATCTCCTCCCAGATGGCTTCCTTCAATTCATCTGTCAGGCCTTGCAGACGTTTCAGGCGCTTGACGGTATGTTCCTGCACATCACTGACAATCTCCGTCAGGCACTCCTTCGACTCGTGTGGGTCAACGAACCCGGTCGATAGCAGACACTGGCCCATTTCCATGCTCTTGGTCTGCCACATGCGAATAAACTCGATTTCCTGCTCATATGCCTTGAGGCTCAGGGTCCACCATACCTGCTGACAACGCATCAAGGGGGCGAGGGAATGCACGAGGTCGTCGGGTCGATTCATCCAGGGCAGTGGGGTGCTGAACATGGCAGCGAAAGGCTGCATCGGTTGATTGGCGACTGGCATTCTGGACTCCTGTCTCATGGTATCTGATAGCTGATGAGTGCAAACCTTGGGGAAATACCTGCGGGGCGGCTGGTGTTTGGCGTTATTGTGACCAATAGTGATAGTGGCTGGTGTCTAGTGGCGCAGGCTTCGCAACCTGAGCTGAGTTGAGCATAGCTCCCTCTGCTGGAATGCGCGCGAGCATCCTGTGCTGTCCCCAGTCAACCCTGGCTTCAACAACCCTAGCTTCAACAACCCTATTCTCAGACAACCCTGTGCCCAGATGATGAATTGCGTGAGGTCACCGACTAGGAGGCGATCATGATCAATGAAGTCAAATCCGTACTGGCAGCATTCTTTGGTGTCCAGAAGGAGGCCAATCGCAAGCGTGATTTCGAGCACGGCCATGCGCTGGACTTTCTGGTGGTGGGGCTGGTGACGGCCGCACTGCTGGTAGGAGGGATGGCATTGCTGTCCACGGTCGTCGCCGGCTGATGAGCCGCTCAGGTGACAGAGACGAAACGTCACACAAGACACTTCAGATATGAAACATCCGGCATGAAAAAAGCCCCCGCCCAGGAGAGCATCCTGGACGGGGGCTTTTGCTTGGCTCACTCGGCTGCGATTGCCTTCTATCCAGTGTCTATCCGAAGGCAGAAGCAGTGAGTGATCAAGAGCGGGCGATCAGCGACGCGCGAATAGCGGCGTCTTCTGGTCGACGCCGGTCTGGTAGCTGACGCTGAACGAGCTCAGGGCATGCAAGGCATCTTCCACGTATTGATCGTCACGCAGGGCGAAAGCACTGATGCCGCAACGGCTCATGTAGTGGAGTTGATCCACCAGCACGTCACCGATGGCGCGAATCTCACCCTGATAGCCGAAGCGCTCGCGCATCAGGCGTGCGATGGTGTAACCGCGGCCATCATTGAAGTTCGGGAAGTCGACTGCCAGCAGCGGTGCGTCCGCCAGTGCCTTGCCCAGTTCCGGCGTGAGCTCGGTGTCACTGGCAAGCCAGGGCGCCAGATGATCAGAGCCTTCACCGGCGGCGACCAGCGCCTGCCATTCTGCCAGCGGCAGCAGGGCGGGTTGCTGATAGCTCGGCAGATTGCCGTCTTCATCCAGACGCACGACCTGCCAGGCATCTTCGCTCACCAGCTGATTCTGACGGATGACGCCACCCTGGCGCTGATCGGTCAATTCACGTGCTGATGTCATTTCTGCAGTCACCTCAGGCATAGACCCGCTCCTTGAACGGCTTCATGCCGATGCGGTGGTAGGTATCGACGAAGACTTCATCTTCCAGACGCTGCTCGACGTACACCTGCAGCACCTTGTCGATGACGTTCGGCATGTCTTCGGCATTGAAGGACGGGCCGAGGATCTTGCCGAGCGTGGCGTTGTCGTCGCTGCGTCCGCCCAGCGAGACCTGGTAGAACTCCTGGCCTTTCTTGTCCACCCCAAGGATGCCGATGTTGCCGACGTGGTGATGGCCACAGGCGTTCATGCAGCCCGAGATGTTCAGGTCCAGCGGGCCGAGGTCATACAGGAAGTCGAGGTCTTCGAAGCGGTCCTGCAGTGCCTGAGCGATGGGAATCGACTTGGCATTGGCCAGCGAGCAGAAATCGCCACCCGGGCAGCAGATCATGTCCGCCAGCGTGCCCACGGTCGGGTTGGCCATGCCGAGTTCTTCCAGCGCCTTCCAGAGTGTCTCGAGTTCATCAACCGGCACGTCAGACAGCACCAGGTTCTGCTCGTGAGTCACGCGCAGTTCACCGAAGCCATACTGCTCCGCAAGGTCAGCCACGGCATCCATCTGGTCGGCAGTGACGTCACCCGGGGCTAGTTCACGGCGCTTGAGCGACAGGGTGACGGCCTTGTAGCCCGGCACCTTGTGGCCGACGACGTTGTTGGTCACGAAACGCGCGAAGGCACGGTTCTCGCGGCGCAGGGTCTCATAGGCCTCGATGGCCTCGGCGCTGACTTCACGGCGCTCAGGCTCGGGGAAGTAGCTGGTCGCCTTGGTGACGGCGGAGTCGGTGAGGGTTTCCGGGCCATCCTTGAGGTGGGCCCATTCTTCCTCGACGCGACGACGGAATTCCTCGATTCCCAGTGCCTTGACCAGGATCTTGATGCGCGCCTTGTACTTGTTGTCGCGACGGCCCCACTGGTTGTAGACACGCACGATGGCGTCCAGATAGGTCAGCAGGTGCTGCCAGTCGAGGTCTTCGCGCACGATGTCGCCGACCATCGGCGTACGGCCGAGACCGCCACCCGCCAGGATGGTGGCCTTGACGCTGCCATCGTCGGCGCGGTTGAGACGAATGCCGATATCGTGGACCTGGATGGCAGCACGGTCGGCGCTGGCACCGGTGACGGCAATCTTGAACTTGCGCGGCAGATAGGCGAATTCCGGGTGAAGCGTGGACCACTGACGGATCAGCTCACACCAGGGACGCGGATCGACGGTCTCGTCTTCCGCGATACCGGCGAACTGGTCAGTGGTGGTATTGCGGATGCAGTTGCCGCTGGTCTGGATCGCATGCATCTCGACCTGAGCCAGTTCGGCGAGAATCGCCGGGACATCTTCCAGCTTCGGCCAGTTCAGCTGCAGATTCTGGCGAGTCGTGAAGTGTCCATAGGAACGGTCATAACGACGACTGATGGCCGCCATGGCGCGCAGCTGGACAGCGCTCAACATGCCGTAGGGAATGGCGATACGCAGCATCGGGGCATGACGCTGGATGTAGAGGCCGTTCTGTAGGCGCAGAGGGCGGAATTCTTCATCTCCCAGACGGCCCGCCAGATAGCGATCCATCTGGTCCTTGAACTGAGCTACCCGCTCGTCGACCAGTGTCTGGTCGTAGGTGTCATAGCGATACATGTCAGGGGTGTCCTGCGGTCGGGCATCAGATGATCGTCCACTGATGCGAATCTTGTTGATGCTGAAGCCACCATACCCTCTATTCTTTATTCTTTAAAAGAATAAATCCTCATAGTTTTCGACGATGGCGTTATTAAGAAGGCGCGTTGAGTTTGCCTACCAGCAAAGAAAAAGAAAAGACCAGCCGCCGGAGGGTGAGGCGTCTGGCCATGTTGCCCGGGGTCTCACGACAGGCACGGGCCTGCCGCGTTCCGGGCTTGCGCAGAACGGAGGGCCTCTGTCAGATGCCATCAGCCCGGGTCATTGTCTGTGCCTGGTGCGCTCCTGACAGCTTTCAGCAGACTGACACGCGCATCCGCGTTGGTGTGAAAGCGAGTCTCGAAGGCCTGCTGCGGCATCGGGCGACCGAAGAGATAGCCCTGGAAGGCGTGGACACCCATGGCCTGGAAGATTTCGGCTTGCCCCCGCTCCTCGACCCCCTCGACAACGACCTGCATGCCGAGTGATTGGCCCATCGCGACGATGACCCGCGCCAGCTCCCTGTCCCGGCGACTGGTCTCGACATTCATGACGAAGGAGCGATCGACCTTCAGGATGCCGAAAGGCAGGTCATGCAGATAGGAGAGGCATGAGAAGCCTGTCCCGAAATCATCCAACGAGAGGTTGACGCCCAGTCTGCGTATTGCCTGCAGTTGATAACGCAGGCTGTCTTTGCTGTCGAGCATCAGGTTCTCGGTGACCTCGACCACCAGCTGCGAGGGACGAATCGGGTAGCGCTCGAGCAGTGACTCGAGCTGGTGCAGAATACCTTGATCCCTGAACTGGATGACGGAGGCATTGACGGACAGATAGCGCTCCTCGATCCCGAGTCGTCGCCATTCGCACAGAATGACGGCAGCCTCTTCCAATACCCAGTTGCCGATCTCGACGATCTGTCCAGTCTTTTCTGCCGCCGCAATGAACTCATCGGGGGGCACCAGGCCGAGCTCAGGGTGCTCAAGGCGGATCAGTGCCTCCGCGCCGAGCAGTTCCGGAGCCTCCAGGTCCGCGCTGGTCGCCCGGAAGATGGGCTGTAGATGAAGGCGGAACCAGCCCATGGTCAAGGCTTCGCGAATCATGCGCTCCTTCAGGAACAACGGCTCACCGTCTTCCAGCGCGCTATCGCGGACGCAGGTACGGTATTGATTGCCCCCCTTGTGCTTGATGTCCACCACGGTAAGTTCCAGTAGACGCATCAGGCGGCTGGGGCTCTCGTCATCTGCCTGCGCCTGCAGGCCCGCCATGCTCAGGCTGAGATGGATGGGTTCACCAGCCTTGAGCAGCGGATGGGAGAAAGCGATTTGAATCCTATGGACAAGTGCGCGCAAGTCATTGATATCACAGGTCATGACGAATTCATCACCCCCAGTACGTCCGATCCAGTCGGGGTCACACTCCTTGAGCCGTGCGCCAACCTCTTTCAACAGCAGATCGCCGTCCATCGGCCCCAGGTGGTGATTGATGCTGTGGAATCGATCGATATTGACCAGCAGCAAACCAAAGACAGCGTCACGTGCGATCAACTGCTGTACATGCTGATTGAGCGACAGCCGGTTGGGTAACTGCGTCAAGGGGTCAATCAGCTCATGCTCCAACAGCCGTTGCTGGGTCCTGGTCAGTTCGGTGATGTCCGTCAGCAGCATCATCGTGCCCCGGGCCTGGCTGCCATTGGCGGCGGGAATGACTACCTGAACCTGACGGTCTTCCTGGTGTTGGCAGTTCAATGTCATCACCAGGTCGTTGCAGGCATTGCCCAGTCGCAAGGCCGTGCTGATGCGATGGATGTGCTTGCCATTCTGACTGCTGATGAGAGCATGAAAGGGCATGCCGACAAGATGTTCACGAGCCCAGCCGGTCACCTCCAGCATTTGCTCGCTGGCATCCTGCACAGTGCCCTTGTCGTCGATCACCAGCAGCAACGCGGGGGTATCACGATAGAAGTGTTGATAGCGCTCCTCGTTGTCACGCAGCGCTTCCATCATGTTGAAGATTCGCTCCCCCAGCTTGTTCAGCTCCACGATGACCTTGTTGATCTCGCGCGAGTGAACGGGGGGAATGCGTTGGAAGGTGGCATGCTGGCCCTCCAGCTGCCGCATGCGCCTCACGGCCTTGCTCAAGGGGTCCATCACATAGCGCTTCAACTGCCAGGAAAGCATCAGCAGGATCGACAGAATGATGGTCAGGGCGATCCCGAACAGCACAGCTCCACCCTGGTAACGGGTGGCAAGCAACGGGGCGTTGGTGCTCTCCAGTTCAAGCCTGCCAACGGCCTGCTTGACCAGTGAGTTCTGATAGACAAGTGGCTTCGAATGCGTGACGGGATCCAATGCTGTGCCGCTCTTGGCAATCTCCTCGACAAGCTCCCCCTCATGATTGAAGTAGCGCACGGCATGAACACTGGCGTGGTGACTGAGAGTCTCGAGGTAGGCATGGATTCTCTCATCGTCGAAGTTCCATATGGCGTCCGGCATCGACAGCGCCACGATATCCATCATTTCCTGATGGTCATCATGCATGTGCTCGACGGCCTCGCTGGCATACAGGTAATAACTCACGGCTCCACTGATGGCACAGATGGTGAATACCAGCGGTGCAAGTATCCGCAGTATTCGCCATCTGAGCGGTGACGCATGCTCGCCATCACTCTCGGGCGCCGTACCGGGGGCCTTGGCGAGTTTCGGGCCATCATTGATCACGCTGTTCTCCCTCGGTGGCGATGGACGTTGCCCTGCGAGCTCTCCTTGCGCCTCCTCATTGGGGGGTGTCCATGAGCGCGCTGGAACGTGCAGTCTTCTTCTGGGTAGCAGGAGCCTGAGGGGGCAATCCAGATGCCGCGGCCTGGTGGCCAAGCATCTGCGTCAATACCCTCATCGGATCAAACTCATAGTCATCCCGCGATGCCTGCAAGCCGAAGGCGGCGAAATCTGCAGCTTCCCAGTCAGGGTTCTCCAGAAGCGGGCCATATCGCGCCACATTGTCATGCGTGATCGCGCTCATCGGGAAGTTGACGGTTCTGGGAGACCATTCCTCGATATCGGCATGGTCTCTTGCCATCACCATCGCCCAGGCTCCCGCCATGAAATGACCGCCGTCCGTCAACAGCATGCGCTGGTCCTTCACCATGCTGATCCCCTCCGGTGACCAGTTGAGCCCTGCCACCAGCACGTCCACGCCGGGCGTGAGGCCCGCTGACTCGAGCGCAAGAATGGCCCCCTCGGCCATGGCATCATTCGCCGCCCAGATCAGATCATTCTGACCGCTTGAGCGGCTGACCCACTTGAGATATTGCGCAGTAAGATGTTCGGCATCCCGGGTATTCCAGCGCGCCTCGAGTATGCGGTCTATCTGGACATCCTGGTCTTGGGAAAAGCCGGCCACCATGCCGGTATTGCGAGCAATCGAGGCAGGGGTTCGGGTGTCACCGATCAAGGCAAGCCCATGCAATTGGCCGGTGGGCGAGCCTTCTCGCGCCACCTTGATCAGCTGGGTCGCCATGCGTTTGCCCGCAGTATGGTTGTCCGGGATGACGCTGCCGATCCAGGAGGGGTGGAGGGACCCCGGGGTGCCATGGGTCAGCGCCTCTTCGCGGGTCAGTCCGTTCAACAGCATCACGACATGGGTGTCGTGGCCATCCGCAATCGCCAACAACTCGGATGCCGCCTGCTCTTCATTGACCAGCAGGAGATAATCCGGAGCGGCAGGGCTCTTTAAAGCCTGAATCGCGAGTTTCTTGAGCAGGTAGGGATTGCGCTCGGCGTAGACGACTTCCAGTGAGATATTCAGGTCCAGGGCGGCCGCTTGCATGGTGTCGGTCACCATGTCCCAGAAGCGTTCGCCACGCAGTCCGGGGTTCACGAAGGTGGCGGTCAGCGGGCGTCCAGGCATCGCCTCCTGTGCACCACGCGCCCTCGATTGGCCTGAAGGGTAGGCAGAGGCTTGAGTGTTTTCGGAGGCTCGAGGCGTGAGAACGGGGGAGGAAGAGTAAGAGGAAGATAAAGAGGATGAGGCATTGACCAGCCCGCTGAGGGCAAGGCAACCACACAGGACGATCAGCCTTGGCAAGCCAAGTTGTGCTCGTCCTGTCCTGATGGTGGCAGCGGACATGGCGTTCTCCCTAGTGCATTTACTTTTGTTTCTATCAGGGTACGCGACTGGGCAAGCTGGGTATGGACTTCAACAAGACTGCCATTTACCAAGCTTCAACGATTGAACGACATATATCATTATCTCTTGATGTATTCCATGGGGGCTACAGGCGCGAGTGGCAGCAAAGGCTGCTGGCTGGCTGCACCAGAGAACATATTCAAAGGCGCAAGGTTTGCCACGCTCTGCGTTGCCAGATAAGCCCGAAGACGAGCGAGTTGAGCAGGCGATAGGCGAGCTGTATCGCCCAGATGGCGACGAGGCCACCTTCCTGATGGACGCCCCACCACCAGGCCGCGGGCAGAAAGATCAGCCACTGCAGGCTCAAGGTGGCAAGCATCACGGTGCGATGGGCGCCGGCGCCCAGCAGTGCCTGGGCCAACACGATGGCGGTGCAGTCGAGCACGATCATGGCGGCTGTCATCTGCAGCGGCAGCAGGCCCAGTTCGATCAATGGCGGGCGATGCAGGAACAGCCCGAGCACGCTTTCCGGCGCGACCCACAGCGGCAAGCCCAGCAGCAACAGACACGGCAGTGCCACGCGCACGGTGTCCCACCCCCAGCGATGGGCCTCTTCATGCTCGCCGCTGCCCAGGGCCTGACCCACCAGACTCATGGCGGCCAGTCCAAGTCCGACCCCGGGCAATATCAGCAGCAGGGAGAGATTCACCAGCACATGGCCGACCGCGACACTGGCCGCATCGATCTGACCGAGTATCCAGAACAGCATCGCGTAGCCCGCCGCGAACCATAGCTGCTGAAAGGAGTGGGGCACCGCCAGCTTGAGCAGCGTCAGGTAATGCGTCATCGGCGGCCAGGCGTGCAGGACGCCGTGCAGACTGCGCTCGCCCAGCGTCGCCTTGATCCACAGCGCCAATGCGACCAGCAGGGACAGCGTCGTACCGGCCCCGGCGCCATCGGCGCCCATCTGCGGGGCGCCGAACAGACCGTGAATCAGAATGATGCTGAGCACGACATTGACCGCCTGGGTGATCAACATGATGCGCAGATAGATGCCGGTGCGCTGCAGGCCATTCCAGAAGCCTCGGAAGCAGAACGCCATGGCGACCGGGATCAGTCCCAGCACACGCCATTGGAAATACGAGGCGGCGGTTTCATGCACGCCGGGCTGGTCATTGATCAGCGACAGCAGCGGCTCGGCCCAGTGATAGCAGGCGAGGGTAACGGGAATGCCGATCGACAACGCCAGCACCAGACCGGCATTCAGGCCTTCGCCACAACGCTCCGGCGCTTCCTCGCCCAGCCGTCGCGAGGTCTGTGCCTGGACGGCGGAAGACAGCCCGAAGATCAGCGCCGTGACCATGAACATGGCATAGCCACCGATTCCCACACCCGCCAGCGCCGTCTCGCCCAGACTGCCGACCAGTGCCGCGTCGATCAGGTTGAGCAGACTCTGCGACAGCATCGCCCCGATGATCGGCAGCGCCAGCTTCAGAATTCGTGTGTTGCGCGCAAGATCCCCCAGCATCAGACGCCTCCACGCGGGGAGTCGGAAAGGTGATAGGAGCAGGAGGGGGCAAGAGCCTCGACGGCGGCTGACAAACGGGAAACCAGTGAACGGGGCTGCGATGAACAGAACAGCGAGAAACCGAGCAGAGACAAACAGGACAGTGATAGACAGAGCAGAGACAAACAAAGCAGTGATAAACAAAGCAGTGACAACGGCAGCACGGGCGACTCACGACAGCAGACAAGGAAGAGCGCCATGATAGCGCGCTCGGCAAACTGAAGACATCGCCTCTCAGACGACAGCGCGCCCACCTCCTGAGAGGTGAGGCGCGTAAAGCTGTCATTGGCTGCATCAACCGGCGTGGCGGCTGATGGAGGGGATCAATCGGCGTCGGGATCGTAGCTCAGCACCGGCGACAGCCAGCGCTCCATCTCGGAAAGCTCCATTGCCTTGCGACTCGCCAGGGACTGCACCTGATCGCGGGTGATCTTGCCGGTGGAGAAGTACTTCGACTCCGGGTGCGCGAAGTACCAGCCAGACACGGCGGCCGCCGGCCACATGGCAAAGCTCTCGGTCAGCACCATGCCGGCATGCGTCTCCGGTTCGAGCATGCGGAACAGCGTGGCCTTCTCGGTGTGATCCGGACAGGCCGGATAGCCGGGCGCCGGACGAATGCCGCGATACTTCTCGGCGATCAACGCCTCGTTGTCGAGCACTTCCTGGCTATCGTAGCCCCAGAACTCCTTGCGTACGCGCTCGTGCAGGCGCTCGGCAAAGGCTTCGGCGAGGCGGTCCGCCAGCGCCTTGACCATGATGGCGTTGTAATCATCGCCCGCCGCCTCGTACTCCCTGGCCAGTTCATCCGCGCCATGTCCGGTGGTCACGGCGAAGCCACCGATCCAGTCCGGCTTGCCACTGTCACGCGGGGCGATGAAGTCGGCAAGACTGTGACAGACGCCATCACGGTTCTTGGTCATCTGCTGACGGATATGATGCAGGCGCTCGACCACCTGGGTGCGTGACTCATCGGCGTAGACTTCCAGAGTGTCGTCGTCGACGCAGTTGGCCGGCCAGAAGCCGATCACGCCACGCGCCAACAGCACCTTGTCATCGATCAGTTTGCGCAGCATCACTCTGGCATCGGCAAACAGCGAACGCGCCGCTTCCCCGACCGTCTCATCCTGCAGAATCTTCGGGTACTTGCCCGCCAGCTGCCAGCTCATGAAGAAGGGCGTCCAGTCGATGCGCTCGACCAGTTCATTCAGATCGTAGTCATCGAAGACCTTGAGACCGGTGAAGCTGGGGGCCGGCGGGGTGTAATGCTCCCAATCGGGCTGGAAACGGCGCTTGCGCGCCTCGCGGTAGTCGAGATCCGCGGCCTTGGGGCGGCGCTTGGCGTTGCGCTCGCGTACCACGGCGTACTCGGTGCGAATCTGGTCGACATAGGCTGCCTTGAGTTCCGGCGACAGCAGGCGCGAGGCCACCCCCACCGCGCGCGAGGCGTCGGTGACATAGATGACCGGCTGCTCATACTGCGGTTCGATCTTGACGGCGGTATGTGCCTTGGAGGTGGTCGCGCCACCGATCAGCAGCGGCAACTCGAAACCACGGCGCTGCATCTCCCTGGCGACATTGACCATCTCGTCCAGCGACGGCGTGATCAGCCCGGAAAGCCCGATGATGTCGGCCTTCTCGTCGATGGCGGTCTGCAGGATCTTCTCCGCCGGCACCATCACGCCCAGGTCGATCACCTCATAGTTGTTGCACTGAAGTACCACGCCGACGATGTTCTTGCCGATGTCGTGGACATCGCCCTTGACGGTGGCCATGACGATCTTGCCCTTGGCCTGGGTCTCGCCGCTCTTCTCGGCCTCGATGAAGGGGATCAGGTGGGCGACCGCCTGCTTCATGACGCGCGCCGACTTCACCACCTGGGGCAGGAACATCTTGCCCGCGCCGAACAGGTCGCCGACCACATTCATGCCGTCCATCAACGGCCCTTCGATGACCTCGATGGGTCGGGCTGCCTGCAGGCGTGCCTCTTCGGTATCTTCCTCGATATGGACGGTGATGCCCTTGACCAGCGCGTGTTCGATGCGCTTGTTGACCGACCAGCTGCGCCATTCGAGGTCTTCCTTCTTCTCGCCGCTGCTGCCATCGCCCTTGTACTTGTCGGCGATGTCGAGCAGGCGCTCGGTGCTGTCATCGCGGCGGTTGAGTACCACGTCCTCGACGGCGTCGCGCAGCTCCCCGGGCAGGTCATCGTAGAGCGCCAGCTGGCCGGCGTTGACGATACCCATGCTCAGGCCCGCCTGGATGGCGTGATAGAGGAATACCGAATGGATCGCTTCGCGGACCGGATTGTTGCCACGGAACGAGAAGGACACGTTGGAGACGCCACCGGAAATCATCGCGTGGGGCAGGTTGTCATGAATCCAGCGCGTGGCCTCGATGAAATCGACCCCGTAGTTGTTGTGCTCCTCGATGCCGGTGGCGATGGCGAAGATGTTGGGGTCGAAGATGATGTCCTCGGCCGGGAAGCCGATGTCATCGACCAGCATCCGGTAGGCGCGCTCGCAGATCTCGATCTTGCGCTGATAGGTATCGGCCTGGCCGACATCATCGAAGGCCATGACCACCACGGCGGCGCCGTGACGGCGACAGATCTGCGCCTGCTGACGGAAGCTTTCCTCGCCTTCCTTGAGCGAGATGGAATTGACCACCGCCTTGCCCTGGATGCACTTGAGCCCCGCCTCGATGATGTCCCACTTCGAGGAATCGACCATGATCGGCACGCGCGAGATGTCCGGCTCCGAGGCGATCAGGTTCAAAAAGCGCACCATGGCCTCCTGTGACTCCAGCATGCCCTCATCCATGTTGACGTCGATGACCTGGGCGCCGTTCTCGACCTGCTCGAGGGCGACTTCCAGCGCGGTGGTGTAGTCCTCCTCCTTGATCAGACGACGGAAGCGCGCGGAGCCGGTGACGTTGGTACGCTCACCGACATTCACGAACAGCGAGTCCGGCTGGATGTTGAAGGGCTCAAGCCCTGACAGGCGGCAGGCCGGCGCGATCTTTGGCACCTTGCGCGGCGGGTACTGGGCCACCACGCGCTTGACCGCCTGGATGTGCTCTGGGGTGGAGCCACAGCAGCCACCGATGATGTTGAGCAGGCCCGCCACGGCGAAGGAGCCGATGATCTCGGCCATCTCGTCCGGGGTCTGGTCGTACTCGCCGAATTCGTTGGGCAGGCCGGCGTTGGGGTGCGCGGAGACGAAGGTATCGGCTTTCTCGGACAGCTCACGCAGGTAAGGGCGCAGCTCCTCGGCGCCCAGCGCGCAGTTGAGGCCGATGCTCAGTGGGCGCGCGTGACGCACCGAGTTCCAGAAGGCTTCGGTGGTCTGGCCGGACAGCGTACGCCCCGAGGCATCGGTGATGGTGCCGGAGATCATCACCGGCAGGCGCGGATGGCCTTCGTCGAACAGCTCCTCGAGGGCGTAGATCGCCGCCTTGGCATTCAGGGTGTCGAAGATGGTCTCGATCAGGATCAGGTCCGCGCCGCCCTCGAAGAGCGCCAATGCGGCTTCGCGGTAGTTGTCGCGCAGGATATCGAAGGTGACGTTGCGCTTGGCGGGGTCATTCACGTCCGGCGAGATGGAGCAGGTGCGGCTGGTCGGGCCAAGCACCCCGGCGACGAAGCGCGGGACGCCGGTCTCGGCGGCCACGGCATCCGCCGTCTTGCGCGCCAGGCGTGCCGATTCGAGATTGATCTCGTGGACCAGCGCCTGCATGCCGTAATCGGACTGCGACAGCTGAGTGGCATTGAAGGTGTTGGTCTCGACGATGTCGGCGCCGGCCTCGAAGTAGGCGCGGTGGATCGCCTCGACGATGTCTGGCCGGGTCAGCGCCAGCAGGTCGTTGTTGCCCTTGATGTCGCTGGGCCAGTCGGCGAAGCGCTCACCGCGGAAGTCTTCCTCTTCCAGCCCATAGCTCTGCAACATGGTGCCCATGCCGCCATCGAGGATCAGGATACGTTCCTGCAGCGCCTGGCTCAGCGCGTCGGGCAGGGGCAGAGAATAGGGTACAGGGGATAGGGCTTGCGCCATGACGGACTCCAGCGTGCGTGACCTGTCGCGTTGTCTCCCGGGCGTGTAGCGTTCTCTGCCAGGCCAGTACTTTGCCAAGCCAGTACCTTCTGAGCCCAGTACCTTGCCGAGAAAGTCACACGCCACAGGCGCGAACTCATTGCTATTGAGAGGCGCTGGCGAGGGATCCGCTCACGAAATCCCCGCCTGGCCAGTTTGGGCTATCGTATCAGACTGCAGAATCGTCACGATGAGCATGATTCATGCGCAACATGAGTCAGTCAGGAGTGCCCGCAAGGGAATGGCTGCGCGCAGGGCACCAAACCCGAGTGATTTGCTCAGGATTGCGAGTGCAGCAGGTTTTCCTTAACATGGAGCCATTAGTCACCTGACATCAAGAGAGTCTCTGCGCCATGAGTGAGAGCATCCAGATTACCGATAGCGCCCAGGAGTATCTTGCCGAGCTGCTCGAGAAGCAGAACGTCGAAGGCATCGGCGTGCGCATCTTCATTACCCAGCCGGGCACGCCGTATGCCGAGACCTGTCTCGCCTACTGCCGCCCGGGCGAAGAAGAGCCGACGGATGAGATCCTGGATCTGCCGAAGCTGAAGGTCTATCTCGACTCGCACAGCGTGCCGTTCCTGGAAGAAGCGACCGTCGACTTCAATGCCGATCGCATGGGGGGTCAGCTGACCATCAAGGCGCCGAACGCCAAGATGCCCAAGGTCAACGCTGACAGCCCGCTGGAAGACCGCATCAACTACCTGCTCTACAGCGAGATCAACCCGGGTCTGGCGGCTCACGGTGGCGAGATCAAGCTGGTGCAGCTGACCGAAGAGCAGGTCGCCGTGCTGCAGTTCGGTGGCGGTTGCCAGGGCTGCTCCGCCGTCGATCTGACGCTGAAGGATGGTGTCGAGAAGACGCTGATGGAGCGTATCCCGGAGCTGACCGGTGTGCGTGACGTCACTGACCACACTGACACGACCAACGCCTACTACAGCTGATGTCGGGTCTGTCTTCGGGCCCGAGGACAGGGTCGAAGCCAGGCACAGGCCAGAAACGCAATCTCCCATCGATTTTCGGTGGGAGATTTTTTATGGGCGCGACGTCAGCCTGTCAGGGGCTGAGGCGACCTGACGCGAGCCTGGGACATCCAGGCCCGGGCATACAGCGTATGAAGGGAGGTTCGGGGGAAGTTGCTGCGTAAAGTATTAGATTTATCTGGTATCGTGGCAGTATCTTTTTCATGCTGGCAGCGCCCATCGGCTGGCCGGCGTGACGCGTTTTTCGTCGAACGTTTCCTCCCATCGTCAAGAGATAGCCTTCATGAGTCTGGCCAACCTGCGCTTTCGCACCATCAACATCATCATCTGTGCGCTTTCCGCCTTGGCGGGACTGGTGTTGCTGGTCGTGTTGGCATTCATTACCCGCAACGTGTCCGACCTGCAGCGCGACTGGCAGGAATATCAGCAGGCACGCTCCGACAAGCCGCGCCTGGAAGGTCAGCTGACCAAGGCTCTGGGCTATGGCGGCATGGTGCATGACTTCAAGAATCTCGTGCTGCGTCAGGACCTCGAGCTGATCGGCGAGGTGCAGAACGAGATCGGTGCCGCTCGCAGCGCTCTGAGCCGTTATCAGAACCTTGGGCTGACCCAGGGGGAGGAAAATGCAGTGGCGGGCCTGCGTGCCACCATCAGCCGCTATGAGCTGATGGTGCCCAGAATACGCACGATGATCGAGCAGGGGCGCTCGAGTGCCGATATCGACAAGCTGGTTCAGATCGATGATTTCCAGGCCGTCTCGGGGCTGGATACCCTGCGGCGTATCTCCATCGCGGAGCTGCGTGACAATGACAATCCGCTCGAGAACGGCATGGGCAAGGCTCGCCTGGTGGCCAACCTGCGCCGTGACCTCGGCTATGGCGAGATGATCCACCACTTCAAGAATTACGTGCTGCGCAGTGACGCCATCTACGGTCAGCAGGCGGCGCAGGACATCGAGTCGCTGCGCGCTACCCTGGCGGCTTATCGTGCGCTGGGCATGAACACCGCCGAGCAACGTGCCATCCGCGATATCGCCGATGTCATCCAGTCCTACGGTGACCGTTTGAACAAGGTCAACCAGCTGCATGACGAGCAGGCAGACCTTTCACCGCGTGAGATCGATCAGCTGGTCAAGGTCAATGATGCCCCGGCGCTTGACGCACTGGCGGTGCTGGATCATGAAAGCCGCATGCGGATCGCGGCCACCTCTGCCGCGGTTGGCAAGACGCTCAAGCTGCTGGCCAGGGTGGCCCCGGTGGTCAATGGCCTGGCGCTGGCGATGATCGTGGTGCTGATCGGCATCTCGATGTGGCTGTTCGGGCGTTATGTGCTGGTACCGATCCGTCGTCTGACCCAGACCATGAATACCCTGGCCAATGACGATGTCAGCGTGGTGATCGACAGCACCCAGCACACCAATGAAGTGGGCCAGATGGCGCGGGCGCTGCAGAAGTTCAAGTACAACATCATCGAGAGCAACAACTACAAGAAGCGCATCACGCAACTGGCGATGCATGATTCTCTGACGGGGCTGCCCAATCGACAGCATTTCTATGAGCGGGTCGAGCATTGGCTCGAAAGCGTCAGTGGCGAAGGCGGGCAGCTGGCGTGCCTGATGCTGGACATCGACAAGTTCAAGCCCATCAATGATACCCACGGCCATGCCGCCGGGGATGTGGCGCTCAAGGTGATCGCGGAGCGACTCAATCAGGTGGTGCGCAAGGGCGATTTCGTCGCGCGTCTGGGAGGCGATGAGTTCGTGGTGCTGGTCCACAATGCCGACATCCAGGCGAATCTGGGTCGCCACGGGGAACTCGCCCAGCTGGCCCAGCGCATCATCGACAGTCTGGGCAAGCCATTCCTGTATGAAGAGCACAAGCTGGAAGTGGGCTGCAGCATCGGGATTGCCATCGCCCCTCAACATGGCACCGACCGTGAACAGCTATCACACAATGCGGACATGGCGCTGTACGCCGCCAAGAATGAAGGCCGCAATTGCGCGGTGCAGTTCAGCCGCCATGATGAGCTGGGCCAGATTGTTGCGACCGCCAGCAAGAAGCGTGACGGGCAGAAACAGCGTAACTGAACCCCAGGGCTTCAAGCCCTGGGGTTCAAGCACTAGAGCAGAAGCCGCCTTTGCGGCAATGGAAAGGCAGTGGCAACGCAAGCAAGGCCAGATGCCGCATGAGCAGCCAAGCAGACGGCGCCCCTCGGGGCGCCGTCTTGCGTCTGGTGGGGACAAATCATCAGCGGGCGGTGGGCAAGGGCGAGAGTTGCCCGGTACTGGTACTGGTTACTGGTACTTGTACTGGCCCGGGCCTGCACGCTCACCGATACGGAGATTGGGATAATTCTACGTTATCCATACGCTTCACGAGAATAATTTATGGTTTGCGACATCCATAACGGTTTGTTATGGTTTATAGCGAATTCGCCAACTGCGAAATATTTTATGAAAACCATGACAATGACTTCCACGATTCAGGGCCTGGCCCACCACACCCACGATGCCGTGATCAACCGCGCCAGCGCGCCGTTGTTCATCCGTCAGCCGACTACCGATGATGGCTGGGGCATCTACGAGCTGGTCAAGGCCTGCCCGCCGCTGGACCTCAATTCAGGGTATTCGTACGTTTTGCTGGCCACGCAGTTCCGTGACAGCTGCGCCATCGCGACAGATGAGGAAGGTGAGGTCGTCGGCTTCGTTTCCGGTTACACCCGCAACGATGCCCCGCAGACCTTCTTCCTGTGGCAGATCGCCGTCGGTGAGAAGGCGCGTGGTACTGGCTTGGCACGCCGCTTGATCGAAGCCGTGATGAAGCGTCCCGAAATGGCGCACGTGCGTCATCTCGAGACCACCATCACGCCGGACAACGAGGCGTCCTGGGCATTGTTCACTCGCCTCGCCGAGCGCTGGCAGGTGCCGCTGCACTCGCGTGAATACTTCTCTTCAGACCAGCTGGGTGGCGTGCACCTTGCCGAAAACCTGGTGCGCATCGGCCCGTTCCTGCCGCGCGACATCTGAGTGCTCGACGCGCTCAAGGCTCTTGTGCCGCCAGAGTCCATGTGCAGCACGGGCGAGTAGCAAGCCGCAAGAAGTCCCGGACGGGACGCCGTCATGATTCTTGTGTCGGTCGTCGAGAAGAATCACGTCCCGTCCGGCAGATGTTCACGACAGGAAGGTTGTGGCATCTCCTGCTGACCCCATGTGTGAGTGAGGTAGGGTCAGTGTCATTCGTTGGATCGTCTTTACATTCTGGTATGGCCATTTCAGTAGTCGGCCATCCATCACCAGGGAGGTGACAGCATGAATACGCAGATTCTCGAACAGATGGAATCCGAGGTACGCACTTATTCGCGTTCTTTCCCGACCGTTTTCACCAAGGCGCAGAATGCCCACCTGTTCACTGAGGACGGCAAGCGCTACATCGATTTCCTCGCCGGTGCCGGTGTGCTCAACTACGGGCATAACCATCCGGTACTCAAGAAGGCACTGGTCGATTACATCAGCAATGATGGCATCATCCACGGCCTCGATATGTGGACTTCCGCCAAGCGCGATTTCCTCGAAGCGCTGGAGGAAGTGATCCTCAAGCCGCGTGGTCTGGACTACAAGGTCCACTTCCCGGGGCCGACCGGCACCAACGCGGTCGAAGCTGCCATTCGTCTGGCGCGCAAGGTTTCCGGCCGCCACAACATCGTGTCGTTCACCAACGGCTTCCATGGTGTGACCATGGGTGCCCTGGCCACCACCGGTAATGCCAAGTTCCGTGATGCGGCGGGTCTGCCGGCGCAGGGTGCGCAATTCGTGCCTTACGATGGCTACATGGGTGAGGGCATCGACACCGTTGCCTACCTCGACAAGCTGCTCAAGGATTCCTCCAGCGGCCTGGATCGCCCGGCAGCAGTGCTGGTCGAGACCGTGCAGGGTGAGGGCGGGATCAACCCGGCCTCCATCGAATGGCTCCAGCGTCTGGATGCCTTGTGCAAGGAGCACAAGATCCTGCTGATCGTCGATGATATCCAGGCGGGTTGTGGTCGTACCGGCAAGTTCTTCAGCTTCGAGCACGCCAACATCGTGCCGGACATCGTCTGCAACTCGAAGTCGCTGTCTGCCTCCGGTGTGCCGTTCGCGATGGTGATGATGCGTCCCGAGCTGGACCAGTGGAAGCCGAGCCAGTACAACGGCACCTTCCGTGGCCACGCCCTGGCCTTCGTGACCGGCGCCGCCGCGCTGCGCCACTTCTGGAGCGATGACAAGTTCGAGCGCGATATCCAGCGCAAGGGTCGTATCGTCGAGGACCGCTTCCAGAAGATTGCCGCCAAGGCCCGCGAGAACGGCTTCGAAGCGCACGAGAAGGGCCGTGGCCTGATGCGCGGTATCGATGTCCGCGACGGTGATCTGGCCGATGCCATCACCTCACGCTGCTTCGAGCAGGGCTTGATCATCGAGACCAGTGGTCACTCCGGTCAGGTCGTCAAGTGCCTGTGCCCGCTGACCATCCGCGACGAAGACCTGCTGGAAGCCCTCGATATCATCGAGGAAAACGCTGCCGCAGTGCTGTCCAAGTAACGCTGTCTTCCCGCGGGGCGCCCGGTCATCGGCGCCCCGCGGGTCGTTGGTGAGCCTCTGGCTTGCCATCCCCACCGATTGCCCATCCAAGTCACCCCCTTCGTTACGGTAATCGCCATCTGTCAGCTGTCGATGTCAGGCAGCCTAGTGAGGAAAACACATGATCGTTCGCAATCTCGAAGAAGCCCGCAGCACTGATCGTCTGGTCAAGGCCGAGAATGGCAACTGGGATAGCACGCGCCTGCTGCTTGATGAAGATGGTGGCAAGTGTTCGTTCCACATCACTCGCATCTTTGAAGGCACCGAGACCCACATCCATTACAAGCATCACTATGAAGTGGTGTATTGCATGGAAGGTGAGGGTGAAGTCGAAACACTGGCCGATGGCAAGATCTGGCCGATCAAGCCGGGCGACATCTATATCCTCAACGAGCACGATGATCACCTGCTGCGTGCCACCAAGACCATGCACCTGGCCTGTGTGTTCACCCCGGGCCTGACCGGCAAGGAAGTCCATCGTGAAGATGGCTCCTATGCACCTGCCGAAGCCTGAGACCCTGTCTCGTCGTGAGTGAAGCGCGAAGCGTCTGACCTCAAAGGGACAAGCGTCATCCAGAAAGCCCCGTAGCCTTGCTGCGGGGCTTTCTGCGTCGTGGTGGTGAGAAACCGCTCCGTGAGGTTGCCGCGCAGCAATGCGCGCAAGGGTTTCCACGCTCAATTATCGTTAGTGGTGCGCAGCTTGCCGGCTCTGCCAGTCAACAGTCGAGACGAGTATGCTCAAGTACGAACATGCGGTTATATCTCCTGGAAATTCCAACGAGGCAGTAGGCCATGGCAGATTCCACCCCAAAGACGACCCTCGCGCCGGGTGGCCGGCCCGGCTTCAGGCCGGCGGCACCTCATCCGCGCGAAGAAGAGCGTCTCAATAGCCTGCATTCTCTGCATGTATTGGATAGTGACCATGAAAAGCGCTATGACGATCTGACGCGCCTGGTCGCCGATATCTTTGATGTGCCCATCTGCCTCGTGTCGCTGGTGGATGAAGACCGCCAGTGGTTCAAGGCCCATTGCGGGCTGGATGCACGGCAGACGGGCAGGGATCTCGCCTTCTGCGCCCACGCGCTGCATGAAGAGCGCTTTCTGGTCATCAATGATGCCCGCCAGGATGAGCGCTTCTTTGATAACGCCCTGGTGACGGGGCCACCGCATGTCTGCTTCTACGCGGGTGCCGTGCTGCGTGACAGTAGCGGCCTGCCGCTGGGGACTCTGTGTCTGATCGACCACAAGCCCCGTCAACTGGATACGGCACAGCTGGAGCGGTTGGAGCGCTGTGCACTGCTGGTCGAGAATGAGCTCATCCAGCGTGATGCGCTGTTGGCAGAGCGCGCACGCGCCACCCTGCAAGCCAATATCGACCCGATCACCGGCTACAGTCTGCGTCGTCGCTACCTGCAGCGAATGACGGCCTGGCTGCAGGAGCGTGCCAGCCAGGGGGAGCTGCAGGTCATCCTGGTCAAGCTGCAGAACGCCGAAAGGCTGCGCAAGCAGCAGGGCGTCGACTTCTACGAGGGCGTGCTGCAATCCCTGTCTCACCAGCTCAATGAAAACTTCGATGACGAGGGTCTGCTCAAGGGGCGCGTCAGTCACGATACCCTGATGATCCTGTTGCCGCGTGACCAGGCATTGCACGGCATGCGCTGGCACCGCTTCGTGGAGCAACCCTGGTTGCTGCATCTCTCTGCCAACAGCCGGCCTGATCTGTTGATCGGGGCGGGCACCTTCGTAAGCGACAGCATGTCAGCGGCGGAACTGGTCGAGGTGGTGGAAGAGGAGCTTGTCTGTGCCAGTGAATGGGCGCCAAAAGAGAAGGGCGTCCAGTTCGCGGATCTCACGGACAACCTCAACCTGCGCCTCGAGATGAACAACCGCTTTGCCCAGGCGCTGCGCGACAATGAGCTGTGCATCCACCTGCAGCCCATCGTCACTGCGGGCAGCCAAGGCCTCAGCGGTCAGGAAGTGCTGCTGCGCTGGCAGGACAAGAACCGCTGGATCACACCCCATCAGATGTTGCGCATCGCCAGACATGCGGGGCTGGATGAGGAACTCGATATCTGGGTGCTGCGCAGAAGCTGCGCCTTGCTCAGCCATTGGCTGGCGACCAGGAAGGGCAACGACAGCCTGTTGCCGCTGTCGCTGAACATCACGGCGTCGCGCCTGATCGAAACCGAATACATGGATGCCCTGCGCCGTGTCCTGCGCCTTTACCGGCTCAAGGGGGATTGCCTGCGCATTGATGTCAGCGGTGTCGAGAGTTTTTCCGCGACGCCTGAGCCATTGGTGCTGGCGATGAAATCGCTGGCCAATGACGGCATCAGCTTCTGTGTCGACCGTTTCGGCCCTGAGCATGACAGCCTGCGCCTGTTGAGCATGCTGCCCATCATCAGCGTGAAACTGCATCCGCGCTGGATCAGTCTGTTGCAGACGGATCCGCGTCAGGCGCGCCTGTTGAAAGCCTGGACGGCGGCCTTGCATGCGTTGGAGATTTCCGCCGTGGCAGTGGGTATCGAGCACTCACGCCAGCGCCAGACCATGGTTGATCTGGGCTTTGACCAGTTGCAGGGATACGCCTTCGGAGAGCCCATGGCGCCAGAAGAGGATTACGGTAAGTGGTTGTCCAAGGTGGAGACATCGCTCGAGCAGCATGCGGGTGACTCCGCCGCCTCATGAGGGTTGGGCTATCAGAAGCTTGAATCGACAAAGGCTGGCGCTATCAAGAATGGAAACCATCAGGCAAGGCTTGAAGCCTTCAGGGGCTCATGTCATTGCCGCGCACGAGCTGTCATTTCGGCTCGGTTGCCGGTGAGTCACAGGGACAGCGCTGAAATGCCAGGGTGATACTGGCGGCTTCCAGGCCCAGTTTGCGCATCGAGGTCCGGTTCAGGATGCGACCATCCGGCTGCAGATACATCCAGTCATCCATGCTGAACTCCCAGGTACTGTCGTCGATCGGTACCTGAAGCACGTAGTTCATGCGCAAGGCGTTACCGCGGGTCGTCGCTGTCGCTTCGCCCGTCACATCCGCCGCTCGACCAGTCCATTGGCGATCACCCGCCGGGGTAAAGGTCCAGCGGCGGTGTTGCGTCTCGCCATCGGCATAGACGAAGTCTTCCTCCAGAATCAGCTGGTTGCCTTGCATGCTGCCGATGACATCGACCACGAACCGCCGCGTCACCTCGCCACGGTAATCCTGCACCATGCCCCAGCCACGTGTGTGGCCCAGGAAGTAGTCATCGATGCGAAGCTCAGGGCCGCTGCCCGCGTAATCCTCTATCTGTGGTCCGCTACAGGCTGACAAGCCCGCTGCCATGATCAACACGGCTGCGCGGCCGCTGATGCGCCGAAGGCGTCGAATGCCGTTGTGCACGAATCCAGCGCTAGCTGACAGACAGAACGGGAAGGAGGGCATCGCTGACTCCGGTTCGCGCCGACCCGTGAGTCATCACGGCGCGCGGCAAGGTTGAGTGACAAGATGAGCGGTGTGGGTCACATGTGGCCCGAATTATTCTACAACACTTGTGCATGAATGCTATCAAGGATAAGTTTGTTCGCGCTCCTGGGCAACGGGCTGTTTGGCACTTGGTTCGTAAAACAGGCCATCGCTGATGCAAGCCGACAGGTTCAACTCGCTGGACTTGGCCCGACGACTCGACTTGATGGACCTGACCTGATGGGCCAAAGGAACTGACTCTACGGGCGCCCAGGATCACTGATGTAACCCGCCTACCCTTTGGTTCGTATAATATATATTATGTTAAATACGGTAGTTCGTGAGCGTGCTCAAGCTGTGTACGCCAATGCTTGAGCGTCGATCTTCAGGCACCTGACCTCCTCCGCGTGCATGATAGCTTCTGCATAGCTGCTTCTGAACCTCAGGTTCTGCTTGTCGATGGAGTCAGCCGTCTTTCCAGCCTATCTTTTGCTGAGTGCCCTGCATTGATCTGCTGAGCGACAATCTGCCCGTAAAGGATTCCGGCAGGTATGGATCTTGGCTGGTATAGCGTTAATGTCAGCCGCTGAGTCAGAGAACGGATGTCATTGAGTTTGCTGGCGTCGTCTCTTTTGGCGTGCCTCGTTAGTTTGGCGACAGTCTGACTTGCTGTGTCGGCGTGCTCTCATCCGAGATCGAGTCGCGGCCATGCTGTGATCCCGCACTGATGATGCAGTGACACCCTGAACAATGCGCAAACAGTGAGGTCTGGCTGTGCAAGCTGTCGCGAAGGCAGCTCCTGTCTGGAGGCTGGATTTCATCAAGGTTTTCGTCACCTTAAAGCGACGCAAGCCAAGCTGGCGTTATACGTCCAGCCAGCTGACAGCGGCCCTGACTCGCGCCTGGTGGGACCTTGTGTAGTCTGTCTTCGACTGGCGACAGAAAGTGAGCGCTACGTTCGTGAATCGCAGGCGACGGCCCGGCGTCAGGTGCTGAAACATGGACAGTCACCATTCGGGCTACGTATGATCGCCTCCAGTAACGCTTCGGTGCTAGAACACCCAAGCTGTACAAGGGAATACCCAGGCATCGTCGGGTCAGTGTGCTAACTGACTGACGATGGACAAGAATTATGTCTGTCGTTCACACAGGTTGTAGAGCGGCAGCAAGGCTGAACAGGAACCTTCTCCCCTATGCTGATCCGCAAGCTGCTATTGCCTGTTACCTTGACCAGTGTCGTCGTCATGGCCGGCTGCGTCCCGGCACAACCGCAACCGCAGAAACCGGTATTGACGCCAGATGCCTTCTCACAGCGCATCGATGCGCTGCAGGAGCAGCTGGCAGGCCAATGCAACGTCCAACAGCAGCAACTTGCCGACCAGCAGGCGCTGAGCCGCTCTCTGCGTCGTGACGTGCGAGAAGTCGGCAGTCAGCTGCGCCAGATCCATGCCGAGATGGAACAGCCCGCACAGCCGCAGGCCGTGGAAGCCTGCAAGGCCGTGACCGATAACCCCATCCTCGACAAGACCCTGCTTGGGCGCGTCGAGTGGGTCGGCTTCCCGACCATCAGCAGCTACTTCAAGGCACGTATCGACACCGGTGCCAACACCTCGTCGCTGTCGGCGCGTGATATCACCGAATTCGAGCGCGACGGCGCCAAGTGGGTCAAGTTCAAGCTGGCACTGCGGGATGACGGCAAGTATTTCGTGTCAGGCGATCGTGACAAATGGGTAGAAGCCCAGGTCAGCCGGACGGTGACCATCATCCAGGCCTCCGGCCGCGAAGAGCGTCCCGTCGTCAGCCTGCTGATGACACTGGGTGACATCAAGCAGAAGGTCGAGTTCACCCTCAATGATCGTCGCGATCTCACCTATCCGGTACTTCTGGGCCGTCGCTTCATGATGGACATCGCTGCGGTGGACGTCAGCCGTACCTTCATCAATGCACGTCCGGAATACCCGGGCAGTGCACCCAGTAACGAAGCGGCCAAGGACGAGGACCCGAACGAAGGCAACCGCGACTGAGTGGCAAGTGCCCTCCTGTCTCCTCTGCCCGGCTTCGCTGCCTGACATGGCTCGGTGCTCCACCGAGCCATCATGACTGCTCCAGACATTTCAAGGACTCCCATGTCGCGTTTTGCTTTCTATATTCTGGTCGGCCTGTTGATGCTGATCGGTGTGGGCCTGACTGCCTACCGCCATATTTCGTTCGATGTGCCCTGGGTGCCCGGTGCACAGCAGAAAGTGTGGGATATCGAAGCCCAGGTGGCCTTCACGGCCACTGGAGGTCCGGTCAAGGCGTCGCTGGCGCTGCCGGAAAACCAGAAAGGCTACAGCGTTCTGACCGAGAACACGGCGTCCTCGGGCTTTGGACTGTCCTATCTGGATGACCTGCCGGGCCGTCGTGCCGAATGGTCGATCCGTGAAGCGGCAGGCTCGCAGCTGCTGTATTACACAGTGACCATGCTGGAGTCCGACAATGCGACTCCTGCGGCCATCAAGCGTCTGCCGGCCCCTCAGGAAGTTTCCTGGGAGCGTCCCTACGATACCGCCGCGGCCCAGGTTATCGATCAGGCCCGTGAACGCAGTGCCGATTCGTTCACCTTCGCACGTGAGTTGATCAAGCAGTTCGACAATCAGCGTCAGGGTGAGAATGCGCGCCTGCTGCTGACCCAGTTCGAGCGTCCCGAACTCATGTTGCGCCTGCTAAATGAAGCCGGTGTCAGTGCGCGTCTGGTCAGCGGCCTGAGTCTGGAAGACGGCCGTCGCCGCCAGACGGTCTCGTCTTGGTTGCAGGTCTTCGCCGAAACGCCGCAAGGCAACGAAGCAGTGGATGTCGAGGCCGCCGACGCTGAAGACATAAACACCGACTGGGTGCTGATCAACCCGGAAACCGGCAAGCAAGGTGAGCCGGACAACCTGCTGCTGTGGGAAGGTCGTGGCGCGCCGATGCTGGAAGTCGAAGGCGGTGTGAACTCCCGTGTCAGCTTCTCGATGATCCGTCACAACGAGCCGGCGGCCGTCGCGGTTCGCAACAAGCTGGCCAATGACGAGCTGCTCAACTTCTCGATCCACTCCCTGCCGCTGGAAGAGCAGGCGCTGTTCAAGACCATCCTGTTGATCCCGATCGGCGCGTTGGTTGTGGTGCTGCTGCGTGTGCTGGTTGGTCTCAAGACCTCCGGTACCTTCATGCCGGTATTGATCGCCCTCGCCTTCATTCAGACAAGTCTGGTCACCGGCTTGATCGGCTTCCTGCTGATCGTCGCGACGGGCCTGGTGATCCGCAGTTACCTGTCGCGGCTCAATCTGCTGCTGGTGGCGAGGGTCTCGGTGGTGATCATCACGGTGATTGCGATCATCTCCATCTTCTCGGTACTCGCCTATCGCTTCGGTCTGAACGCCGGCCTGACCATCACCTTCTTCCCGATGATCATTTTGTCATGGACCGTCGAGCGCATGTCGATCCTGTGGGAAGAGGAAGGTCCCAAGGAAGTGCTCAAGCAAGGTGGTGGCAGCCTTCTGACCGCCGTGCTGGCCTATCTGGCGATGAACAATCCGTGGGTGCGTCACCTGACCTTCAACTTCCTCGGTCTGCAACTGGTGCTGATGGCCTTCATCCTGCTGCTCGGCAACTACACCGGCTATCGTCTGCTGGAATTGCGCCGCTTCAAGCCGCTGACGGAGGATTGAGATGCTCTCGTCATGGCTGAATCGCTGGTCGCGCAACTGGACCACGCCGGGCGCCTTGCGCGCCCGGGGAGTTGTCGGCATGAATCGCCGCAACATTGGATATATCTCGAAATACAACGACCGCCGTCTCTACCCGCTGGTCGATGACAAGCTGCAGACCAAGCTGTTGTGTCAGAATTACGGTCTGGCCTCGCCGGAGATGATCGGTAAGGTCGCCAGTCAGTTCGAGGTCGAGCGCGTCGTCGACATGGTGCGCGATCACGCAGGTTTCGTGATCAAGCCGGCCAAGGGCTCAGGCGGCAAGGGGATCCTCGTCATCGAGCACCATGATGGCGAAGAGTATGTGAAGCCCAGCGGCGCGCGTATCACGCGTGCCGACATGGAGCGCCACGTCTCCAACATCCTGTCAGGACTCTATTCGCTGGGTGGTTCACCGGACGTAGCGCTGGTCGAAGGCTTGATTTCCTTTGATCAGGCCTTTGCCGAGTTCACTTATGAGGGTGTGCCTGACATTCGCGTCATCGTCTTCAAGGGCTATCCCGTGATGGCGATGATGCGCCTCTCGACGGCGGCCTCGGATGGCAAGGCTAATCTTCACCAGGGCGCGGTCGGTGTCGGGCTGGATATCGGCAGTGGCTGGGCGGTGCGCGGTGTGCAGTACGATCGCCCGCAGTTCGCGCATCCCGATACTGGGCACGATATCTTCTCGCTCAAGGTGCCGCAGTGGGACACCCTGCTCGAGCTGGCTGCCGGCTGTTACGAGATGACGGGACTGGGGTATCTGGGCACCGACATGGTCCTGGATCGTCGCCACGGCCCGATGCTTTTGGAGCTCAACGCCCGACCGGGGCTGGCCATCCAGATGGCCAATGGCGAGGGCCTGCGCAAGCGACTCGAGCTGATCGAGCGTCAGCCCGATGGTGTGCCGGTCGCCGAGCGCGTCGCCTTTGCGCGCAAGCACTTCTCGCGCAGCAAGGAAGATGTCGCCAATGTCGGTATGGCGCCTATCGCGGACTGATGCCAGTCCCGAATGTTTGCTGATCGATGCCTTGGCTGATCGACTGCCCTAGCGTCTAGAAATACAGGAACACCCCGCCTTAGCGGGGTGTTCCTGTTTGGTGAGTCGCGAACGGAGCCTCGTGGCTCGACTATGTAGTCTCAACTACGAAGCCTCGGCTCAGCCGGGGTCCATGCTCAACATCAGGCGATTACCATTGGGCACCACCGGTGAGCGATGGATCAGCCCTCGCCCTTCGTTGCCCGGCCAGCACTCGCCCTTGAGCAACGCCAGGCTGCCCGGGCGCAGCTCATGTATCTCGCCGGGGGCCAGGCAGATGTCCTGATGGCCGGGTTGGCCGTGGCCCAGCGCCAGTCTGTCGGCGGCATGTTCCGGCAGCCACTGGGTGCCCGGGCCGTCGTAGGTCGTCACCAATCTGACCGGGATGCGATCGACATGAAAGCGCGGGCACATGGCGCTCTGGGTCATCTCCAGTCGCATGCCGATATCCTTGACCTCGAAGAGCTCGCCCATGGCTTCACCCAGCACACAGATATCCTCTATCAGCGCAGCCCCGGCATCCGGTGCGGGAAGGTAGCGCTCCAGCGCCTCACGCAGATCACTGATCGGGCCGCGCCAGCGCATGCGCAGCGGGTAGGCACCCGAGGATTGAGCCTTCACCGCCATTTTCAATGCCGCATCGATGCGGCGTTGCATCACGGCCAGGCTGATGTCGGGGTCGAAGATCGCCCCCAGGTCATGTGCCTCGTGACCGATATGCCAATGGGTTGTGGGCCTTGGCGCCGACGCGAGGGTCGAAGGTGACGAACTGGCTGCCAGGCGTGGCTCGGGCCGTGTGTGAAGGGGTGGGTGCAGCGCCTCGAACTGGGCCATGAATTCCTCCTGTCAGGGATGGTCGCGGGTCTATCACCGCGACCAGAAAGCGATAATTGTTATGTTATATCATATTGATTGCTTGTCCACGCTTTCATGTCGGCTTCACGCCTTGCGTTGCCTTTACATGACTCACGCAGCCCCGATGCCTTTGCCGGTGGCCCGTCATGGCCCATTTGCCCTAGAATAAGCATCTGGTCATTCAGGCTGCGCGCTGACGCACTTGCCCTCATCGCGCTTGACGCCTTTTGACATCCGGGATTCACGACACTCAGGATTCTTCATGCCAGAGCCACTTTCGCTGATCGACCAGGCCGAACGTCAATGTCTGGCGCGCGGTGTGCGATTTACGCCGATTCGGCGACGTGTACTGGAAATGATCGCGACCAGTCATGGCGCACTCAAGGCGTATGACCTGCTGGATCAGCTCGCCAAGGAACATGGCGCTGCCCGCCCTCCCACGATCTATCGTGCACTGGACTTCCTGCTCGAACAGGGCCTCGTCCATCGCATCGAATCACTCAATGCCTACCTTGCCTGCCACTGCCCGGAACATCAGCACGGCTTTCAGCTGTTGATCTGCCGCGGCTGCGGTCGTGTCGAGGAAATGCATGATGACGATCTCGGCACCCGGCTAGTCGCCAGCGCCGATCGCCATGGTTTCTCGATCGAACGCCAGACCATCGAACTCGAGGGGCGTTGCCAGGATTGCACCTCTCAAGCAGCTGCCATGGCAGAAAACGCTCAGTGAACGGCGCTTGCGAGCGCTTTTGATACGATATAACATTTGCTTCCCACGGAGGACGTCACATGCTGGACATCCGCATCTCACAGGCGCAAGTCGTCAACGAAGGCACCATTTCCACTCAGGATGTGGGCATCAAGGACGGGCGTATTCACGCCATCGGCAGCGACCTGTCTCACCTCGATGCACGTGAAGTGATTGATGCCGCTGGCCGCCATCTGCTGCCGGGCATGATCGATGATCAGGTGCACTTCCGTGAGCCAGGCCTGACCGCCAAGGGCAACATCGCCACCGAGTCTGCTGCTGCCGTGGCCGGTGGGATCACCACCTTCTTCGACATGCCCAACGTCAAGCCGGCGACCCTGGACAGCGATGCACTGGAAGCCAAGTTTGCCGTGGCGGCCGGCCGTGCCCATGCCAACCACGCCTTCTATCTGGGTGCCAGTAACGACAACCTGGAAGCGATCAAGACGCTGGATCCGAACCAGACCTGCGGCATCAAGATCTTCATGGGCGCCTCTACCGGCAACATGCTGGTTGATGATCCGGAGATTCTCGAAGGCATCTTCAAGCATGCACCGACGCCCATCGTCACGCATTGCGAAGACACGCCGATGATTCTCGAGAACGAGGCGCGCTGGCGTGAGCGCTTCGGGGAAGACGTGCCCTTCTCCGAACACGGCCTGATCCGCTCGCGCGAAGCCTGTATCAAGAGCTCGCGTCTGGCGATCGACCTGGCGACCCGCAACGGTACCCAGCTGCATGTCCTGCACCTGACCACTGCCGAGGAAATGGCGCTGTTCAAGGCTGGCCCGATGAAGGGCAAGCAGATTACCGCCGAAGTCTGCGCGCACCACCTGTGGTTCAGCGACGCCGATTACGACACCCGTGGCAGCCTGATCAAGTGCAACCCGGCAGTGAAGACCGCCGAAGACCGCGCCGCCCTGCGCGCTGCCGTGATGGATGGCCGTATCGACATCATCGCCACCGATCACGCACCGCATACCTGGGAAGAGAAGCAGAACCCGTACTTCAAGGCGCCTTCCGGCCTGCCGCTGGTGCAGCATGCCCTGCTGTCACTGCTCGATCAGGTTCAGGCCGGCATCTATGACCTGGCGACCTTGGTCCAGAAGACCAGCCACAACGTGGCGGATCGCTTCTCCATCGTCGATCGCGGCTACATCCGTGAAGGGGCCTTCGCTGACCTGGTGCTGGTCGACCTCAATGGCGAGACCAGCGTCACGCGTGACAACGTGCTCTACAAGTGTGGCTGGAGCCCCTTCGATGGCGTGACCTTCAAGGCACGTATCGATGCGACCTTCGTCAACGGCGTGAAAGCCTATGACGGCAAGACCGTCAATCCGGTGGCCAACGGCCAGCGTCTCTCGTTCAACCGCGGCTGATGGTGGTCCTGGCGTGCCGGTTCTCGGCACGCCCTGCCCGCATCATGCCGTGATCACTAGCAAAGGAAGTGGTGTCATGAGTATGCATGCGGGCTCTCCCCTGGCGTCTCGCCAAATGTTGTGTGAAAAGCTGCTGTCCCGGGTCCAGCGCACGCTGGGTCCGCGGGCTGCGCGTGCCCTGCCGCTGAGTGTGCTGGGCGCGCTTGCCGCGTTCGCGACGCCTGCCGCCCACGCCCAGGACGGCGCCCCTTTGCATGTGGCCGTCAGCGTGCCGCCCATCGCGTGGATGGTCGATCAGCTGGCCGGTGAGCATGTCGAGATCACCACGCTGGTCAAGCCGGGCGACAGCCCGCACGCCTACGATCCGACCCCGCGCCAGGTGGCCGAGCTGTCGACAGTCCCGCTCTATCTCGCCATCGGTGTGCCCTTCGAGCAGGTGTGGTTGCCGCGCCTGGTGAAGAACAACGCCGAGATGCAGGTCGTGCATCTGGAAGAGGGTCTCAACACACGCCACTTTGGCAGTGGTGAGGCGCATGACCACGGCCATGATGAAGCGCATGCTCATGAGCAGGACGCGCATCACGATCATGATGAGCACGACGAGCATCATGACGAGCATGCTGATCATGAGGCCCACGAAGAGCATCACGGCGAGCATGAAGGTCACGAAGAACATCATGACGAGCACCATGATGAGCATGCTGATCATCAGGCGTATGGTGCCCAGCATGACGAGGATGAGGACCTCGGCGAAGCCGACCCCCACCTCTGGCTGGACCCGCAGCGCATGCAGACCGTCGTCGAGCGTGCCGCCGTGGTGCTCGAGGCCCGCCTGCCGCAGCATGCCGGCGAGATCGATGCCAATGAGCAGCGTCTGCTCAAGACCCTGAGCGAGCTGGATGAGCAGATCGCTCAGACGCTGGCGCCCTACAAGGGCCGCAACTTCCTGATCTTCCATCCCAGCTTCGGCTACTTCGCGGACCGCTACTCGCTCGAGCAGCATGCCATTGAAGTCAGTGGTCGTGAGCCCACGCCGCGCGAGATGGCCACGCTGATCACGCGTGCCAAGGATGAGAACATCGGCACCATCTTCGTCTCGGGGCAGTTCTCCCAGACGGCGGCCAAGCGGATCGCGAGCTCCCTGGAGGCCGAAGTGGCCGTGCTGGACCCGCTGGCAGAGGACTATCTCGACAACCTGAAGCACGCCACCGAAGCGCTGAAGGCGGGTTTCGAGTTGACTGACAGCCAGTAATTGCCGGCCGGGTATTGCGCATATCGTCTGATCTTGCACAATGCCCTGCCCCATCGAAAAGTCAGACGGGCGCTCATGCGCCCGTCTGCGTTGCAACGAGGTACCTTACGTCATGGTCAGTCCCATCTCCGTCGCGCGCCCGCGCACGGACAGCCATCCGGAGGCGTCAGCCACCGGGCGCAGTGTCGGACCGGTCTTTCGCCCGGTGCCGGCAGATGCTCCGGATGCCATTGATATTCGCGGCGTGACCTTCCGGTATGGCGAGCAGGTCATTCTCGACGATGTCGACTTTCAGGTCGGCGCACGCGAGATCGTGGGACTGATCGGGCCCAACGGTGGCGGCAAGAGCACGCTGCTCAAGCTGATACTCGGTCTCCACAAGCCGGCGGCTGGCTGTGTCCGGGTGCTGGGGCGCACGCCCAAGGCTGCCGCGCGCCATATCGGCTATGTGCCGCAGTTTGCCAACTTCGTGAAGCGCTTCCCCATCCGTGTGGAAGATGTCGTGCTGATGGGACGTCAGGGGCGTCGTCGTCAGTGGGGGCCCTGGCCACGCGCGGACCGTGAGGCGATCGGTGCGGTGCTGGAAGAAGTCGGCATCAGTCATCTGCGCCGTCGGCATATCGATGCCCTCTCCGGCGGTCAGCTGCAGCGTGTGCTGATCGCCCGCGCCCTGGCGGCCGAGCCTCAGTTGCTGCTGCTGGATGAGCCCACCGCGAGTGTCGACAGCGACGGCGAGCGCTCCCTGTTCGAGCTGTTCAATCGCCTGGCCAATCGCATGAGCGTGGTGGTGATCAGTCACGATCTCGGTTTCATCAGCGATTACGTCGATCGGGTCGCCTGCCTCAACCGCAAGATGATCGTCCATGACACCGAGACGCTCACCGCTGAATCGATCGAGCGACTCTATGGTGAAAACGTCCAGATGATCCATCACCATCACCATCACTGATGCCGCGGCCGGTGACTGTCCGTCTGGCCTGTTTCACTTCCTTCACGTCGCCCGCTCTGCGCTCTAGGCTTACATTACATGAATTTCATCACCGCCCTGGGCAGCCAGGATTTTCTCCAGAACGCCCTCTTCGCCGGTCTGCTGGCCAGTCTTGCGGCCGGTCTGGTCGGCCCCTATGTCGTGGTACGCCGCATCGGCTATCTGGCCGGGGGGATCGCCCATACCGTGCTTGCCGGCATGGGGATCGCGTACTTCATGGGCGCAAGCCCGCTGGTCGGCGCCTTCATCAGCGCCATTCTCGCCGCCCTGCTGATCGGTTACATCAGTCTCAAGGGCTTTGATCAGGAAGACACCGTCATCGGTGCGCTGTGGGCCATCGGCATGGCTACCGGCATCCTGTTCATCAGTCAGACCCCGGGTTACAAGGTCGACCTGATGAGCTACCTGTTCGGCAACCTGCTGCTGGTGCCTGCGGATGCCATCGGTACCCTCGCCTGGATGGTGGGAGGCCTGGCACTGGTGTTGCTGCTGGTGCATCGCCCGCTGACTGCGGTGATCTTCGATGAAGAGTTCGCGCGTCTGCGGGGCGTGCCGGTCAAGACGCTCTACCTGCTGCTGCTGGTGATGGTGGCGATTACCGTCGTGCTGCTGTTGCAGGCCGTGGGCTTGATCATGGTGCTGGCCCTGCTGTCCTTGCCTGCCGCGCTTGCCGGCCATCATGCGCGCTCACTGGGCATGATGATCGTGATCGCGAGTCTGGCGGCCATGGCCTTCACCACCGGCGGCCTGGCGCTCTCCTGGCAGTTCGACCTGCCCGCCGGCGCGACCATCGTGCTGGTGGCCGGTGTCGCCTACCTGCTGTCGCTCATCTGGCGCAGCGCCCGTGGCGGACTGCGTCGCTGATTCGCGGCTTGTGATACTGATACTGCGTGAGCCCCTGCCAGCGTGACATCACGCTGGCAGGGGCTTCGATATGAACTCTGCAAGGAACCCCCTCAATGGCACAGGATGGACTGCTCAAGTCGCTGGAGAATGCCGATATCGGTGAGAAGGTCGCGCTGGAGGCGCTGATCGCCGCCTTGCCCTGGAATGGTGACGGCCTGATTCCCGCCATCGCGCAACAGCATGACAGCGGCGAGGTATTGATGATGGCGTGGATGAACGCCGAAGCCCTGCGCGAGACGCTCTCCACCGGTCGCGTGTGCTACTTCTCGCGCTCGCGCAGCAAGCTGTGGCGCAAGGGCGAAAGCTCGGGCCAACAGCAGAAGCTGGTCAGTACGCATCTGGACTGCGATGGCGACACCCTGCTGGTCAAGGTCGATCAGACAGGCCCTGCCTGCCATACCGGCCGCAAGAGCTGCTTCTACTGGCGCCTGGATGCTGAAGGTGCCGAGATTACCGATGCACCGATCATTGACCCGAACACCCTGTATGGCAACGCCTGAACGTCGCCACTCCCTCAAGCGCGGCGTGACGTCGTTCATGACGCGCCTGCTGACCGGCTTGCTGCGCGGCTATCAGTTGGTGCTCAGCCCGCTTCTGGGACCGCGCTGTCGCTTCTACCCTTCCTGCTCCAGTTACGGACTGGAGGCCATCAAGTTGCATGGGCCCCTCAAGGGGTGCTGGCTCACGGCGAGGCGTCTGTCACGCTGCCACCCGCTGGGCGGGCCGGGTGGCGTGGACCCCGTGCCACCGCGCAAGGGGCACGCCTCGTCTGCCAGTTGCTGTGATGCGCATGATGAGGACGACGCCCCCAGGCCTTGAGGGCGTATACCTTGCGAGTGACTAGGTCGTGTGCTCTGTGAACGGCTAAGCCTTGCGGATGGCTTTGCGCATGTGAAGTGTTTGTGTGTTATCATTCACATGTGTATGGCGTCAGTTGTGACGCCATCGTCAGTCAGCAGGAGAATGTCATGTCCACCGCAGCCGCCCTCGATCGTGTGTCCCCGACCAGCCCCAGTGCGGGCCGCGTTGCCCTCAAGTCCTTCTTCAACATCATGGAGAAGTGGCAGTGCAGCGCGGCGGATCAGCGCGTGCTGTTGGGGGGCATCGGTACCACTACCTATCACAAGTATCGCAAGTTGCCGGAAGTGCGCCTGCCCAACGACACCCTGGAGCGTATCTCCTACGTGATGGGGATTCACAAGGCCCTGCGCATCCTGTTCAGCAATACGCCCGAGATGGCCCATGAATGGGTGCGTCGCCCCAATCGTGCGGCGCCCTTCAATGGCCAGAGTGCGCTGGACTACATGCTGGCCGGACAGGTGGTTTCGCTGGCCGACACTCGCCGTTATCTCGACGGAGTGCGTGGATGAGCGAATGGACGAGCGAAGGCAAGCATGCCGATGACTCCGCCCTGCCCGCGCTGACGCTGCCGGACTGGCAGAACGCCTGGCGCGTGATCTCCAGTGCCTTCCCGCCCATTTCGGTATTCGAGGACATTCTCGAGCCTGATGAGCTGGAGATGGCGTTTGCCATCGAGGCGCTGACCAATGACCGCCTGCGTGAAGAAGCCGGCGAGCTGAGTCGCGTCGCGCCGCAAGATCGCATCAGCGGGCCGGGTTCCACGCCGGTGATGGCGGCCTTCACGCACATAGGGCGTGCCTCGCGCTTTACTGATGGCAGTTTCGGGGTCTATTACTGCGCGAGTACGCTGGATACCGCGATCAGCGAGACCCGCTTCCACATGGCACGCTTTCTGGCCGATACCGCGCAGCCCAGTCAGGAAATGACCATGCGCAGTTACGTCAATCGCGTGACGCAGCCACTGCATGACATTCGCGAGGGCCATGACGCCCTCTGTCAGCCAGACATGGCCAGCTACCCAGCCGGCCAAGCCTTTGCCGCCAGGTTGCGAGAAGCTGGCAGCTTCGGTTTGCTCTACCCCAGCGTGCGCCACGCTCAGGTGGATGCAAGCGCCGAGTGCGCGGCTATCCTGCGTCCGCCGGCGGTCAGTATTCCCATTCAGGGGCCGCATCTGCGGTATGTCTGGGATGGTCAGCATCAGGCCATGACGCATGTTCTGGAGGTGAAGGAACATCGGAAAGGGTGAGCCCGGTGCCAGTTTATCTCCTGAGAATTCGCGTTATCACGCGCCAATGGCATCCTGCGCCTCGAGGCGATGATTCCTGAGTGGGCACCTTGTGGCTGAAACGTTGTCAGACGCATTTGCGTCACGATTCATGCAGCAAGGCCCCGCGACACCAGCTTGCCAAGTTGATGCATGCACCGACCAATGATTCAAAGCCGGAGCCATACATGAAGTTTCGTTCCCTACTATTCGCCGTTGTCACGGCTGTCGTCGCCTGGGTGCCTGTCGCCCAGGCTGGGGCCATCACGATCAACGACGGTAGCCACGACGTCACCATTCCCGAGACTCCTGAGCGCGTGGTCGTGCTGGAATTCTCCTTC
This sequence comes from Cobetia sp. SIMBA_158, assembly GCF_046566945.1. Lineage (NCBI taxonomy): Bacteria > Pseudomonadati > Pseudomonadota > Gammaproteobacteria > Oceanospirillales > Halomonadaceae > Cobetia > Cobetia sp. SIMBA_158. The sequence continues at coordinate 160,499 of NZ_JAWJYL010000003.1, forward strand.
GCGGACTCCCTCGCCTCCATCGGTGTTCCCGCCGTAGGCGTCGCGGACGACAATGACCCGAAGCGGTTGCCAGCGGAAGTGCGCAATGTGCTGGGGGACTTCGCTTCCGTGGGTAAGCGTGCCCAGCCAAGTATCGAGGCTATTGCAGCGCTCAAGCCGGATTTGATCATCGCGGATGTCAATCGTCACACCAAGATGTATGACCAGCTGGCAGCTATCGCACCGACCTTGCTACTGCCATCGCGTGGTGAGGATTATGCCGAAAGCCTGGAATCGGCCCGCATCGTGGCCAAATCGGTCGGCAAGCGCGATGCCATGCAGGCGCGCCTTGAAAAGCATGCCGACATCATGGCCAGCTATGCCGAGAAGGTTCCCGATGGCGCCAGTGCCGTGTTTGCGGTAGCGCGCGAAGACAGCCTGTCTCTGCACGGCCCGGACTCCTATGACGGCTCTGTCCTCGAGGCTCTAGGCCTGGAGGTGCCGGATGCGGGGCCTGATTCCCAGAACTTCGTCGGGCTGGAGCAGTTCCTGTCCGTCAATCCGCAATACTTCATGGTGGGCGATTATCGTCATCCCTCCATTGTGGACAAATGGCAGAAAGAGCCACTCTGGCAAATGCTGACGGCCGTCAAACAGCAGCATGTCTATCATGTTGCCCCCAATGCCTGGGCCCGAAATCGCGGCATCATGGCCGCTGAGAAGATCGCTGCCGATGTTGCTGCGATGTTTGATGACCGTTATCAGGATGTCCAAAGCCGATAATGTCGCCCATATCACGTACCTCGAGCAGCCCCGCGCCTCGCGGGGTGTCTTCAGCCCTCTATGCCTTGCTGTCACTGATGGCACTGCTTGTGTTGAGCTGGTGGTCCTTATGGGCCTTCTCGACCTTTACTCTGACACCAGCCAACATCTGGCACTTTCTCCTGCAACGCCAAACCGGGGGCATGACCTCACAGATCATCGGTCAGATCCGTCTGCCGCGAACCCTGGCAACAATCCTGATCGGCGCTCTGCTGGGCATGGCAGGACTCTTGATGCAGGGCATCTCACGCAACAATCTCGCCTCTCCCAGCATGTTGGGCGTAACAGGTGGCGCAAGCCTTGGGCTGGCATTGGTCTCCAGCGGCGTGCTGCCCTTCTCTCTCCCGCTTGGTAATGCGCTGATTTCCGTGATTGGTGGCGGCGCTGCCTGGTTGATCGTCTTCATGCTGGGCGCTGCATGGTCGGCACAGGCCTCACGTGCGCGATTGGTGCTGGCAGGCATCACCGTGGCAGCACTTTGCGCCAGCATGACGAGACTCGTGGTACTGCTGGCGGAAGAGCGTGCCATGGGCGTATTGAACTGGCTGGCCGGCTCGATGGTAGGAGTGCGATGGCCAGAAGTATGGCTGCTGTGCGTCGTGTTCGTGCCAGCCTTCCTGCTGTGCATCGTGCTGGCCAAGCCGCTCAATTTGTTGAACCTCGGGGATGAGAATGCCCAATCACTGGGCGTGTCCCTGACGCGCCTGCGCGTTCTTGCCTTCACCGCTGGCACGATCATGGTAGGCGTCACGGTAGCCGTGGTTGGACCTATCGGCTTCATCGGCTTGATGGCACCCAATATCGCGCGACGCCTGATTGGTGTGGACTATCGCCCGCTGGTGCTGGGCAGCTCGCTGTGTGGTGCCATCCTTCTGCTCGTCTCCGATATCATTGGTCGCTGGGTCGCGTTCCCTTCCGAGACACCTGCAGGCGCGATTACCGCCTTGATCGGCGCACCTTTCTTCCTCCTGATGGCGAGGAAGCTGTGATGACTGCCACATGGAAACTGAGCCTCCTGTCTGTCACATCGGCGATGATGCTGCTGCTGGCACTGATGCTGGGAGAGCATACCGTCAGCCTGCCCGACATCACGCGAATGCTGCTGCAGCACGATGCGCAGGATTTCGTGGTCTGGAACCACCGTTTGCCGAGAAGCCTGATCGCACTGCTGACTGGCGCGGCGATGGGAGTTTCCGGCGCACTGGTTCAAGGCATCATCCGCAACCCATTGGCATCACCGGATATCTTGGGCGTGACGCAAGGTGCTGGCTTGGCACTCAGCATTGCCCTGCTCATCTTTCCTACCACACCTCCCGAGCTTCTCCCGCTGGTGGCAGGCATTGGCGGCTTCTGCGGCGCCGCACTGTTGATGTCCTACCATATCGATGATTTCGAGCCGGTCCGCTTTGCGTTGACTGGCATCGCGATCTCGGTAACGTTCTCCGGGATCACCGAGTTCCTGTTACTGACCCACCCTACCGAGGTCAACACCGCTCTGCTGTCACTCACGGGCAGCCTCTGGGCACGTGGCTGGGAGCAGATCTGGCCTGCGGCGTCTCTGGTGCCGATGCTGATCGCCTCGTTGCTGCTAGCCAAGCCTCTGGATCTGACGGCACTAGGTGATCAGTCCGCCGCCGCACTGGGCGTGCGGATGAGCTGTCTTCGCTGGTGTGCTCTAGGGCTTGCGGTGATGATGGTCTCGGTCTCGGTATCCATCGTCGGGCCGATCACTTTCGTGGGGTTGGTCTCGCCACATATCGCACGCAGGATCGTGGGTGGCAGACACCTTCAGGTACTGCCTGCCGCGGCGATCATTGGTGCGATGATTCTGCTGCTGTCGGACACCGTGGGGCGAGCACTGATGCCACCTTCAGAAATCCCCGCTGGAGTACTTACCGCCATCGTCGGTGCGCCGTACTTCCTGTGGTTGCTTTACAAGGTCAAATAGATGACAAGCGCGACGATTCTCGAGATCAACGACCTCAAGCTGGGCTATGGCAATAGCGTTATCATCGATGGACTGGATGTCGAGATCCCCAAGGGAAAGTTCACTGCACTGGTTGGCCCGAATGGCTGCGGCAAGTCCACACTGCTCAAGAGTCTCGCCCGGACTCTGTCACCGACTCGCGGCACCATCACATTGAAGGGCAAGTCGATTCACAAGACATCGGCCAAGGCATTGGCGCGCGAGATCGCCTTCCTGCCGCAGGTGCTGACCATTCCAGAGGGGATCAGCGTACGCGAGCTGGTGGGGTATGGACGAAGCCCTTACAACGACCTCTGGGGCCGACTGAAAGCCAGCGACCGCAGGATCGTCGATGAGGCAATCGAACGCGTTCAGATAGGCGAGCTGGCCGATCGATGGCTGCACGATCTGTCCGGTGGCCAACGACAGCGCGCATGGCTGGCAATGGTGCTCGCACAGCGTGCGCCCCTGGTACTGCTGGATGAGCCGACAACTTATCTGGACATCAATCACCAGGTGGAGTTGATGGACATGATCCGTGACATGGTCGCGCAGGGACAGACGGTCATCGCCGTGCTGCATGACTTGAACCAGGCCTTTCGTCATGCCGATCACATCATCATGCTCAAGGAGGGGCGTTTGGCGATCAGCGCCTCTCCCGAAGAAGCCGCGACGTCAGAGTTGATGCAGCAGGTCTTCTCGGTGGAAGCGGAGATTCATCCCGACCCGCTGGCAGGTTCGCCAATGGTCATCGTTCGACAATCGCCCTGTGAACGGCAGCCGTCCCCCGCAGCCTGACACCTCGAGACTCTGATGACACAACGCCCGCGCTGCCACACAGATTTCCAGTGGCAGCGCGGGCGTTGTGTCTCTATCTTTCAGCTCAGCGCTCAGTGGGCAAAATTACGCGTTGGCATGCAGCTCGGCCACACCGTAGATGCGCTTGAGCATCGCATGCAGGCCGTTGGAACGTGTCGGCGAGAGGTGCTTGTCGAGGCCGAGCTCATTGAGGAAGGTCGGCTGGGTGGCGACGATTTCCTGCGGCGTCCGGTCGTTGTAGATGCGCAGTACCACGGCGATCAGGCCTGCCACGATGGCGGCGTCCGAGGTCGCCTGGAAATGCAGGCGCTGCTCGCTGCCTTCGCCACGCACTTCAGGATGAATCCAGACGTTGGACTGGCAGCCGTCGATCTTGGTCTCAGGACCTTTCAGTGCTTCCGGGTATTCCGGTAGCGCCTTGCCCATGTCGATGATGTACTGATAGCGGTCCATCCAGTTGTCGAAGAAGCTGAATTCCTCGACCAGTTCCGCCTGCGCTTGTTGCGCGTCGCTCATGCTGACTCCCGGTGATGTCACTGCAAAGTGTCTGAAGATACGCTGTCGCCATAATAACGCCTGACCTCGCCGGACGCACGGCGCCTTCGGGCCTGAGCGTGTGTGACAACGCTCATGGGTCGTGCTCTGGCGCCTCAGGCGGATGGCCTGGCGTCGCCAGCGAATGTCTGGCCATCTGCTGCTGCCACTCGCTGTCCTCGGCGTGCAGGTAGCGAGATGTTGTATCCAGTCGCGAGTGTCTGGCGGAGCGCGACAGAAAGCGCAGCTCTACCCCGGCCTGTGCCTGATGGGTGATCGCGGTGTGGCGCAGCCAGTGAGGGCTTGCCTGATCGAGGGTGCGTGCCATCAGCTCGCTGGCATCGCCGGGGCTCTGGATTCGCTGGCGCATGTCGTTGGCGGCCTGGGCAAAAGCCTGCTTGATCAAGCGGTAGAGCTGGTTGTCGCCGAGCGGTGTCGTGCCATCCAGACGTGCCAGCAACGGCAGCGACTCATCGGTGGGCAGTGCCTGCGGCAGATCACTGAGCCCGCGCAGGCGTCGCCAGCGAACCAACGCCTCGAGCATCGGCGGCGGCAACGGAATCTCGGCTAGCTTGGCGCCCTTGCCTATCACCCGCCACCACCACTGACCTTCCCGCTTGACGATATCGCCCATCCTCGCGGCGGCCATTTCCGCGATGCGGGGCGCCATCAGATAGGCGAATGCGAACAGAAAGCGCTGGCGCTCGGCCATGAAGCGCTCGCGGGACACTCCGTCCTCAGGTGAAGCGCCGACCGGTGTCAGCTCCTCGCAATGCGCTTCGATACACCCCCACAGCCAGTCCCACAAGGGGCGCTCGAGATAGCGTTCGATGCGCAGCGTGCGGTTGTCCATCCGGCGCTTGTCGCGCATCAGGCGGAACGGGTTGCGTGACAGGTAGCCAGCCTCGATCAGCCAGGCATACATGCCCTGTAGAATCACCAGGCTCTGGCGGCGGCTGGCGGGGGCCAGCGGGCCACGAAAGGGACGCCACTGCGGATGCTTGCGAGCGCGTACGCTGCCGACCCAGACCTCTGCAGGCTGCGGGTCGGCCAGAAACGCCTCGAAGTGTTCGAGGCGTTCGCGATCCAGACTGGCTAGGGCTGATTCTCTGCCCTGCTCTCCCTCGGCCTTGAGCCATAGCAGCAGGCGCTCCGCCTCCTTGCGATAGGCACGAAGCGTCTGAGCGCTGTGGCGATATTCGTTGAGCCAAGAGGCCACGGCCTCGACATTCGTGCGGGCGCGAATCAGTGAGCGATCATCAGTGGTCGTCAGCTGGGCATGCTGCTGCGCTCTGGATAGCTCGCCCTCCAGATGCCCGACCAGCGCGGTGATGCCGTCGTGCGTGCTTTCTTCCACCGGTAACTCCCGTAGCTGCGTCTTGGCTGTATATCGCCCGCCTGGCGCCTCATATCAGGCGTGCGCCGGTCTGGGGCGCCTCGCGGTCCTTCCTTTTCCTGTCTTGTTCAAGCTTGCCCTGCCCTCGGGGCTAATTGTGACGTTACATCCATGATAATTCAAGATAAGGCGCGTAATCATGAATTTATCAGCCCTCCTGTATCGTAAATTACGTATTACGTAATATGTAATTATCTTTATCTTGTCAAAAAACATCGCTAAGATGGGCACCAGGCTGGGGGTGGACTGATGGCAGAAGAAGGCGAGCGGCATCCAAGGTATTGCTCTCGTCAGATGGTGTGGTCCATCCGCTGCCTTTACGTGTACGAGAGCGCGTGCTGGAGAGTGGTAGTTGGCCGCGCTTCGTGGCGTAATGGCGGTCAAGCAGCAACGACTGACGACGTATCAATGACAGACTACGGACGGAGATTCCCATGGCGCGCACTGGCGTCCAGTACGAGGATGTACAACGAGCCATCGAGTCACTGATGGCACGGGGCGAGGCCCCGAGCGTGCAGAAGATTCGCGAAGTGCTGGGGACCGGCAGCTTCACCACCATCAGCGATCACCTGCGTGACTGGCGCCATCGGCGCGCCGAGAAGCGTGATGAGCCGCTGAGCCAGGCCATGCCTGACAGTCTCACCGAGACCCTGGCCACGGTCTGGAAGGAGGCGCAGTCACTGGCCAATGAAAGCCTGGTGCACTATCGCCAGGAAGCGGACAAGCAGACCGTCGAGGCGCGTGAAGCCGAAGCGCAGGCACAGCGCCGCGCGGAAGATGCCGAACAGCGCCTCAGTGCCCTGTCCGAGCAATTGGCCCAGGTGCAGGCGCGCCTTGAAGAGCGTGTGCAGGCCCTGGCGACGTTGACCAATGAGCAGGAACATTGGCAGCAGCTGCAGGACAAGCTCGAAAAGCGCCTGACCCTGGCCCAGGAAGACATCGCGGCCATGGAGCGCACGCGCGAAGTGGACCACGAGCGCCATCAGCAGACGATCCAGGCGCAGGAAAGCGAGTGGAAGGAGCGCCTCGCACAGGAAGAGGCGCGCCATGAGGCCAGTGAAACGCGCCTGATGAAGATGCTGGATGATGCGCGCCTCGAGAAGAGCGAGCTCGACAAGCAGCATCGACGTCGTCAGGAGCAGCTCGAGAAGCGCGTCGAGCGTCTCGATGCCCAGGCAGCCGAGCAACGCAAGCAGCTGCAGGAAGAAGAGCGTCGCCGCTTTGAGGAGAGCTCGGCTCGCCAGCAGCGCGAGACGGAGCTCAAGGACATGCGCGCGCAGCTGGAGCACTCCTCGGCGGAATACTCACGCCTGGAGGCCCAGCTGGGGCAGCTGACGCATGAGAACAAGCTGCTCAAGGAACGCCTGGCCTTTGCGCCCTTGCCGCCCTTCGTATGCTGAAAGCCTTGCCGAGTGATCGCCACGCACTTGCGGCGTGATGATCTCCATGACTGACGTGATGCAATGCACACGAAAACGCCGCCCTGATGGGCGGCGTTTTTTGTCAGTGCTGTTGAGATATCAAAACCGTCAGTGTCGTGATGGCGACGCCATCGGGTGAACCAGGTTGTCAAAAGTGTGGCGAACATCTCACAGCAGCTCTTCCGCGACCAGCGCCAGACGTGAGCGCTCGACACACTTGAGTGTCACGTGACTGGCATGCGGCCACGAGCTGAAGCGCTGCACTGCCACCGCCAGGCCGCAGGTGTTGGCGGTCAGATAGGGAGTGTCTATCTGGCCCACATTGCCCAGCAGTACCACCTTGGTGTTGGCGCCCGCCCGTGTCAGCAGGCCCTTGAGCTGCTTGGGCGTCAGGTTCTGGGCTTCATCGATGATCAGGAAGGTATCGCTCAGCGTGCGGCCACGCATGAAGGATGGTGAACGAATCTGGACACGATTGCCGATCCAGGCGCGCGTGGCCTCCTCGTTCCAGGCGCTGGTGCCTTCTCCCTCCTTGCGCAGCAGGTTGTCCATGTTGTCATGGAAGGCTCCCATCCACGGCGACATCTTCTCTTCTTCGGTGCCGGGCAGAAAGCCGATCTCTTCGCCCATCGCGATCGGCGCGCGGGTGAAGATGATGCGCTCGAAACGCTTCTTCTCCAGTGTCTGCTCGAACGCGGCAGCCAGCGTCATGTAAGTCTTGCCGGTGCCTGCACTGCCCGCGATCGACACCATGTCGACGCTGTCGTCCATCAGCAGGTTGAGGGCGAAGTTCTGGCGACTGTCATGGGCATTCACCCCCCAGGCGCTGCGCTCGTTGCGATAGTTCTGCAGCACTTCCAGGCGTGCATAGTCGTGCTCCAGCTCGCGCACGATGGCCTCGAAGCTGGCGCCATCATCCCCATCACAATCCGCGATCAGCATGCCCGGGTACCAGTCCTTGGGCATCTGGCCTGACAGCTCATAGAAGGTGCGATGGTGCTCGCGCGTGACGGTGACATCGACCTGCATGTCGTCCCAGACGCCCTGGCCGTCGTGGCCGGCCTCATGAAAGAGCTTGACGCCCTCGATCATGGCGTCGCTGTCGGTGAAGGCGCGATCCGTTAGATAGTCTTCCACCGCCATGCCCAGGGCGGCGGCCTTGATGCGTAGGTTGATGTCCTTGGTCACCAGGATGACCGAGGCGTCCTGACAGCGTGCAGACAGGCTGCGAGTCTCGGCGAGAATGCGATTGTCGGCACAGGCGTCGCTCTGATCGACATGGCCGGAGAGGAAGTGAAGGTTGCCCGCGCCATTCATGGAAGGCGGGAGCGGAATTCCACGCAGGATTTCCTGAGGTGTGACATCCGCGGTGAGATCGGACAGCGTACGGCTGATCTGGCGGGCGGTATGGGCAATCTCCTTGTTGCCATTCTTGTGCTTGTCCAGCTCCTCCAGCACCGTCATCGGGATGACGACATCATGCTCGTCAAACTGGAACAGGGCTGAGGGGTCGTGAATCAGCACGTTGGTATCGAGGACGTACAGACGACGGGACTGCTTCTCGACTCTTACCATTGGCGACATGCCTTCCGTTGGAGTGTGCCCCTTGAAGCTAGCATGATGAATATGTCGATCGTGTTGCAAAAACGCGTTCATATTTCACGCTAGCCTTGCAGACAGGTCACGCAAGGCAGGCGCATACTGTTGCTCCCTCATGAAATGCCCTCTTGCCTGGTGCCTGACAGCAGCATGCTGAGCAGCGCCACCTGGCAGCAGAGAGAGCCAGCCGCGCCGCAGGCATGAAAAAGCCGCCCACCGAGCATCTCGGGGGCGGCTTTTGTTTATTCCCTTACGGCTTCCGCCGTGAGGGTTGGTGCTCAAACGCTACCTTGTCGAGCGGATAGCGCGTCGGCGTCAGGCAACGGCGGGTTGCTGACGACGTCGACGTACCTGCAGGAAGCCGATCAGCCACAGCAATGCCAGTGCCGGCAGCATGGCGATTTCCTTCGGCGGACGCTCAGCCGTCTGCTGGATGCCATCGATGGTGTAGTCGAAATCGATGCCGGCCTGCTGTGCCACGCTGCCGTACTCGATCATGCTGACCAGCACCTGCTCGTCGCTGATATCCAGCGTCAGGCCGACATCGGTCAGACGGGCTTCGCCACTCTCGGCGTCAGAGACCGGCAGCAACACGGTCTTGGAGACCTCGTCGCCATCCAGGTTGATGCCCGAGACGTGAATCGGCAGCTTGCTGTCCACCGGCGCTTCGGCGATCAGCGTCTCGATCTGCTGCGGCGCGGCCATGGTGGTGGGCGGATAGATCATGTCCCACCAGTAGCCCGGACGGAACAGCGTGAAGGTGATCAGCAGCAGACCGATGGTCTCGTACCAGCGCGTGCGCGTCAGCCAGTAGCCTTGCGTCGCCGCCGCGAAGACCAGCATCGCCGCGACGGCCGAGGCCACCGTGATCGCCAGGTGCCAGTAGCTGTCGATGTTCATCAGCAACAGGTTGGTATTGAAGATGAACATGAACGGCAGGATCGCGGTGCGGATATCGTAGGTGAAACCCTGGATACCGGTCTTGATCGGGTCTGCCTTGGCGATCGCGGCCGCCGCGAAGGCGGCTAGCCCCACCGGTGGCGTGTCATCGGCCAATATCCCGAAGTAGAACACGAACAGGTGCACGGCGATCAGCGGCACGATCAGGCCGTTTTCCGCGCCCAGATTGACGATGACCGGCGCCATCAGCGTCGAGACGACGATGTAGTTGGCAGTCGTCGGCAGGCCCATGCCCAGAATCAGGCTGATCACGGCGGTGAAGATCAGGATCAGCATCAGGTTGCCGGCCGAGATGAACTCGACGAAGGCGGTCATCTTGAGACCCAGCCCGGTCAGGGTCACGGTGCCAACGACGATACCTGCCGCCGCGGTCGCCACGCCGATGCCGATCATGTTCTTGGCACCGATCACCAGGCCATGGAAGAGGTCTTCGCCACCGCGTTGTGCGGCGCCGCCGACATTGCCTTCCTTGCGGAAGATGGCCACCAGCGGACGCTGGGTCACGGTGATGAAGATCATGAACAGCACGGCCCAGAAGGCCGACAGCCCCGGTGACATGCGTTCGACGGTCAGGCACCACACCAGTACCACGACCGGCAACAGGAAGTAGAGACCGACCTTGACGGTCGGGCCGACCGGCGGCAGTTCATCGATGTCGCCTTCCCCAAGTTCCGGGAAGCGTGCTGAATAGGCGATCAGTGCCACATAGGAGGCCAGCAGCAGCGGCAGCACGATCCAGACCGCGCCATCCCCCGCCAGGGTCTTGATCCAGCCGATGCCGTAGTAGACGACCAGCGTGAGTATTCCCATGCCGATGAAGACGGTCAGGAAAGTCAGCAAGGTCGCGATCATGCTGGTCTTCTGGGTGCGCTTGAGGCCTTCCATGCCGGCCTTGCACGCCTCCAGGTGCACGATGTAGATCAGGGCAATGTAGGAGATCAATGCCGGCAGCAAGGCATGCTTGATGACGTCAAGGTAAGGAATGCCGACGTATTCGACCATCAGGAAGGCCGCGGCGCCCATGATCGGCGGCGTCAGCTGGCCATTGGTGGACGCGGCCACTTCCACGGCGCCCGCCTTGGTGGCCGGGAAGCCGACCTTCTTCATCAGCGGGATGGTGAAGGTGCCGGTGGTGACGACGTTGGCGATGGAGGAGCCGGAGATGATGCCGGACAGGCCAGAGGCGACGACGGCGGCCTTGGCCGGTCCGCCCCGCATGTGGCCGAGCATGGAGAAGGCCATGCGGATGAAGTAGTTGCCGGCGCCAGCACGTTCCAGCAAGGCACCGAACAGCACGAACAGGAACACGAAGTCGGTGGAAACGCCGAGCGCGACCCCGAACACCCCTTCCGTGGTCAGCCACTGGTGGCCGAGCAGCTTGTTGAGGCTGGCCCCGGCATGCGCGATGACATCGGGCATGTAGGCGCCGAACAGGCTGTAGAGAAGAAAGACGCTGGCGACGACCGCAAGGGGCGGCCCGAGTGCGCGCCGTGTGGCTTCCAGCAGCAGGACCAGGCCGATTCCCGAGAACACCAGGTCCACGGTGGTATAGGCGCCAGCGCGACGTGCCAGTTCATCACTGAAGATCAGCACATAGGCGACACCCGCCACGGCGAAGATCGCCAGGGCCCAGTCATAGAGGGGAATGCGATTGGCGGGAGCCCCCTTGTAGGCCGGGTACGCCACGAAGGCCAGCGAGATGGCAAAACAGAGATGCACGGCGCGCGCGGTGTCGGAATTTAGCAGTGACAACGGCGAGGCGTGGTAAAGCTGGAACAACGACCATGCCAGTGGAATCAGCCACATGAAGTGGCGGCCCACGAAGCCTACGGGATGACGGCCGCCGGTTTCCGACTCCAGCATCTCGAGGACTTCAGCATCATGATGCGTCTCGGCGTCTGGCGCCTGAGACGTTGCTGCAGTTTGGGTTTTGGTCATTTTTTGTGATCCGGTACGCGAGTCAGGCGATGGCTGACAGGTCACCTTCTTGCTCGACCAGAAGGCCCTGCTCAACCACATGCTTATCAAGCTGGTTACGTCTTCAGTATGTCCGGCCTGACAGATGTTTCCATTGATTCACCCGTTCAGGGCGTAAATTTCCTGAACGATTTCCTGAACGGGCAGCGAGCTAGGCTCGTGACGAGCGTGAGACCTTGCCTGGTCACGCTTGTCCATGCTGCGGCTGCCGTCACGCCACTTGCCACTCGCAGGCAAGTCTTGATTGCGCAATGACGGCGGGTGTCTCTGCTGCGCTTTCCCTGCTTGGCCTTTTCCTGGTTGGCCCTTTCCTGCTCGACCTTTTCCTGCACGACCTGAGTGGCCGCCCGGGAATGCAGACTTTCCACAAGCACGGAGACCGCAACGAGTGCGGTCTCCGGGAATTCCCTGTGCTCCCTGTGCTCGGCTCCCTGAGCACAGGGTGAGCGTTCATGCACGGCGCCTCGCAGGCGAGGCGCGCAGGGCATATCACTCGCTCAGCAGGCCAGCTTCCTTGTAGTACTGCTTGGCGCCATCGTGCAGCGGCGCCGTCAGGGAAGCATTGACCATCTCTTCCTTCTTCAGGACCTGGAACGCCGGGTGCAGGCGCTGGAACTGATCGAAGTTGTCGAACACGGCCTTGACCACTTCGTAGGCGACGCGGTCTTCGACTTCGGCACTGGAGACGATGGTGGCGCGGACACCGAAGGTGGTCACGTCGTCATCGTTGCCGCGGTACATGCCACCCGGGATGGTCGCGACGGAGAAGTAAGGCTTCTCTTCGACCAGCTTGGTGACGGCGTCGCCGGTGACATTGACGATGTTGGCGTCACAGGTGGTGGTCGCTTCCTTGATGGAACCGGACGGGTGACCCACGACGTAGACGTAACCGTCGATCTTGTTGTCACACAGTGCGGAAGACATCTCGGAGGCCTTGAGCTCGGAGGCCACGGAATACACGCTGGTGTCCTTGTCCTGCGAGGACAGCAGAGTGTCGATGGTCGAGCGCTGACCGGAACCCGGGTTGCCGATGTTCATGCGCTTGCCTTCCAGCTGGTCGAACTCGGTCACGCCGCTGTCCTTGCGAGCGACGACGGTGAACGGTTCCGGGTGCAGGGAGAACAGTGAACGCAGGTCCTTGTTCGGGCCGAAGTCTTCGAAATCGCCCTTGCCTTCATAGGCATTGTAATGCGCGTCAGACTGGGCAACGCCCATGTCCAGCTCGCCGGTACGGATGCTGTTCAGGTTGTAGCCGGAACCGCCCGTGGACTCGACGCTGCAGCGAATGCCGTGTTCGGCCTTGCCACGGTTGACCAAGCGGCAGATTGCACCACCAGCCGGATAGTAAACGCCTGTTACACCGCCGGTGCCGATGGTTACGAAGGTCTGCTCGGCGGCGCTGGCGCCTCCGGAGATCCCCATCAGGCCAAGACCTGCGGTCGCGACCGCCGCTGTCAGCGACTTCTTGATCATGGTCATGTTGAAACTCCCTTTGCTGGCTTGTTATTGGTCTTGCCGTCGTGCACCTCGATACCGGCCAGACCCTTGCTTGTATCGCGTGTGAAACAGGCCGATTTTCAGGCTTATCCACTGCCACATGGCTGATATTTCAGTAATTTGAGGTGCATAACGCTGCACTGAGACTAGCATAGCTGAAGTGCGCGAGTACCAGCTTGTCATGCTTTATGCTACGAAAGGTGTAGGTGTTGGCAGTGAACTGCGCAGACAGCGACTTGTCCCTCGCCTATCGAGGAATGCCACTTCCTCATTGCGTGCAACTTTCAGCGCGGATTCAGATAGTCGCAGCTGTTGACTGTGTAACCTGCACCGTTACTCAGTAACCATGACTCCCCTTTCGCAGTTGATTTGCGCCTGGGAGCACGCAGAAGACGCATGCAAAAACGCCCCACGGCAAGGCCGTGGGGCGTTCTGTTTTCGACGCTCTGTTTCGACGTTCAGTCTTTTCGAAGCTCAGTCATTTCGACGAGCCTTCTTTGCGACTGGCTTGTCAGGTGCGCGTGACACTGCGCATGGTGACGAACTCTTCCGCTGCCGTCGGGTGAATGCCCACGGTCAGGTCGAAGTCGGCCTTGGTCAGGCCGGCACGCACGGCGATGCCGATGCCCTGCATGATCTCACCGGCTTCATCACCGACCATGTGCACGCCGACGACCTTGTCGCTGGCGTCATCGACGATCAGCTTCATCAGGCTGCGCTCATCGCTGCCGGACAGGGTGTGCTTGAGCGGACGGAAGTCAGCGGTGTAGACGCGGATGCTGTCGAACTTCTCGCGCGCCGCTTCCTCGCTGAGGCCGACGGTACCGATGTTCGGATGACAGAATACCGCTGTCGCGATGCTGTCGTAGTCCAGACCACCCACGACGCCGTCGCCGAAGTGCGCACGTACCAGGTGCATGGCTTCTTCAAGTGCCACCGGCGTCAGTTCCGGGCCACCGATGATGTCACCCAGCGCGAGGATGGACGGGGTGGTGGTCTCGAAGCGCTCGTTGACGCGCACGGTGCCATCGACATTCAGCGCCACATCGACATTCTCGAGCCCCAGGCCTTCGATGTTCGGCTTGCGACCGGTGGCGGCGAGGATGCAATCCACTTCCAGCACCTGGCCATCGCTCAGGCGCACGCTGTAGACATCGCCCTGCTTGTCGATGGACTCGACCGTGGTGTTGAAGTGCAGGTTGACGCCCTTCTTGGCCATCTCGTCACGCGTGAACTCACGCACTTCGTTGTCGAAGCCGCGCAGGAACAGGTCACCGCGATAGCTCAGGTGCGTCTCGGCACCCAGACCATTGAAGATGCTGGCGAACTCGACGGCGATATAGCCACCACCGATGACGAAGAAGCGCTTCGGGAAGCTTTCCAGATCGAAGATGCGGTTGGAATCCAGCGCATGTTCACGACCCGGGAAGTCCGGCAGGAACGGCCAGCCACCGGTGGCAACCAGGATCTTGGCCGCGGTGTGACGCTCGCCATTGACGACGACGGTGTTGGCATCGGCGATGCTGGCACGGCCTTCGATCAGCGTGGCACCGGAATTGTTGAGCAGATTGCGATAGATGCCGTTCAGACGAGAGATCTCGGCGGTCTTGCGATCGCGCAGGGTCGCCCAGTCAAAGCGCGGGGCGTCGCCCAGATCCCAACCGAAGCCAGCGCTGTCCTTGAAGGAGTCATGATAGTGGGCAGCGTAGGAGTAGAGCTTCTTGGGCACGCAACCGACATTGACACAGGTACCGCCGAGGTAGCGGTCTTCTGCCACGGCAACGCGGGCGCCGGTCGCGGCGGCGGTCCGGGCAGCGCGAACGCCGCCGGAGCCGGCACCAATGACGAACAGGTCGAAGTCAAACTGGCCTGTCGCAGGCTGATGGGTCTGATCGGTCACGGGAATCTCCTTGATGAATTGGCCACATGGTATCAGGACTCGCGCGGCCTCGGGAGTCCCGTGTCGCTGGGCACGGTTACCCACGTATCGGCCTTCAGGTTGACCCTGTGGCCTCTGACACGGTAAATATGTCCAACAAGCATGTTAGACAAAAGTTACAACGTGCTGGCACAGGGGCTAGCACCGTCATTGGCGAAGCGCTCTGCGGGCGCGTAACATTGTTGCTCGTAACACTGTTGCTCGTAGCATTAGCGCTCTGACGTCTTGCCTGACGCTGCCGTGAATGCCTGCCTGTTGGCCTGAGCCAAGAGGCTCTGCGCCCGAGAGGCATCACGGCCAACGCCCCTGTGCGACAACCGTCCCCTGCCCCCGTCATTTGAAAAAGTGGTCTCCCTGCCATGAGCAATATCGAAAAGCTGCTTGAGCAAAACAAGGTCTGGGCTGAATCCATGACCGAGCGCGACCCTGAGTTCTTCAAGCGCCTCTCGGACCAGCAGAATCCTGATTTTCTGTGGATCGGCTGCTCGGATTCCCGCGTACCGGCCAACCAGATCATCGACCTGCCGCCCGGCGAAGTCTTCGTACATCGCAATGTCGCCAACCTGATCCACTACAACGACATGAACGCGTTGTCGGTGATCCAGTACGCTGTCGATGTCCTGAAGGTCGAGCACATCATGATTGTCGGCCATTACGGATGTGGTGGCGTGCGTGCCTCGATCACCGGCGGTGACAATGGCATGGTCGACTACTGGCTGCACACCCTGCGTGAGCTCTACAACCTGCACTATGACGAGCTCAAGGACCTGCCGCTGGATGAGCAGGTCGACCGCATGTGTGAACTCAATGTCCGCTCTCAGGTGCAGAACCTGGCCAGAACCAAGATCCTGCAGCGTGCCTGGGAGCGCGGTCAGAAGCTGGAAGTGCACGGCTGGGTCTACGGCCTGTCCGATGGTCGAGTGAACAACCTCGATTGCACCATCAGCAACCTGTCACAGGTGCCGCAGCTGTATCGTGTGGACCGCATCGAGCCTTTGCCGCAGCAGGACTGATCAGGCCGACCTGATCCAGCTGCCGGTGCTGCAGGATGCCGGTAGCAACATCAGTGCCCTCCAACGCGCCTCCCTCTCGGGAGGCGCGTCGCGTTTCAGGTCTCCCGTGCGCGATCGCGCCGAACTGGGTCTGCTTTCTGCTCTTTGTCTCCCTCCCTTTTACTGTCCCTTTTTGCAATATCCTTGCTTGCCTCCTCGGCAACCCTTCGTCGCGTCTGATCACCTAGGGTTTGGCGTCTATTGAATGGAATCAGGCCTGGCTGTCACCGGCGCTGGAAAGTCTTTCACGTGTTTTCAGCGCAGCGTTCGGGAATTTTACTGCGCAGTATCGCCCTTGCAGGCCTTCGTGGAGGACCTCTGAGGCGCAACTTTGGTCGCAGAACGCCATGCGCACCAATCAGGTGCAGAGACTGCACGCAGTGGAGAATCACCGCCTATCCTGTCGGCTTTTCTACCGCTGATGGTGTCTGTTTATCGCCAGGTGGCCTGAAGCCGGATTGGCGGTATTCAGCGTACGCAATGTCTCTCAAACAGGCCCCGTCGACTGACGGAACTGATACACACCACGGCCATGCAGCGCCCGAGAACTCCCCCAGACCTCGATCATCAATATTGCTTCAAATAGTTGATTCTATTGGAATTGACTTGTCGTGAAGGCTTGCAGCGTGAACGAGGAAGACCAGTGTCACGGCGGCTTGCCCAGCATATGGCAGGGCTGAATCGCTCCGTATTGCCCTGAGAGGAAGCGCGCGCAGCTCACGGCGTTATTGAGGTGAGAGATGGCATTGTCGTGTGACATCCGGTGTGTCGCTTCGTCGATCTCGCGCCCTGCACCAGCCTGGATGACGTTGCGTGGCCAGGAAAAGGCTATTCACCACCTGCATCCGGCTACTCAACATTTCGATTGTCCCGCGACCAAGTGACTCTCTACTGTTAGAACGCATCCCGCGTGTCTGCCTCGACAGCCGCGCAGGATCGCCACAACAACAATCAAACTACACAAGCAAAGGGATGCTCATGACCCGTCAGAATGCCCTCCAGTCTTTCTTGCCCAAGAAGACCCTGTGTGCGCTGATCGGCAGCGCGACATTGGCCATGGCGGCTCCGGCAATGGCCGAAGACGTCACCCTGCGCATGGCCTACGACGCTGACCCCGTGACCCTCGATATCCACGAACAGCTCTCCGGCGGCACCCTGCAGCTGTCGCATATGGTCTACGACCCGCTGATTCGCTGGAACAAGGACCTCGGCTTCGATGGCCGCCTGGCCAAGAGCTGGGAGCGTATCGATGACAACACCATGCGCTTCCACCTGCGCGAAGGCGTCAAGTTCCACTCCGGCAATGACTTCTCCGCCAAGGATGTGGTCTGGACCATCGAGCGCCTCAAGAAGAGTGCCGACTTCAAGGCCATCTTCGCGCCGTTCACCGACGTCAAGGCCGTCGATGACTACACTGTGGATCTGGTGACTGACAAGCCCTTCCCGCTGGTGCTGAATGCCGCCACCTACATCTTCCCGATGGACAGCGCGTTCTATTCCGGCGAGACCGAAGACGGCAAGGCCAAGGATGAGATCGCCAAGGCGGCCAACACCTTCGCCTCACGCAACGAGTCCGGCACGGGCCCCTACAAGGTCGCGGACCGTCAGCAGGGCGTGAAGATCAGTTTCGAGCGCTTCGAGGATTACTGGGATACCGAATCCCCGGGTAACGTCGATGACATCGTGCTGACGCCGATCAAGGAAAACGCCACGCGTGTCGCGGCGCTGCTTTCCGGCGACATGGACTTCATCGCGCCGGTACCGCCGACCGATCTGGAGCGCATTCGCAAGCAGGACGGCGTGCACCTGGTCGAGATGGGCGGCACCCGCATCATCACTTTCCAGATGAACCAGGAGCGTGTCGAAGCCTTCAAGGACAAGCGTGTCCGTCAGGCCGTCAACTACGCCATCAATCAGGAAGGCATCGCCCAGAAGCTGATGAAAGGCTTCGCGACCCCCGCCGCCCAGATGTCACCGGATGGCTATCAGGGCCACAATCCCGAGCTGACGCCGCGCTATGACGTGGCCAAGGCCAAGGAGCTGATGAAGGAAGCCGGATACGAGGATGGCTTCGAGATCAGCATGATGGCGCCCAACAACCGCTATGTGAACGACGCCAAGATCGCCCAGGCCGTGGCCTCGATGCTGGCCAGGATCAACATCACGGTGGATCTGAAGACCCTGCCCAAGGCCCAGTACTGGCCGGAATATGATGCGCGTGCCGCCGACATGATGATGATCGGCTGGCACTCGGACACCGAAGACAGTGCCAACTTCTTCGAATTCCTGACCTTCTGCCCGGATGCCGACAGCGGTGTCGGTCAGTACAACTCCGGCAACTACTGCAATCCGGACGTCGACAAGATGGTCACCGAGGCCAACCTGGAGACCGACACCGAGAAGCGCGCCAAGATGCTGCAGGCCGCCGAGAAAGCCGTCTACGACGATGCCGGTTTCGTGCCGCTGCACTGGCAGAACCTGGCCTGGGGCGCGCGTGATGGCGTCAACATCGAGCCGGTGCTGAACGTGATGAACTTCCCGTACCTGGGGGATCTGGTCATCGACCAGGAGTGATCCCGCCGCGTGACTGAGGGACAGGCACTGAACCGCCTTGCATCGTTCAGCGCCATGTTCCTGGCCACGCACCCCTCGCGACAGGCAAGTCAGGCAACCGGAGATAGCCTAAGCGAACTCTCTGGTTGCCCTGCTGACCTGAACGCGACGACTTACCCCCGCCTGTTCTTCCCCCTTGGTCATCGCCTCTCGGTGATGGGTTGGGGAGCCTGTGCCCGATGGCAGGCCAGCGACAGGCGGGATACCTGACACCCAGCGTGATCGGCCAGCATGGATAGGGCCGACGCGCGCGAGACCGTGATGTTCACGAGGAAGGTGGCGATCCATGATTGCCTTTCTGATCAAACGCCTGATGCACGCCGTACTGGTCATGTTCGTGATCAGCATCATCAGCTTCGCCATCCAGGACAACCTGGGCGACCCGCTGCGCGAGATGACCGGCCAGGCCGTGTCGGAAGCCCAGCGTGAAGTCATGCGCGATGAAATGGGCCTCAACGACCCCTTCATCACCCAATATCTGCGTTTTGCCGGCAATGCCCTGCAGGGCGATCTCGGCAACTCGTACTTCTACAAGCAGCCAGCGACCGAGGTGATTCTCAAGCACCTGCCCGCCACGCTGGAGCTGGTGATGGCCTCGAGCCTGATCATCATCCTGCTCTCGGCGCCCATCGGGGTGTTCGCGGCGATTCGCCCGCGCAACTGGCTGTCACGCCTGTTCATGGGCACCTCGATCATCGGCATCTCGGTGCCGGTCTTCCTGACCGCCATCGTGTTGATCCAGCTGTTCGCGATCGGCGTGACGGTGGACTGGTTCCCCAGCGACACCACCTGGGGCAGTGTCCTGAACGGCATGCTGTCCACCGATGGCGGCATGCCCTCCTACGGACGTGGTGAGCTGGTGCACGTCGCGGGCACCTGGTCGAGCGGCTTCTTCACCGCCGACGGCCTCTGGCACCTGGTGCTGCCGGCCATCTCGCTGGCCTCGATCATGCTGCCACTGTTCATTCGCCTGATTCGTGCCGAGATGATGGAAGTGCTGCAGTCGGACTACATCAAGTTCGCGCGCGCCAAGGGTATCGGCCTCAAGCGTATCTACTTCCTGCACGCACTGAAGAACACCATGCTGCCGGTGATCACCGTCGGCGGCGTGCAGATCGGCACCATGGTCGCCTACACCATCCTGACCGAGACCGTCTTCCAGTGGCCGGGCATGGGCCTGATGTTCCTCGAGGCCATCACCCGCTCCGACATCCCGCTGATCGTGGCCTACCTGATGATGGTCGGCGTGATCTTCGTGATCACCAACACTCTCGTCGATCTGATCTACGGACTGGTCAACCCCACCGTCAAGCTTGCGGGGAAACCGGCATGAGCCAATCCAACACCCAATCGAGCAACGCGCCCGTCACCCCGAAGACCAGCTCCATCGTGGTCCCCGGCCGTTGGCAGCGTTTCCGCGAGTCCTACCTGGTCTACAGCTTCAAGCGCGACTGGATGGCTCAGGCCTGTCTGCTGGTGTTCATCGCCATGGTGCTCGGGGCCTTCCTCGCGCCGTGGATCGCCCCGGCTGATCCCTATGACCTGGCCAGTATCGACATCATGAACTCGGAGCTGCCGCCGGCGTGGATGGCGGGCGGTGATCCGGCCTTCCTGCTGGGCACCGATGCCCAGGGGCGTGATCTGCTCTCCACCATTCTCTACGGCACGCGCGTGTCGCTGTTGATCGGCTTCGGCGCGGTCATCCTGCAGGCACTGCTCGGCGTGACCTTCGGGCTGCTGGCGGGCTACCTGGGTGGGCGTATCGATGCCTTCCTGATGCGCATGGCCGATATCCAGCTGTCGTTCTCGACCCTGATGGTGGCCATCGTGGTGGGCGCCATCATCAAGGCGACCTTCGGTGGCGCCGCCTTCTCGGACTACGCGCTGATCCTGTTGATCCTGATCATCGGGCTGGCGGAATGGCCGCAGTATGCGCGTACCGTCCGCGCCTCGGTGCTGGCGGAGAAGAACAAGGAATACGTCGATGCCGCGCGGGTGATGGGCTTCCGCTCCCGTCGCATCATGTTCCGTCACATCCTGCCCAACACCCTGTCGCCGATCTTCGTCATCTCCACGGTGCAGATCGCCAACGCGATCATCTCGGAGGCGGCGCTGTCCTTCCTCGGTCTCGGCATGCCGGAGACCCAGCCGTCGCTGGGGTCACTGATCAAGTCCGGCTTCGACTACCTGCAGTCAGGCAGCTGGTGGATCACGCTGATCCCCGGTGGCGTGCTGATCGTGCTGGTCCTGGTCATCAACCTGCTGGGCGACTGGCTGCGTGATGTCATGAACCCGCGTCTCTACAAGGGCTGAAGCCGAGAGGAGTCAAGACAATGGCACTACTTGAAGTCAACAACCTCGACGTCCGCTTCGCCATGCGAGGCGGTGAGGTCCGCGCCCTGCGCGACGTCAGTTTCACCCTGGAACGCGGTGAGCGCCTGGGGATCGTCGGTGAATCAGGGGCCGGCAAGTCGGTCGCGGCCTTCACCATCCTGAATCTGATCGCCAAGCCCGGCTACATCGCCGGCGGCGAGATCAAGTTCGATGGCGAGGTGCTCAACACCCTCAAGCCCAAGGCGATGCAGTCGATTCGCGGCAACCGCATCTCGATGATCTTCCAGGACCCGATGATGACGCTCAATCCGGTGCTGACCATCGGCGAGCAGATGATCGAGTGCCTGAAGGCGCACCGCCGCATCTCCCGCAAGGATGCGCGCGCCATCGCCCTGCACAAGCTCAATCAGGTCTTCATTCCCTCACCGGAAAAACGCCTGGATCAGTACCCCCATGAGCTGTCCGGCGGCATGCGTCAGCGCATCATCATCGCCATCGCGCTGCTGCTGGACCCGGACATCATCGTCGCCGATGAGCCGACCACCGCGCTGGATGTGACCATCCAGGCCGAGATCATGGAACTGTTGCTGCTGCTGTGCGAGAAGCACAACGTCGGGCTGATCCTGATCACCCACGACCTGGGGGTGGTCAGCCAGGTCACTCAGCGCACCCTGGTGATGTATGCCGGGCGCGTCATCGAACAGGGACCGACCCGCGAGATCATCAATGATGCTCAGCACCCCTACACCCAGGGGCTGATCAACGCCCTGCCCCAGATGGCCACTCCGGGCAGCCGTCTGAACCAGATTCGTGGTTCGATGCCGACCCTGACCAAGATTCCGGCCGGCTGCGCCTTCAATCCACGCTGTGATTTCGCGGCGAACATCTGCCTCGAGAAGGTGCCGGCCTTTGCCCACTCCGGCAACTGCAAGGTGGCCTGTCATATGGTCGATGCCATGGTGGCCGGCGAGCGCTGGACCCCGATCATCACCGATGCCAACGGCAATGGCGCCACTCCCACTGACAGCCACCGCACGGAGGTGAACGCATGAGCGCGGCAATTCTGAAGGACGCTCAGTCCTCCTCCCAGGCCTCCCCCCCTATGGATAGCGCCGAGCTTGGCGAAACCCTGGTGGAAATCCGTGATCTCGAGAAGCGCTTTTCGTTGTCCGGCGACTTTCTCGAGCAGCTGACCTTCGAGAAGGGACGCCTGCGTCGCAAACAGGAATATGTGCACGCCATCAATGGCGTCACGCTGGACGTCAAACGCGGTGAGGCGCTGTGCGTGGTCGGGGAATCCGGCTGTGGCAAGTCGACGGTCGCGCGCACGGTGATGGGGCTTCTCAAGCCCAGTGGTGGCGAGGTCCGTTTTGACGGCACCCGCATCGACAATATGGCCCCGCGGGACCTGCTGCCCTACCGCCGTCGCATGCAGATGATCTTCCAGAATCCCTATGCGTCGCTGAATCCGCGCATGACCATCCAGCAGACGCTGGAGGAGCCGCTGCGCTTCCATCAGCCGACGCTCAAGGATGGCGAGGTGCGCGACAAGATTGAGGAGGTGATGCGCTCGGTGGGCATCGACCCGGACTGGGGCAAGCGTTTCGCCCACGAATTCTCCGGCGGCCAGCGTCAACGTATCTCGATCGCCCGTGCGCTGGCGGTGGACCCGGAATTCATCGTCGCCGATGAGCCAATCTCGGCGCTGGACGTGTCGATCCAGGCGCAGGTGCTCAACCTGATGATGGAGGCGCAGGAGCAACGCAACCTGACGTATCTGTTCATCACCCATGACCTGGCCGTGGTCGAGCACTTCGGCACCCGCGTCGCGGTGATGTATCTGGGCACGCTGTGCGAGCTGGCGGACACCCGCTCACTGTTCGCCCGCCCGCGTCACCCCTACACCCAGGCGTTGATGTCGGCGATCCCGCGCCTGCATGATGACAAACCCAATCACATTCGCCTCGAGGGCGAGGTGCCGACGCCGGTCAATCTGCCTTCGGGCTGTGTCTTCCATGGCCGTTGTCCGCATGCCAATCAGCGTTGCCGCACGGAGATTCCGCGCCTGATCGCCACGGACACCGGTCAGGTCGCCTGCCACGCCGTGGAAGAAGGCCGCATCGACTGATGTGATGGCAGTGACGAAAGTGATGACGGCGATGTGATGGGCGCTATCGATCATTGGGTTTCCGGCCCCAAGCAAGGAAAGACCGCGCAAGGTTGCCATTGTCATCGGCAACCTTGCGTCTTGCCCTCATTGACGATTGCATCTCGCGTTTTGTGTGGGCAAGATTTCGCACAACCGTCACTGACCAACAGGTCAATTGGCGCCATTGCCCACGATGCTTGAAGAAGATTCAGCGTGGCACCGGGCCCCGATGACGCATCCATCCCCAAGATACTCTGGTGTGACACGTCCGAAGAGATGTGCGCCCGACCTCCTGACATGGCCTGTTCCCAGGCCGACGAGGCACTCCGATTACATGGAAATTCGCTGGCTCGAAGATTTCATCGTTCTGGCTCAGACCCGACATTTCTCGCGGGCAGCCGATGCACAGAATGTCTCTCAGCCCACCTTTTCCCGCCGCATCAAGTTGCTGGAAGAGGAGATGGGCACCACCTTGATCAATCGTCAGACCCTGCCGCTGTCGCTGACTCCCGCCGGAGACGAGTTTCTCCAGCTGTGCGAGCAGATTACCGAGCGCGTGCGCATCACACGCGAACGCCTGCAGGACATGGCCCAGCAGCAAGCCAGCAAGATATCGCTGGGGGCTCCGCAGTCTCTGGTGTCCCACTTCCTGCCTGATTGGCTCGATCAGCTTCAGCTGCGTGAACAGGTGCTGCCCTATCTGCGTGCCACCGGCTGGCTGGCGGCCGACTATTTCCACGGGCTGGATCGCGGCGAATGTGATCTGGCGCTGTGCTATTGGCCTCAGGCACGTGTGGACCTGGGCTTTGAGCTGGACAGTTACCAATACCTGGTGGTCGGCGAAGAAACCTTCATTCCGCTGTGCGCGCCCGGCGCGGATGGCAATCCCCGCCATCAGTTGCCGGGCACGCGGCGCAATCCACTGCCGTTCATCAGCCCGCACCCGCGCGCCGTCATCGCCACCTCGCTGATGGCGCATCTCGCTCAGGTCCCGATTCAGGCGCATCTGGTCACCATGAACGAGAATATCCAGGCGGCCAATATCAAGGCGCTGGTGTTGCAGGGCTATGGCATCGGCTGGTTGCCGCAGCGGCTGGCCGCAGAGGAAATCGCCAACGGCAAGCTGGTACGTGCCGGTGACCCGCGTTGGGACCTGAGCCTGCATATCCGCCTGTATCGCCCGCGTGTGCCGCGCCACGACAGTGTCAGTGAACTCTGGCACCAGCTGGAAGCCCATTTCTCGTGAGCCATCCGGGCAGGAGGATCGACGGCGCCGGCTCAGCGACGCTCTCCCCTTCATTCCTACATTCTCCATCACCTCACGCCATTGACGTTCACTCCTCCAGGTCAGGCGTGCCG
This sequence comes from Cobetia sp. SIMBA_158, assembly GCF_046566945.1. Lineage (NCBI taxonomy): Bacteria > Pseudomonadati > Pseudomonadota > Gammaproteobacteria > Oceanospirillales > Halomonadaceae > Cobetia > Cobetia sp. SIMBA_158. The sequence continues at coordinate 184,915 of NZ_JAWJYL010000003.1, forward strand.
ACCGTTTGCAAGGAAACATGATGTCTGACAGCCAGCTCAACGACCCGACACTCACCCACGCCGCGGCGCACCGCGCGCATCTGGCGGCGCTGCAATCCGGCTACGAGGTTGCCATGCAGCAGCATGATCTGGACGCCATCGTGCTGCACAGTGGCAAGCCGAAGCGGCATTTCGCCGATGATCAGGATGCCAGCTTCAAGTCGCATGCCCACTTCCTGCACTGGGTGCCGATGGCGGGCCTCAGCGATAGCTGGCTGGTGATTCGTCCGGGTGAGCGCCCGATGCTTTACCTCTATGCCCCCGATGACTTCTGGCATCTGTCACCCAGTCTGCCGACACCGGACACTGCGCCTTGGGCCGAGCAGTTCGAGATCGTCCACCTGCGCAAGCCGACACTGCCACAGCGTCCCGAGGGTCGCGTGGCGCTGTTGGGCGAAATCGCAGAGCTTCAGCCGCAGGTGGTCAGTGAGCTTGAGACACTGCCCAACCCGGTCGGCCTGGTGCGCCAGCTCGACGAGGGACGCGTCTGCAAGAGCGAATTCGAGATCGCCTGTCTGCAAGAAGCCAGTCTGCGCGCCGCGCGTGGCCATCTGGCTGCCCGGCGCACCTTCATGGAAGGCGGCGCGGAGCTCGATATCCAGCTGGCCTATCTTGGCGCGTCGCGCCAACGGGAATCGGATGTGCCCTACGGCAACATCGTCGGTCTCAACGCGCATGCCGCGGTTTTGCATTACCAGCATTATGCTTTGCAGGCTCCCGCCGCCCGTCACAGCCTGCTGGTGGATGCCGGCGCCAGCGTGCACGGCTGTGCCTCTGACATCACGCGCAGCTGGGCGGGCGATGATGCGCTGCCGCTCTATCGCGCGCTGATCGAGGGCGTGGAGGCGCTGCAGAAGCGTCTGATCGCAAGGCTCGCGCCCGGGGTGGACTACGTCGACCTGCACCTCGAGATGCATCGCGAGCTGGGTGAGCTGCTGCGAGAACTGGGCGTGGTGTCCCTGCCCGCCGAGGAACAGGTCGCACAAGGCATCACGGCAGCCTTCTGCCCGCATGGCCTCGGGCACCTGCTGGGACTGCAAGTCCATGATGTGGCGGGTCGCATTCCTGATCACACCACCGGCGACATCCGTCAGCCGCCGCAAGGTCACCCGATGCTGCGCCTGACGCGTGTGCTCGAGACCGGCATGGCCATCACCATCGAACCGGGCTGCTACATCATTCCCATGCTGCTGGAGCCGCTGCGCAACGATGCACGCGGTGAGCATATCGACTGGAAGCTGGTCGAGGCGCTGGCACCGCATGGTGGTGTGCGTATCGAGGACAATCTGGTCATCACTGCAGACGGCGCCCTCAATCTGACGCGCAGCCCGGCGACTGGCCTGTAATCAGGCCTGTCACAACACTGTCTGGGTCTTTTCGCTGTGACGCTTGCCGTCACACGCCTGATTCAAGCCGCCATGGGCCCTGTGCCGATGGCGGCTTTTTGTCGCGTATCCCGGGGCGGCGTATTCGAGCACCAGGCCAATAATGTGATCCAGGGCCGAGCTATCACCGTTGGCGTCGATGCGTATGCTGCACTGCGACTAGCGATTGGCGTCGCCAAGTGAAATGATGCCAACGATATCCGTGCAGAAATTCCTGTCAGATCTTGCTGTAGGCCACCGCCATCAAGGGCATGTCCCTCACCCGACCACCAACGTCATCGCCCTGGCCTGCCACTGGAGCTACCTCACATGCCGCACTCCATCTTCACGTCAGAGTTTCGCCCTGCCCTTGGCCTGCGCAATCGCCATGTCCAGACCTTGTTGCCGCGATTTCTGCCCCGCGCGCCCCTGAGTCGTCGCACCGAGATTCTCAATCTCCCCGATGGTGACTTCGTCGAGCTCGCCTGGGTCATCAGTGACGGTCATGAAAAGCGGGAGCGTACGACGGCCCTGAGCGACGATGCGCCCCTGTTCGTGCTGTTTCATGGCCTTGAGGGTGACTTGAGCTCGCCCTACGCCCGTGAGCTGCTCAATGCAGCCGCCCGGATGGGCTGGCGACCGGTGATGATGCATTTCCGTGGCTGCGGGCAATCTCCCAACCGCCTGCCACGCGCCTATCACAGCGGAGATACCGCAGACGCCTATTGGGTGCTCGGCGAGCTGGGGCGACGCTATCCGCACGCCATCAAGGTCGCCTGTGGCGTATCGCTGGGCGCCAACATGCTGCTCAAGCTGGTGGCTGAGCAAGGCGGTGATGGTCTGGACCTGGCCGGCGCGATCGCCATCAGCGCCCCGCTGGACCTAGCGGCCAGCGCGGACGTGCTCAATCAGGGCTTCTCGCGCCTCTACCAGCGCCATCTGCTCAAGGGCTTGAAGGCCAAGGTGGCGGCGAAGCTTGCCAATGGCCCGCTACCCATCTCGATCGGAGCGCATCAGCTTACGCAGCTCAACAGTTTCTGGGCCTATGACAATGAAGTTACCGCACCCCTGCATGGCTTCACCTCGGCGAGTGATTACTACACGCGCTCCTCGGCGGGCCGTCTGCTGAGCGAGATCGAACTGCCGACGCTGATACTGCAATCACTGGATGACCCCTTCATGCCACGCGATCTGTTCGCACGCTTCCACCAACCTTCCGAGGCCGTGCGTATCGAGCTCAGTGAGCGCGGTGGGCATGTCGGCTTCGTCGAATGGCGCCGTGGGCGACTGAGCTCCTGGCTGGCTCGCCGTGTCAGTCAGCAGCTGGATGCCTGGAGCGGGCTGCCCAAGCCGCAAGCGCAGGCCGAGGTGCAGAGCGAAGCGCACTGAGCTGCCTGCATCGAACTGGCTGCATTGTTCGCCACTCAGGCGCCAACACGCTTCCCCTCTTTGGCTTTCTTGTCCTTGGCTTTCTTGTCCTTGGCTTTCCTCGCCTCTTTTCGCTTTTCCCACCCTCAGGGCTCAGGGCTTCCCACCCTCAGGTCCGGTGGGAAGCCCTGAGCCCTGACTACTACCGTATGCCCTACTGGGACAGCTAAACTTAGAGCATTAAAAATGATAACGGTATACAGGATGATGGTGTGTAGGGTGACACGGATCACTGTCACGATTCAGGGAGAATGGTAGACTGCGCGCCCATCCTACGCTCAAGACTCTACTGGCCTGATAATGAACCTGATTTTTCGCCTGGTGCTCGGCATCGTGGCTGGCATACTGCTGGGACAATGGGCTCCCGAATCCCTGATACGCGCCCTGCTGACCTTCAAGGTACTGTTCGGTGAGCTGCTGGAATACGCCATTCCGCTGATCATCCTGTTCTTCATCATGAGCGGGATCGCACGTCTCGAGCGCTCCTCGGGCCGTCTGCTGACTCTGACCATCGTGCTGGCCTATGCCTCGACGACGCTGGCAGGACTGTTGGCGGGCATCGTCGGGCTGGAAGTCGTGCCGCATATCGTGCAACAGGACCAGCTGCCGGTCAGTCATGCCATCAAGCACTTGAGCCCCTACTTCACGCTGGATATTCCGCCGCTGACCGATATCAGCACCGCCCTGGTGACGGCCTTCCTGTTCGGCATCGGCATTTCCGCCACTGAGCATGACGGCATGCGTCAGCTGGCCGACGGCGGCCGCGACATCGTCGAGCGCTTCATCGCCAAGGCGTTGATTCCTGCCCTGCCGTTCTATATCGCCGGGCTGTTCTGCGAGATGACGATCGCCGGTACGGTGGCCAATACCCTCAAGAGCTTCGGCATGATCCTGCTGCTGGCGCTGACCCTGCACTGGCTGTGGCTGAGCTTGCTCTACGTCACCAGCGGCACCAGCACCGGTCGCTCGCCCATGAAGGCGCTGGCCCACATGCTGCCCGCCTACTTCACCGCTGCCGGCACCATGTCTTCCGCGGCCACGATTCCGGTCACCGTACGCCAGATGCACCTCAATCACATCTCGCCGTCCGTGGCGAGCTTTGCGGTGCCGTTGCTGGCCACCATCCACATGTGCGGCAGTGCCATCACGCTGACCGTGTGCGCCATTGGCGTGATGCTGGTCACTCCCTCACTGGCAACGCCCGAGCTCACCACCCTGTTGCCGTTCATCGCCGCGCTGGGCGTGACCATCATTGCCGCGCCCGGCTCGCCCGGCGGGGCCGCGATGACCTCGGTGGGCGTATTGCAGAGCCTGCTGGGCTTCGATGCCGCCGCCGTCGGCCTGATGATGGCGCTCTATCTGGCGCAGGACAGCTTCGGCACCGCGTGCAACGTCACCGGCGATGGTGCTCTGGTGCAGTGGATCGATCGCTTTGCAGAAGCCGAGCAGGATCGACAGCGCTACCGCTGACACTGTGCCTCGCCGCGCCTGACCGACAGCGGTTTCTGACAAAAGCTGTTTCTGAAAGAAAAAAGCCTCATGGCGGCCGTGAACTTCGCGGCGACCATGAGGCTTTCGTGTCTCTCAGCAGCAACCTGTCACCAACAGTCTCATGACGGCATGCCCTGCCTGTCATGACTGCCGAGATGTCAACCGATGGGGCAACTGATTCCCGTGCCTTTCAGGCCGCAGTAGCCGCCCGGATTCTTGGCCAGATACTGCTGGTGATATTCCTCGGCGTAGTAGAACTCGCGCAGCGGTGCGATCTCGGTGGTGATGCGGCCGAGACCGGACTGGTCCAGTGCCTGCTGGTAGTCGGCCATGCTCTTCTCGACGATGGCGCGCTGGTCTTCGCGGGTGTAATAGATCGCGCTGCGGTACTGGTTGCCGATGTCATTGCCCTGACGCATGCCCTGGGTCGGGTCATGGGCCTCGAAGTTGGCCCGCAGGATCTCCGGCAGACCGATCACCGTCGGGTCAAAGATCACACGCACGACCTCGGTGTGGCCTGTCTTGCCGGTGCAGGTCTCTTCATAGCTCGGATTCGGCGTATGGCCGCCGGCATAACCGACCGCCGTCACCTTGACGCCTGGCAGCTGCCAGAAGAGGCGCTCGGCTCCCCAGAAGCAGCCCAGTCCCAGCACGATCTCCTCACACTCACTGTCGAACGGCGGTACAATCGAGCGGCCATTGACGTGATGAACGCCGCTGATGCGAACCGCTTCACTGCGCCCTGGCAAGCTGTCCTGCGCTGAAGGAATGGTCTGCTTATCTTCCGTTATCCACATGGCGGACTCTCTCCTGTGTCGCGTCGTGCAATCGTGTATAGGTTCAATGATGTCATCTATGCCCCCCAAGATCTGCCCCTGCCAGCCCAACAACGCTGAGGCGCGACGCTACGTCGATTGCTGTCAGCCGATTCATGCTGACATCACCCGCGCCGAACGCCCCGAGCAATTGATGCGCGCCCGCTACAGTGCCTTCTGCCTGTCGCTGAGTGACTTCCTGATCGACAGCTGGGATCCGGCCCATTGCCCGGCACGCGCCGATCTCGAAGGTGCTGGCCCGCAGTGGCTGGCATTGGAGATTCTAGACAGCGGACAAGACGCCGATACCGGCATGGTACGCTTTCATGCCACCTTCTTCGAGCAGGGAAAGTTCCAACAATTGCAGGAACTTAGCCGCTTTCATCACGATGGCCATCACTGGCGTTATGTCGACGGTGATACCGAGTGGCAGACATTGACGCCGGGGCGCAACAGCCTGTGTCCCTGTGGCAGCGGCAAGAAGATCAAGCGTTGCTGCACTGCGTGACCGTCAGCGTCGGGTGCTGACGCGCGTGCGCTTGATCTCTCGAGCATAAGCGTTGCGAGCCCTTCGAAACGAGCGCTTTGAGACAAGTTCATTGAAACGCCCCCTCCAAAACGAGACAGCCCCCACCAAACCTGTCGATGGGGGCTGAACCTGTGGCACTCAATTGGCCTGACGTGTCATCTGTCCTTGCCGACTCTGGGCGCCAGCTCGCTGCGGCCCAGCGAGAAGCTGTAGAGCAGATCCACGGCCTGCGCCGTGCCGGACACCGCTTCGGCATACAGGTTGCGGAACAGCTTGTAGCGCAGCGTCAGCTCCGCGATCGGCGAGAACAGCCCGACGCCGTAACTGAGCTTCAGGTCTGGGGCGATATAGCCGCTGACCACCACCTGGCTGTCATCCCCGCTGCCGGAGCTGTCCAGACTCAGGTCACGCACACCGAAGGTTTCCCCGATCTGGCCGACCACCTGGCCACTTTGCGCCAGTGACATGCCGATCAAGGCGGACGTGACCGCACTGTCACTGCTGGTGTCGCTGTCCAGGCCCTCACCGCGCAGCAGATAACTCAGTGCCGAGGACTCATCCATCGACGGGTCCGAGAAGATCTCGACGCTGGGTGACGAGGCAAGTCCCGTCACACGCACCCCTGCGGTCACGTCGTCCTCGGTGTTGTCAGGATCACGGATCGCCTCGATATTCAGACGCGGGCTCGAGGGCGGTCCGGCCAGCAAGACCTGTCCCTTGCTGATCTGCAGGTCCTGTCCGAAGCTCTTGTAGGTTCCGTCGACCAGATTGACCTCACCGAAGACCTGCACGCCGCCCTTGGACTGGCGCACATCGAGATCGCCTCTGAGCTTAGTCTTGAGCCCCATCGCCTCCAGGCGCGCATCCGGCCCGATATGGATGCCGATACGCACATCCAGGGCCATGCCGGCCTCATTGAGCGCCTTGGCGGTATCGCTGCCATCGGCAAGCTCGGCCGGGTTGGAGGTGTCCTCATCACTGGGACGCTCGATGATGATGGTGTCACTGGAGGGTGACACGGCAGACGGCGGCACCTGGTCCACTTCGATGCGTGTCCACGGCACCTTGACGTCCCCCCGCAGCTTGAGCAGCGTGGGACTGGCATTGATCTCGAGATCCGGCGCGACGCGCATGCGGCCGATCCCGGCGATATGCAGTTCGAGCGGATTCTTCGCGCCGTCGAGGTTCAATGACGCCGTCCAGTCCTCAAGCGTCGGCCACGCCGCCTCGCCATCGATGCCCCAGCGCGCATCATTGCCCACCAGATAGCCATCGATATCAGCACTGTTGCCATCGAAGTCGACGGTGAACTGGGCATCCGACAGCGACACCGGCAGGCCTTCGCCCTGGACCTTGACGCCGGTCAGCGCGATCGGGCCGGTCAACGATGGCAGGCTGAGATTGCCGCCGACCTCGACATCACCCGCCAGCTTGCCTTCCAGCTGAGTCATGCCCGCCACCAGCGGACGATACGGCGAGAGGTCGATGTCGCGGATGGCAAGCGAGCCGTCCAGCTGACCTGCGCCCGCCGGGTCGAGGACCGACACGGTGAGACCGATGCCGCCAGCGCTGTCGAGGCGAATCTGGGTATCGAGATCGGCCTTGTCGGGTGTGGCCTCCAGCGCCAGTTGCAGGGTGGTCTCGGGCAGTGACCAGGCATTGCCGTCGGCGTCTTCGCCGGCCAGCGTCAACTTGCCCGCCAGCTCCGCGTCAGCATTCCAGCGTTGGCCACCCTGCTTCCAGCTTGCCGTGATCTTGCCGCCCGTGGCACCGCCGATGGTCCAGCTCTCCGGCATGGCGCTCTGGGCCATGTCCAGCGGAATCCCCTCAAGAGTCACCACGGCCTGACCGTCATTGCCCGCGCTCAAGGGCTCGGCGACACAGATCTGGCCGCCCTGTTCGCGACTCAGGCAGAACGGCTGCACCAGCACGCTGCCCTTGGCGAGATTGGCATCGAAGCTCGCCGGCGTGTCGAAGTTGAAGTCCCCGAAGTCGGTATTCGCCGTCAGCGGAGACAGTGCACCACGATAATGCTCACGCGCCTTGTCGAGCCCCCCCTTGAGGGTCAGTCCCAGACGAGAAAGCGGCATCTCACCGGCCATCTCGGTATCGAACTGCAGGGTGTGATCGCTCAGGAAGCCTCCCAGCGTCAGCGCGACCGTCGCGATCTGCTGTCCGCCAGCTCTGACATCATCGGCATTCAGGGCGATATCCAGTGCCGGGTCATCAATGCCCCGCTTGCGAGCATCGACCCCGGCCGAAAGCGCCATGTCGGAGATACGGTTCTCACCGATCTGCAGGCGTCGTGCGCTGAAGTTGCTGGCCAGCTGGGGCTTGTCGAGCGTGCCCGAGGCATCGATCTTGCCCTTGAGCTCACCCGCGATATCCGGCATCAGGGTCGAGAGCGCCGGGAAATCGATGTTGGCCGCCAGAGTGATGGTCTTGGCAATCTTGCCATTGGCGCTCAGACGGTTCTGGCCCTGGCGCAGCTCCAGCGCATTGACGTCCCACTGCATGTCGGCATTGCCTGAAAGCTTGCCGGTCAGCGTGAGCGGACGCTCGAGCAAGGTGCCGTGGATATCCAGCTTGCTGACATCGACGGCCCACGGTCCTTGCTGCGGCTGTTGGAAGCTGGCCACGAGATTGCCGCTCAGCTCACCACGCACGGCTTTCTGACCGCCCCCGGTCGGGGCCGGCAGCAAGTCTTCGGGATGCAGCTTGTCGAGGGCCAGCTCGGCGGCGACCTGGATACCTTCCTGCCAGTGAATCTCGCCACGGGTGGTCGCGGAGCCACGCTTGAGCGCGATCTTGAGCGGCTGCCAGCGGTAATGCGCGAGATCGCCGTCGCCTGCCAATGACAAGGTGGCGCGCGGAATGTCACGCCCCTCGATGATGGCGTCCAGCGTGGTCGTATACCCCGACAGTGAGCCCTTGGCAACCAGCGCCAGATTCTCGACGCTATAGTCAGGCGTGAAGGAGGCAGCGGCAGCGGTGCCAGACGTGTTCTTGCCATCCTTGGCTTGAGCCGCTGTCTGAGCGTCCTTCTGCGCATCAGCGGAGGTATCAACAGAGGCGTCAGTGACGGCAGCAAAGGGCCAGGTGATCCGCTCGGAGCTCAGGCGTGCCTCAAAGGGCAGATCGCTGTCCAGTACATCCGCGCTGGCCACAAGCTCAGCGGCCAGCGGACCTTCGGCCTTGAGAGAGGCCTCAAGATCCGCCAGCGAGCCTTCCAGAGATAGGCGCAGCTTTTCATGACGCACGGGATCAATCCGGGTCTCGGCATTGAGCGTGGCGCTCAGGGGATACTCATCCTTCAAGGTGACCTGCGCCACGAGATCGGCGTTCACATCACGGGAATCGACCTCGAGATGCGAGAGCGTGATGTCATGCCCTTCCGCCTTGAGCGCCAGCGACAGGCGGCTGACCTCATACGGGCTTGGCCCCTCAAGCGCAAAGTCTTCAATGGCGAGATCGGGAACCTCGATGGTCAGCGGAATATAGACTTCCGGCAAGGCGATGCGCCCGGCCTGTGCTGTCTGATCCGTGGTTTCAGCGGCAGTCTTGCCAGACACTTCTGCGGCGTCATCCGTGATGGACTTGTTCGAGATGGTCTTATTCGAGATAGCCTTGGCGGCGCTCTCGGCTTGAGACGCCACGACTTGAGCATTGACCACTGCACTTGCCGCTTGCTGAGCCTCAGGCGTGATGCTCACTCCCTCGAGACTGACGGCATCTGACGCCGTTTGAGCCGCGGCGGCATCGGCCGGAATGAAACGACTGGTGATCAGGCGTGTCTCGCCCAGCGTCAGCGTACTCACTGACAGCGCAGCCGAGGTATGGAAATGATCAAAGGTGACGCGACTGCCATCCGCCAGCGCCAGGGCGAAGTCATCAATGGCGACCTTGCGCACCTCGATGGGAATCGGCACCACGATGGGCACGTTGAGGCTCTCACCGCTCTCCGCTTCCGGCTCAGTGCTGGCACCGCTTTCGCTCAGGGTGATCGCGAGACCACTGGACTCCAGCGACTCGAGACACAGCTTGCCCTTGAGCAGACAGTCCTCGCCCCAGGCCAGCGACAGGGAATCGGCATTGACGGCCAGCCCCGGCAGATCCAGCGAGACGTCCTTGAGCGACAGTGCTTCCAGCGGTGAGCCGGAGGCCTGGGAATAATCGATGAAGCCACGCGAGCGCGCCTGATCGAGCACCAGCCCGGTGCCCCACGGGGACAGCACGCCCCCGACCAGCAGCATCGTCAGCCCGATCAGGAACACGAGCAGCCATATCAGCAACCGGATGACCAGGCCGCCCCGACGTACATAGGGATTAGACAATTCCAACATCTCCATATCTTTTTTATCAGCTCACCCGCTCAGCTGATGGTCCTTTGCTGGCGCTTGATCCGCACGACACTCGTTTTAGAGACGCGGCCCGCTCAGAATTCCGGCCCGATCGAGAAGTGAATACGGTAATCGTTGTCATCGTCATCGAAGGGATGGGCGATATCGAGACGAATCGGCCCCACCGGCGAGATCCAGCGAATCCCCATGCCGGCCGCCGTCTTGAGCTCGAGTGCGTCCCAGCCATTGAAGGCGTTACCGGCGTCGTAGAAGGTCGCGCCCCACCAGTCACCCGTCAGACGGTAATCGTATTCCAGGCTGCTGGTGAGCAACGAGCTACCGCCTTCGAGATCGCCGTCATCATCTTCCGGGGCGAGTGTCTCGTAGGAATAGCCACGCACACTGTTGTCGCCCCCGGTGAAGAAGCGCATCGAAGGTGGCATGTCATCAAAGTTGTCGGTATCGACGTGGCCGACGCCCATGCGCGCCACGAAACGATGGTTGTCGCCGATGGAGCGTATCCAGTTGGTGTTGAACTGAGAGCGCAGGAAGGTCACGTCCGAACCCCACATCTGATCGCCGTACTCGAAGGTCAGCTGTTGGCGGTCGCCCCACATCGGGAAGGTCTTGGGGCGTGTGCGTGTGCGGTTCCAGCTCACACCGGGATACAGCAGCAGCACGGCCCCGGATTCGTCCGCCTGGGTGTAGTCCTCATAGGTGGAACCGAAGAACACGCGCTGGGTCCAGCCATTGTCGAACTTCCACTCGCGGGTGAAGCGCACGGTGGTCTCGAGACTCTCGGTATCTTCATCATCGGTGTTCGACATCCCGTACTCGAGGACATAGCTATCCTTGAGCGGGTCTTCGAGCGGCATGCGGTATTCGCCCTCGAAGGTCTGCTCCGGCGAGGACAGGAACAGGCTATTGGTCAGACTATGGCCATAGCGATTGACCCACGGCATCTCCCAGCTGAACTGCAGGCGTGGCCCGACATCCGTCGCGTAGCCGATACCGGTCTCGAACTTGTGACGGTCTGCGGGTATCAGGCTGATATCCACAGGAATGATGGGACCGTTGGCCGTCTTGACCGCGGCCTCCAGCGCATCGCCAGTCAGCACCGGCGTGTCGTTGTCAGAGGCTACGGTAGAGCCAGCGCCATCACCCTCCACGGCGGCCTGCGCGGCGAGTGCCGTCGAGTCCGAGGGGGGCGAGGCGTCAGCGCGGCGATTCTCCCCCGTCTGCTCTACCTCAGAACCCTCGATTTCAGCCCTTTCGACATCGGCAAGCCATGAGCCGTCATACCCCTGGACCTCGGCGTAGGGGGTCTTGATCTCGCTGTCGGGACTTGGAGTCTTGAGTTCGGCGCCCGGATTGAGCTGTGGCTTGATCGCGGCCGAGCGGAACCAACCGGCCTCACTCAGCCGCTGGTTGAACTGGGTCAACTTGCCGGCTTCGTAATAATCACCAGTCTCGAACGGCTGCATGGCCTTGACGCGATCCAGCTCTATCTGACTGTTGAGGTAGGTGATATCGCCGAAGCGGTAGCGCTGACCGCTCTGCATGACCAGATAGATGCGTGCTGAGTGCAGCCAGGGGCGTACCTCGATGCGCTGCTGGGAGAAGGCGGTGTCGAAATAGCCGCGCTCGAGACTGAGTGACGTCAGAGTCGACTTGAGGCTGTCATAGCGAGAGTGACGCAGCACATCGCCTTCCTCGAGGTCGGCGTCGGCCAGTACCTTCTTCATGACCTTGTCGCGCGCGGCGTCGCCTTCGAGTCGCAGCTCCAGCGTCTCGATGGTGACCGGCTCACCGGCATCCACCGTCACGACTACATCATCGCCACCCAGCAGCCCCTTCTCGGGATAGCTGAGCGTGATCTGGGCATCGTAGTAACCGAAGGCCTGCAGCGCTTCCTGGGTGCGCCGGATGATCTCATCCTCATAACGCTCGGCCGGCGCATCGCCCTCAAGCGTCATCCCGGCCAGGAAGTTGACCACATTGGTGGCCGTCGCGCCCTTGACGCCCTTGACGGCGGCATCGATCGCCAGCGCCTGCGGTGCGAAGCACAGGCCGCCACACACGATCAGCGGCGTCAGATAGCGATGCGGCAAACCGCGCGTCCCGGTCGCTCGAGCAGACTCTTTGTTGTCGCCACTCATGATTCGTCCTTTGTTGAGTGCTGGTGGAAAGCACTGTCCATCGTTCCCATTCATCATGTCGTGCGGCGCTCGGTCATCACGGGGCGTGTCACATGGCCCGCCAGAGTGGCGGACCACGCCATATCTCATTGCTTATATCCCTGCGGAGCCGGCTCAGCGACGTTCCAGTCGACTGACGCGCTGCTCAAGCTCAGATACCTGGCCCAGCAGCGACGCGACACGGCCACTCAGCTGACGGCGGCTGGCATCCAGCGAGCGCAACTGCTCTCGCGTGTCCTCTGACACCCGCTGTGAGCTGGCTTCCAGGCCGGCACTGAGCGCTGTCTGCTGACGGCGCAGCTCACCCAGCTGGGAGGCCAGTGAGCGTTGCGTGGCCTCAAGCGCTGCCAGCTCGTCAAGCGGCGCGAAACGGCCCTTGAGCTTGCTGGCCAGTTCATCGCCATCGGCGGCCGCCACTGGCTCCGGCAGTGCCTTCAGCGTCTCGCTCAGTTGCTGCTGGGATTGCTGCAAGTCACGCGTCTGGGTCTGTTGCGTGGCCAGGTCCGTCTTGAGGGCCGTGAAGCGAGCCTCGAGTGAGGCCAACTGCTCGGCGCTATTGTTCTCAACCTCGCTTTCAATATTGCTCTCAACATCGCTCTGCAAGGCCTCGATGCGGGAAGCCAGCGTGTCCAGGGTGCTGGAGGTCTTGTCCACCAGCGGCTCGAGGTGCTCAAGCGTGGCCGACTGGGCGTCCAGGCGCGCGCCCAACGCTGCACGGCCATCACGGCTGAGGGATTCCAGTGCCGCCATCGAGCCTTGCAGCGCCGTGATCAGGGTCGCGTGATTGTCATCTGTCTGGGCAAGCGTCGTGACACGACCGTCCAGACGATCAAGCGCCTCGTCCATGGCGGTCAGACGCGCTTGAGCGCCATCAGCGCCCTTCGCCACCTTGTCTTCCAGCGTCTCGAGACGCGCGACGGCCTCACTCGACAGGGACGCCTTGTCCTTCTGCAGGGTGGTCAGCGCCGGCAGAACAGTGTCATTCAACTGGCTGTCCAGGGCGCTGAGTTGCTCACCCAGTGCATCACGCAGTTCGCTCAGGCGCTCATCACCCTGCTGCTCAAGCTGGGCCAAGGAACGTTCGAGCTGGCTGACTCGCGTGCCGAGCTGATCGCGTTGATCGCCCCCGAGGGTCTGCAGGTCATGCAGCTGCCATTGTTGCCAGCCCACCACGCCCCCCAGGGCGAGGAGGCAAAGCCACGCCGGCCAGCGTCTGGGCGCGGGGGGACGAGTGTGATGCACGCCAAGCGCATCGTCGGGACGCGCGACCAGCGCATCGTCCGGTGAGTCATTGAGAGACGGTTCAGCGTTGTGCGGCCGCATTCTGGCTCCAGGTCCGGCAAACGATCAGCAGCGAAAGGTTCAGCGCAGCATCTTCAGGGCGGCGCAAGACGACCGGAAGTGCGCTTTTTCGCCTTGCTGTATAAAAATACAGTAGCGCAGGTTCTGCAAAAGATAAGTCACGGTTCACGTACAGGAAATCGAGTCTAACAGCTGACCTCGGTCATCTCATCAGGTTCCCGCCACGGCCCGTCATCGAGGGCAGAGTGGCAGGAATGTGGCAAAAGCCTGGCAATGCACGCGAGCCTTGCAAGACGCTTGAGAGGATCCCGCGGTCAGTGCCCACCAGCGTTGGCCTGTCGGTGTCTGGGTGCTATAGTGCCAGACACTGCGATACGCGCAGCCTCTGTCTTCGTAGCTATCTGGATTCACAAGGTTTTTCACGCTGATTGCACATTTCATGCGCGTAGCCACGCACATGAAGGATGCACGGCGAGTCATGCACTTTCGCCCTTGCCCGCTGCCTGAGCGGGTGGCCAGTTTCAGGGCCGGGAGTGATGCTAGTCGCGGAGCTTGAGTCTGTGCTTGTCTGACCCTCCCATCACGCAATGGCAGGTCAGGCATTGAAATACTCAGCCCCAAGCCCCACGAAGGCAGAGTACGACCCAATTGGTGAGGAAAAGGAGCTGATCCCCATGGCATTTGAACTTCCAGCACTGCCGTACGAAAAGAACGCACTCGAGCCGACCATCTCTGCCGAGACCCTTGAGTACCATTACGGCAAGCATCACCAAGCCTACGTCACCAAGCTGAACAGCATGGTCGAAGGCACTGCTGACGCAGAAAAATCTCTCGAAGAGATCATCCAGAGCGCTCAGGGTGGTCTGTTCAACCAGGCAGCTCAGGTGTGGAACCACACCTTCTACTGGCACTGCCTATCCCCGAATGGTGGTGGCGAGCCGTCCGGCCCGCTGGCAGACGCCATCGTGGCCAAGTGGGGCTCCGTTGCTGACTTCAAGGAAGCCTTCAACACTTCCGCTGCTGGCAACTTCGGTTCCGGTTGGACCTGGCTGGTCAAGAACGCCCAGGGCGAGCTGGAAATCGTCAACACTGACGACGCTGACACCCCGATCGCCAAGTCTGGTCAGACTCCGCTGCTGACTGTCGACGTCTGGGAGCACGCTTACTACGTCGACTACCGCAATGCGCGTCCGAAGTACCTGGAAAGCATCTGGAACATCATCAACTGGGAATTCGCTGCACAGAACTTCGCAGCCTGAGCTTTCCCAGAATTAAGGAGGCCGAGTCGTTTACCGCTCGAGACTCCAGTTGAGCCATGGCATTCAACGTCACCCTGATATGACGCTTGGATGCCCTGCTCTGAAAACCCCGCCACTTGGCGGGGTTTTTTCGTTCAAGACAACGTCACCCAGACGCGAACCTGCTACACGCAAGGCTTGGCTACGCTGTATGCACCACCAGGAGAAGAATCTCGTCTGTCGACTTGCAAATGACGGCGTTACCCCTATCTAATGATGAAGAAGTAGAACGTATGCTCTACCTCGTTGCATACCCCTTGATTGCTCACAGGGACTCGATGACGTTCTTCTTGGCACACTGCTTGAAATACATTCTTTGAAGAAAAGGGAATACCGATGGCCACTGACACCTCGACCTCCTCACTGCCCGACTCCATGCTGGCGATCGTGACTACCGGCCATGGGGGTTATGAATGCCTCGAGACGCAGCAGCGCCCGGTGCCAAACCCCGGAGAAGGCGAGGTGCTGATCAAGGTGCTGGCGGCTGGCATGAACAACACCGAGATCAATACGCGTCTGGGCTGGTATTCCTCCACAATCACTACCGCGACCCAACAGGCCAGCAGCCTGCATGACAACGCGGATGCAGACGCGGCAACTGACAAGCCGGCACCGCCGGAAGGTGGCTGGAAGGGAGAGACGCCCTTCCCCCTGATACAGGGCACGGATTGCTGTGGCGAGGTGGTGGCATTGGGCCCGAATGCGGATGCCAGCCTGCTGGGCAAGCGCGTGCTGGTGCGCTCCTGCATGCGCAGCGAGGGCTGGGACTCACTGGAAAATGAATGGATGGGCTCGGACTTCGACGGCGCCTTCGCGCAATTCGTCAGCGTCCGCGCCAGTGAAGTGTTCGCGGTGGACTGTGACTGGAGCGATGTCGAGCTTGGCTCCCTGCCCTGCGCCTACGGCACGGCGGAGAACATGCTCGAACAGGCAGAGCTCAAGGCGGGCGAGCGTGTGCTGATTCTGGGCGCCTCGGGCGGGGTCGGTTCCGCTGCATTGCAGCTGGCCAAGCGCCGCGGTGCGACGGTGTATGCCGTGGCGGGCGTCGCCAAGCATGACGCCCTTGCAGAACTTGGCGCCGACAGGCTTCTGGACCGCAAGGCCGACCTGCTCGAGCAGCTGGGCCACGAAAGCGTCGACCTGGTGGTCGACAATGTCGCGGGTGACAACTTCCCGGTCATGATGAAGCTGCTCGCGCGTGGCGGCTGTCTGGTGACCACCGGCGCCATCGCCGGCCCGATGGTGACGCTGGATCTGCGCGACCTGTACCTCAAGAACCTGCGCCTGCTGGGCACCACTGCCTGGTGTGAAGCCACCTTCCCCAATCTGATCCGCTATGTGGAGCAAGGCGAGATTCGCCCGCTGATCGCGGCCAGCTTCCCGTTGACCGAGATCGTCACTGCCCAACAGCAGTTTCTGAGCAAGGGTCACGTGGGCAAGTTCGTGCTCGAGCCCTGGGCCTGAAGCCAGCCTGGCGGCCTAGATTTTAAACCTGAGCCCCACGACAAAAAGCCCTCATCCGGTTCCGGATGAGGGCTTTTGCGTGCCGAGCACGCAAGGGTCAGTCTGAAGGAGCGTCAGTCTGAGAGAACATCAGCTTCAGAGTGCGTCAGCCTGACCCACAAAAATGCCCGTCAGGGGCTGGCACGGCGGCCGATGCCGCGATAGACCAGTCCCTGGCTTGCCACGTAACGTGGGTCGAAGATGTTGCGACCATCGAGCACCAGGCCCGCGCCCAGCTCACGCTTCAGGCGCTGCCAGTCCGGGTTCCAGTAGCACTTCCACTCGGTGACCAGCATCAGGGCATCAGCGCCCTCCAGTGCGTCATACATGTTGCCATCGACCAGCTCCAGCAACGGATGCGCACCACAGGCCTCACCCAGCGCCGACAAGGCCGCGGGATCATGCACACGCACGCGCACGCCCTGCGCCCACAGCGCCTCAAGCAGAGTCAAAACCGGCGCATGGTCGATACGCGCGGTACCCGGCTTGAACGCCGCGCCCCAGATCGCCACGGTACGACCGCGCAATTCACCATCGAAGTGCTGCCACAGCTTGCGGAACAGCGTCTCCTTCTTGGCCTCGTTGATGTCGAGCACATGCTCGAGCAACATCGATTCACGCCCTGTCTGGTGCTGGACATCGGCCAGACGCATCAGATCACGCGAGAAGTTCGGGCCACCGAACCCACAGCCCGGATAGAGATAGCCGAAGCCGATACGTGGATCGGCGCCCATGCCCTGACGCACATATTCCACATCGACACCGAGGGAGTCGGACAGACCCGCCACTTCGTTCATGTAGCTGATACGCGTCGCGAGCATGCCGTTGATGGCCAGCTTGGTCAGTTCGGCGGCGCGGCGCGGCATGATCTGGAAGACATCTTCGCGCCGGTTGAAGGCACGCAGCAGCTCCTGCACCCGCAGAGTGGCAGGTTCCGCTTCGCTGCCCAGCAACCAGCGGGCCGGACGCTCGAAGGTAGCCAGTGAACGGCCCTCCTCCAGCATGTCCGGCAAGGCGACGGCGTACTGGTCGTCACGCGGCAGCAACGCCTCGAAACGCTCGGTCGTACCCACCGGGAAGGTCGAGTTGTTGACCAGCACCAGCGGCTCATCCAGGGTCGCCACCAGCTGCTCGACACGGCTCAGCGCGCTTTCGCGCTGGTCCGGCGAGACGGCGATCCAGTGGATATCGATGCGCCGCAGTGACTCGAGGTCCTCGATGAGAGTGAGATCGCCCCGCTCCCGATGGCGATCAAGACGTTCGCGCAGGCCTGGCTCACTGTTCAACCAGTCGACGCGTTCCAGGGCAGCCCAGTCCATGTCCTCATGTGGCCACCACCAGACACGGTGACCCACGCTCGCCAGAGCGGCGCTGGCCGTTGCCGCCGCCAGTTCGCTTCCGTGCACCAGCACCTGCATGGCTTATTTCTCCTGGTAGCGAGTCAGCAGCTCGCGGAAGCCTTCACCGAAGGTCGGGTGACGCTTGGCGAAGGAAAGAGTCGCTTCAAGATAGCCCAGCTGGTGGCCGCAATCGTAGGTATCACCGGCCATGCGGTAAGCCGCGACGGCCTTGTCGTCACGCAGGGTGTCGATGGCATCGGTCAGCTGGATCTCACCACCCGCGCCCGGCGGAGTGTTCTCCAGAAGCTCGAAGATACGGCCCGGCAACAGATAACGGCCGATGACCGCCAGGGTCGACGGCTCGGTGCCCGGGGCCGGCTTTTCGACCATGCCATTGATCAGGGCAGACTTGCCGGCTTCCGGCGTGTCACCGTCAATCGCGACGATACCGTACTTGTAGGCCATGTCCTGCGGGACATTCTCGACCATGATCTGGGCGGCGTTGGTGGCTTCGTAGGCCTCCATCATGCGCGCCAGGTCATTCTTCTCGAGCCCTTCGCCATCGACCAGCACGTCCGGCAGCATGACGATGAACGGCTCATCACCGACGATCGGCTTGGCACACAGCACGGCGTGGCCCAGGCCCAGCGGCTCCGGCTGGCGCACGCTGATGATCTTGACGTCATCCGGGATGATGTTACGCAGCTGTTCGAGCAGCTCGAGCTTGCCCTTGGCTTCCAGGGTGGTTTCCAGCTCGAAGTGCTTGTCGAAGTGGTTCTCGATTGCATTCTTGCTGGAATGGGTGACCAGCACGATTTCCTTGATACCGGCTGCGACCGCTTCTTCCACCACATATTGGATCACCGGCTTGTCGACGATGGTGATCATTTCCTTGGGGATGGCCTTGGAGGCCGGGAGGCAACGTGTGCCGAGACCGGCAACAGGCAGAACAGCCTTGCGTATCATGTAGCGTCTTCCTTGTGTCTATGTCGTGGTGAAGCCCGTCGAAGGACCTCCACCGGGTTACTGTCGTCGAAGCCAATCAACGACCATCCTCAATCTTAGGCAGAAATTATGCCAGTTTGTTCAAGGAGTGCGAAATTCCTGCACTGTGCGAGACTTGGTAAGCGCTACCACCCTGTGAAACGCCATCAGCGGCGCATGGCGCGCCCGAGCAGCGCACCGACACTGTCGCTATCGGGCGACTCTACCACGCCATGTTCGGTGACGATGGCATCAATATACTCATGCGGTGTGACATCAAAGACCGGATTGAAGACATCGATGTCCTGCGGCGCGATCTGACGACCGCCCGCCTCGCGCAGCTCGGCGGCGTCGCGTGTCTCGATGGGGATGTCCGCGCCACTGGCCAGGCTGCCATCGAACGTGGCCAACGGGGCCACCACCATGACCTTGATGCCATGGGCGCGCGCTTGAACGGCCAGCGAGAAGGTACCGATCTTGTTGGCCGTGTCGCCGTTGGCCGCAATGC
The DNA here is from genome assembly GCF_046566945.1 of Cobetia sp. SIMBA_158. Classification (NCBI taxonomy): domain Bacteria; kingdom Pseudomonadati; phylum Pseudomonadota; class Gammaproteobacteria; order Oceanospirillales; family Halomonadaceae; genus Cobetia; species Cobetia sp. SIMBA_158. The sequence continues at coordinate 204,054 of NZ_JAWJYL010000003.1, forward strand.
GGTCCGCGCCGACGATCAACCAGCGCACCCCTTCCGGCGTCCGGGCACCCTGCTGCATGATCAGCGAGGCTGCGCCTTCCACGGCCAGACGCGCGGGAATCTTCTCCTGCACCAGCTCCCACGCCGTCAGGCGAGAGCCTTGCCACCAGGGCCGCGTCTCGTTGACATGCACACGGCCGAGAATGCCCTGGGCGTAGGCGGTACGAATCACGCCCAACGCCGTGCCATGGCCGCCGGTGGCCAGCGCGCCGGTATTGCAGTGGGTCATGACCTCGCACCGCGTCTCGCCTTGCGCGAGGGAGGCCACAATCACCTGGGCGCCAAACTCGGCCATGCGCAGATTGTCATCCAGATCCTGCTCATGAATGCGCACGGCCTCCTTCAGCAACGCCTCATACGGGGCCTGCGACCGGGTGGCGTGTGCGGCAATCACCTTGCGCATGCGATCGAGCGCCCAGAACAGATTGACCGCTGTCGGGCGCGAGGCAGCCAGCACATCACAGGCACTGGCCAGGCGTGACTGCCAGTCGCCGCCCTCGCGGTTGATGACGAAAGCCTCCAGCGCCACGCCATAGGCGGCGGCGATCCCGATGGCCGGTGCACCGCGGACCACCATGTCGGTAATGGCAGTCGCGACCCCGCGTGCATCCTCGAGCAGCACCTCGCGGGTCTCACCTGGCAGCAGGCGCTGGTCGAGCAGTGCAAGCTTCACCGCCGGCTGAGTGACATCAGAAGTGACATCATGAGTGACGTCAGCGCTGGCATCGGGCGGGGTGCCTGCCGTGTCTTCTTCCCGCGACGCACACTCTTGCTGGCTTACCCAGCGAATCGGAACCAGGCTCATGACCACTCCCCGTTGCTACATGACAATAATGACGACTGGTCATCGCGCGTGGCGCGACGTCCCGCCCCATCGTAACGCAAGTGCCCGTCATGATGAGTTTTTTGCGCTGGACGCTGACCCGCGACGGCAGTCGGATTAGAATGGTGGAATCGTGCCCGAGGGTAAGGTGCCTGTACAGGCCTGCCACTTCCCGAACAGCACTTCCGTAACGGTAAGGATGCAAAGATGAGCGATAACGACACCCAGCAAGATGCCCAGCCCCAGGACCATCTGGGCAATGTCGATGCCAGCGAGATCGCCAAGTTCTCGGCATTGGCCAGTCGCTGGTGGGACCGTGACAGTGAATTCAAGCCGCTGCATGACATCAATCCGTTGCGGGTCGACTATATCGACACCCACGCTGGCCTGGCAGGCAAGCGCGTGATCGACGTCGGCTGCGGCGGCGGCATTCTCTCCGAAGCCATGGCGCATCGTGGTGCCCAGGTGACGGGTATCGACATGGGTGAGGCGCCGCTTTCCGTTGCCCGCCTGCATCAGCTGGAGTCCGGCGTCGAGGTGGACTATCGCCAGACCACCGCCGAAGCCGCCGCAGAAGAGATGGCCGGCCAGTTCGACGTCGTCACCTGTCTGGAAATGCTCGAGCACGTGCCGGACCCATCCTCGGTGATCGCGGCCTGCGCACGGCTGGTCAAGCCCGGCGGCATGGTGTTCTTCTCGACCATCAACCGCAATCCCAAGGCGTATGCCTTCGCGATTCTCGGCGCGGAATATGTGCTCCAGATGCTGCCGCGTGGCACCCACGAGTATCGCAAGTTCATCCGTCCGGCCGAGCTGGGGCGCTGGACACGCGATGCGGGCCTCAAGATGGAAGGCTCCACCGGCATGACCTACAACCCGCTGACGCGCAAATATCGCCTGAATTCCTCGGACCTTACCGTCAACTATCTGATGCACACGCGTCGCCCGACCGAGGAAGAGCTTGCGTGAGCCTGCCGGCAGCGCTACCTCGTCCCGCCGCCTTGATCTTCGATCTCGATGGCACCCTGGTGGACACCGCGCCAGACCTGGCGCGCGCCACCAATGAGCTGCGTCAGCATCACACCCTGCCGGCGCTGGACTACGACGTGATTCGCGCCGAAGTCTCGCATGGTGGCAGCGCTCTGGTGACCCTGGCCCTGGGTCATGAGCTCGATCACCCCGAGCATGCCAGCGAGCGCACTCGCCTGCTGGAATTCTATGCCCGCGATGTCGCGGCCCACAGTGTGCTGTTCCCGGGCTATGACGCCCTGATCGAGGTCTGTCAGCGCGCAGGCCTGCCGTGGGGCATCGTGACCAACAAGCCCCGTCAGTTCGCCGAGCCGCTGATCGCCGCGCTCGAGCTCACGCCCGGCTGCCTGCTGTGTGCCGATGACCTGCCGGTCAAGAAGCCGCATCCAGAGCCTCTGTGGGAGGCGGCACGCTGCCTCGGTGTCGACGCCTCCGAATGCTGGTATCTGGGGGACCACGACCGTGACATGCAGGCGGCACGCGCGGCGGGCATGCTGGCGGTCGCGGTGCGCTACGGCTATGTCCGCGAGGGCGACGATGTGGACGCCTGGCCTGCCGATGTGTGGTTTGACACCTCGGAAGAAGTCATCAATGCCGCGCTGCGGGCAGCGGACCTGCGCTGACCGAGCGACACGCACGAAGCTCTCTCGAAGCTCGCACGAACCAGCCCCCACGAGTGAGTGATCCGCAGATGAACATCAGAAGATAGACACAAGCCGCTAGAAACAAACAGCTAGACACAAGAACGCCGACGGCATTGGCCGTCGGCGTTCTTGTTGCAGGGTATGACGAATGACCCGCCTGGCGGCGTCACTCGTCATCCAGTGAGGAGATGACAGCTGACAATGGCTTAGACTTTCGGCGGCTGAGCGTCGAACATCTTGCCGGTATGACCACGACTGTCCGGCCCCATCAACCACAGATAGGTCGGCATGATGTCGGCGGGCGTACGCAGGGTATCGGGGTCTTCGGCCGGAAACGCCGACTTGCGCATCGGGGTTCGCGTCCCACCGGGATTGAGCGTATTGACGCGCACCTGGCTGGTATTCTCCAGTTCCTGCGCCAGCATCTGCGAGAAGCCTTCCGTAGCGAACTTGGAGACACTGTAGGCGCCCCAGAAGGCACGCCCCTTGCGCCCGACACTGGAGCTTGTCAGCACGACGGAGGCGTCCTTCGAGGCCTTGAGCAACGGCAGCAATGCCTGGACCATCCAGATGGGGCCATTGATATTGACCTGCATGACCTGCTCCCACAGCGCCGGATCATACTGCTCGAACGGAGTGATCTTGCCCAGCAGGCTCGCGTTGTGCAGCAGGCCATCCAGACGTCCGAACTCGCTGTGCAGGGTATCAGCCATCTGCTGATAATCCTTGAGCGATGCCCCTTCGAAGTTGAGCGGATAGATAGCCGGTTGTGGCGCCCCCAATGCCTCGATCTCGTCGTAGACTTCTTCCAGCTTGGCAATGGTTCTGCCCAGCAATATCACCGTCGCTCCATGACGCGCATATTCGACTGCCGCTTCACGCCCAATGCCGGACCCCGCCCCGGTCACCAGAATGATCCGCCCTTTCAGTATGTCGTCCGGGGCCTGATAGTCGATCTTGCACTCTGCCATGGTGATATCCCTGTCTGAGATCTGTCGTCAACCGCCGATGAGAGTCACTGTCTCTTCATCGGCATTATTACTTGCTCGGCCACATGAAGCGCGCCCGGGTCGCCTGCCGATGGCATGACTTGCCGAGCGCCACATAACACAAAGCCCGCACCTGGTAGAATACCAAGCGCAGGCTTTGGGGAATACAGGTGGCCAATGGCCACGGGCACTCAGGCGCCGGAGGACAGGAAGTCCTTGGCCATGGTGCCAGCCTTGCTGTCCGGATACTGCTGGACCAGCTTCTCGAGCAAGGAGCGACTTTCCTGCGCCTTGCCTTGACGCGCCTTGACCAGACCCAGCTTGTACATCGCATCCGGCACCTTGCTGGATTGCGAGAATTCGCTGATCACGGTGTCGAAGGCCTGGGCAGAAGCATCCAGCTGGTTCTTGGCCGAATACAGCTCGCCCAGCCAGTAATGGGCATTGGCTGCGAGATTGGAATCCCCATGGTCCACCACGAAGGCTTCAAAGGCGACAATGGCACCGTCGAAGTCGCGAGACTGCACCTTGGCGAAGGCATTCTCGTAATCCTTCTGGGCAGTTGCACCGCTGTCGGCATTGCTGGCGCCATTGGTGCTGGCTGCACCACTGGCACTTGCGCCGCCAGTGACTGCCGTTGCTGCCTGTGAATCGACAACCTGACCGTTCTCCCCGGCGGAAGCGCCGCCAGAAACTCGCTGTTCCAGATCCAGGTAGCGTTGCTGTGACATCTCGGTCAGACGCTTGAACTGGTATTCCAGCTCATCGATCCGGCCGCGAAGTCGGGCAATTTCCTGTGCCTGTTCGTCGAGTTGATTGAGAAGGGTCAGGGTGCCGCCGCCACTCAAACGAGTATTGGCCTGCTGATAGAGCGAGTTTGATTGCCCAGTGAGGTCCTCGACCGTCGGTGCGGCCAAAACGGACAACGGGAGCAACAAGGCTCCCGCACCGAACAACCCTTTCAGGCTGTGTTTCATGCTGTCGGCTCCGCCGAATCATCATGGTATCGCGCAAGCAAGCCCGGGGTACAAGGACACGCCTCTTGCCCGGGCCAGCTCAACACAAGTTTCTAGCGTCTCCACGCCTCATTGGAGAGTCGCAGAGATGAACCGTGCTTAGTAGTCGAAGACCACACGACGGTTCTTGGCGTAGGAAGACTCGCCGTGGCCCTGGACTGCCGGACGCTCTTCACCGTAGGAGACGATCTCGATCTGTGACGGAGACACGCCCTGGACAGTCAGGAAGCGTGCGACAGACTTGGCACGACGCTCGCCCAGACCCAGGTTGTATTCACGAGTACCGCGCTCATCAGCGTGGCCTTCCAGAACGACATTGGCGCTGGTGTTGGCTTTCAGGTACTGAGCGTGACCCATCAGGACGCTTTCGAACTCAGGACGGATGGTGTCCTTGTTGAAGGCGAAGTAGATGGTACGCACGTCAGGCATGGTGGCGTTGCTCATCTGGTTGGCGTTGCTGTTGGCACCAGTGTTCATGCCGGCAGTGTTCGCACCGCTGTTGGCTGAATCCATGTCGCCGTCCTGAGCGCCGCCGCTGCTGGAACAACCTGCCATGACGCTCAGGGACAGGGCAACCAACAGACCTTTTGCATACGGGGTGAACTGCATTGTGAAACTCCTTGCTCTAATGGGTACGAATGCCAAGCCTTTCTTGGTGGCTCAGTTGCATTCTAGTGGTTTAGTTCAGGAACGGCGACCACGCAGGTTCACGCACGTCGCCTTGTGCTGACGGCAGGGAGAATTGTGCCCTTCCGTCTGCCGACACCTGGCCCAGGACCCCGCGGGTTCCTTGCTGAGTGGCATATATCACCATAGTGCCATTCGGCGCAACACTTGGTGATTCATCCCACTGAGTATCGGTCAGGGAGGTAACCCGACCGCTCTTCAGATCTTGCTTGGCAACCTGATAACCGTTGCCTGCGCGGTTGATCATGAACAGGTTCTCTCCATCGGGTGAGATGCGCCCGCGGGAGTTGTAATTGCCGGTATATGTCACACGCTCCGTGCCGCCGGACAGATCAAGACGATAGATCTGTGGGGAGCCTGCACGATCAGAGGTGAACACCATACCGCTGCCATCCGGCAACCAATCCGGCTCGGTATCGATCGCAGGATTGTTGGTCAGACGCTGGAACTGACGGCTGGCAATATCCATCACATAGATTTCCGGCTGGCCATCCTTTGACAATGCCATTGCCAGTTTACGTCCGTCCGGCGACCAGGCCGGGGCACCATTGATACCTCGGAAACCTGTCAATTTTGCACGACGACCACTGCCCAATTCCTGCACATAGATAGCGGGACGTTCAGCTTCAAAACTGACATAGGCCAGCTTCTTGCCATCCGGCGACCATGCCGGTGACATGATCGGTTCATCGGAGGCCAGAATCTCCTGACTATTGTGGCCATCTGAATCCGCCACGTACAGGGCAAAACGAATATTGTCGCCAACACCATTGGCGGTAATGTATGCGATTTTTGTCGAGAAAGCACCGCGAATTCCAGTGATTTCCTCAAATATTTCATCGCTCATATAATGGCCGCGCGCGCGCAGCTCACCATTGCTTCCGGTGATGACTTCGCCAAGCATGCGCTTGTTGCCCAGCACATCCATCAGCTCATACTGGATGCTATAACCGCCATTGCTGGCCGTCTTTACCTGACCCACCACGAGGTAACTGGCCCCCAGACGCTTCCAGTCATTGACGAAGACGTCCTGCGTCGTGCCCGGCAACGCGATCAGATTGTCGCGCTTGATCGGGTCGAACTGGCCACTGCGCGCCAGGTCATCGGAGATGATGCGTGCGAGGTCCTGCGGCAGACTTCCCCCGGTCAGATTCTCGAACGGCACGACAGCGATAGGTGTGGCGCTGTCATTGCCCTTGGTGATCTCGATGGTCAGGTCAGCTCTTGCCAGGCTGGTCACTGCCAGCAAGGCGGCTGCCATCATCCATGCGGTCAATCGTCTCATCGGCCCAGGTCCTCTGGATTGAAGTACAGGTTGAAGTTTCGGAACTGGCTCTTGGCACCAGCCGGCAGGTCCTGCATCTCGGTAAACGGCGCTGCTTTCTGGATCGCCTGAATCGCGGAGCGATCAAAGGCGGCGTTACCACTGCTCTTGCTGACCGCTGCCGTTACCAATTCGCCTGTCGGCAACAATGACACTCTCAGCGTGACCGTCATACCGGGAACGGAGCCCGAGGGCCGATTCCAATTCTGTCCGACATACTTCTTGAGCAGGTTCTCGAAGCTGTTGGCAGCCTGAGCGGCCTGTTTGGCGCCGCTGATGGCGTCGCTTTCATTGTCTATCAGGCTATCCAGCGAGCCGGCAGAGGCCTGCGCCGCTTTCTCGGCAAGTGCCTTCTGGCGTGCGGCTTCAGCGGCCGCCTTCTTGCGCGCTTCTTCCGCCGCCTTGGCCTTGGCTGCCTTCTCCTTGGCGGCCTTGTCAGCTGCCGCCTTGGCCGCCTTTTCCTTCTCGGCCTTCTCCGCTGCTGCCTTGGCCTTAGCTGCCTTTTCGGCTTCCGCTTTCTTGGCTTCAGCGTCTGCCTTGGCCTTGGCCGCCTTCTCCGCTTCGGCTTTCTTGCGCGCTTCTTCTGCGGCTTTTTCCTTGGCGGCCTTTTCGGCTTCCGCCTTGGCCTTGGCAGCCTTCTCGGCTTCCGCCTTCTTCAAGGCATCGGCCCTGGCCTGCTTTTCCGCTTCGGCTTTCTTGCGATCAAGGGCAATCGCCTTGGCTTCCTCTGCACGCCTGGCCGCTTCTGCCTTGGCCTTGTCGGCCGCCGCCTGCTCAGCCTTCAACTGCTCCGCCGCCTTGGCCTGCTCAGCCGCCTTTTGTTGTTGCGCCTTCTGGGCAGCCGCCTTTTCCTCGGCGGCGCTGCGCTGCTGTTCCGCTGCAAGCTCTGCCTCTCTGGCCGCCTCTTCCTTGGCGCTCTGGCGCTGATCGGATTCTTCGGCCGCATCACGCGCCTTGCTGGACTTCGCCTGCTGGGCCTGATTGGTCGTGGTCTCGGTGCTGACCAATGTCGCGTTGACGATGGTGGTGTTGGTCTTTTCCGGTTCGGATTCTGGCCAACTCACCAGAGTCAGAATCAGGATGCCCAGGTGCAGACCAACAGCCAGCACCACAGGCAACCCCAACCCGACCCGCTGTTCTATCTCTGGCTGACTCATCCATCAGCCCTCGGTCGGTGGTTCTGAAATCAGCCCGACATTGGGGACACCGGCACCCTGCAACGTGCTCATCAACCCCATGACATCGCCGTAGGGCGCCGTTTTGGCACCCTTTACCAGCACGGGCGTCTTGGGCTTCTCGGCCACGATGGATGCGACCTTGCTGCCCAGTTCATCCAGTGCCACCGGCGTGCGCTTGTCTTCATCCGACCCCAGATCGATGTAGTAATTGCCGCTGTCGTCCAGCGAGACGATCAATGGCGTCACATCATCGGGATTGTCGATCGGCTTGGAGGTGACCTTGGGCAATTCGACCTGAACCCCCTGCGTCATCATCGGCGCGGTGATCATGAAGATGACCAGCAACACCAACATGACGTCGATGAAGGGCACCACATTGATCTCGGAGGACAGCTTGCGCTTGTGGCCTCTGCTATACGGTCCTTTCATTGACTCGCCTCCCTTCAAGCGTCGTTGCTGCCACGACCGTGCAGATTACGATGCAGAATGGAGTGAAGCTCTTCGGCGAAGTCTTCATAGCGACCCAGCAGCTGATCAGCACGGCTGGCCAGACGGTTGTAGAAGATGACGGCCGGAATTGCCGCGAACAGGCCCATGGCAGTCGCGACCAGTGCTTCGGCAATCCAGGGGGCGACGGTGGTCAGAGTTGCCTGTTGAGCCGTACCCAGTGCCTGGAAGGAGCCCATGATGCCCCACACGGTACCGAACAGGCCGACATAGGGGCTGACGGAGCTGACCGTGGCCAGGAACGGGAGATGAACGTTGAGGCGCTCTTCTTCACGTGACAGCGTGACGCGCATGCTGCGTTGCACACCATCCATCACCGCATCGGCATTGCTGGACTTGGGCTTGAGGCGGCTGTACTCGCGGAAGCCGGCACGGAAGACGCCAGAGGCGCCCGGAGTGGATTCTTCATCCGTCGGCAATTCACGATAGAGGTGATTGAGGTCGACCCCGGACCAGAAGCGCTTCTCAAAGGCCGCGTAAGCCTGCTTGGCACGGGACAATGCCATCCCGCGCTGAAAGATCACCACCCAGGATGCAATGGAAGCTGCCAGCAACAGCAACATGACTGCCTGAACGACCAGACTGGCGTTCACGAACAGCGAAATGATCGACATCGAATCTTCCACGGAAATCCCTCTTTACTTGGTTCAGTCTGTGCCACCGTCAATCAGTGACACGATAAATAATCTGTTCATCAGCCTGGCGTCTCGGCACCTGGCTGGCAGCGGCCTCATCTGCGCCTTGTGATCTCAGACCTCAAGAGCCGCAAGCAATTCCCCGGGCCAGCGTCTGGGGCGCAAGGTCGTGGCATCGACGCAAGCGATCACGACTTCCGCTTCGCTCAATATCTGCTCACCGCGCAGCGCCTTCTGGGTGAACGTCAAGCGTGCACCGCGCAAGGCGCTTGCCGTTGCCGTCACGGTCAGCAGGTCATCCAGATGCGCAGGACGAAGATAACGATTTGTTACACTGTGTACTACCAACTGAATGCCTTTTTCAAGCAAGGCTTGCTGCGTGAAGCCCTTCGCTCGCAACCACTCACTGCGTGCGCGCTCCATGAAGCGCAGATAATTCACGTAGTAGACGATGCCACCGGCATCAGTATCCTCGATGTAGACGCGCAAAGTGTGGTGAAAACATGCAGCTTCACCCTTCAACGTATTTCCTGCGCCTTCAGATGTCATGACGCGTCATTCCCTTCCTGCCCCAGCCGCGCCTGCTCTTCACGCGGGGTGATCCCGAAGTGCAGATAGGCCGAGCGTGTGACCAGACGCCCACGCGCCGTGCGCATCATGAAGCCCTGCTGAATCAGATAGGGCTCCAGCACATCCTCGATGGTATCGCGCTCTTCCCCGATGGCCGCCGCCAATGAATCGACCCCGACCGGCCCGCCATCGAACTTCTCGATCATTGCCAGCAGCAGCCGACGGTCCATGTGATCCAGGCCGTGGCTGTCGACATTGAGCATGTTGAGCGCCTTGTCGGCCACTTCCAGCGTCAAGCGACCATCCGAGCGCACTTCGGCGAAGTCACGCACCCGGCGCAGCAGGCGATTGGCGATACGCGGCGTGCCGCGGGAACGACGCGCAATCTCCAGCGCCCCTTCCATCTCGACTTCCATGCCGGAAAGCCTGGCACTGCGCGCCACGATGTCGGTAAGTGACTCGATATCGTAGAACTCGAGGCGCTGGACGATGCCGAAGCGATCGCGCAGCGGCGCCGTCAGCAGCCCCGCGCGCGTCGTCGCGCCCACCAGGGTGAATCGTGGCAGCTCAAGCTTGATCGAGCGGGCCGCGGGCCCTTCACCGATCATGATGTCGAGCTGGTAATCTTCCATCGCCGGATAGAGCACTTCCTCGACGGCCGGTGACAGGCGGTGAATCTCGTCGATGAACAGGACATCGCCTTCCTGCAGGTTGGTCAGCATCGCTGCCAGGTCCCCTGCCCGCTCCAGCACCGGCCCCGAGGTCGACTTGATATCGACACTCATCTCGCTGGCGATGATATGCGCCAGCGTCGTCTTGCCGAGACCGGGCGGGCCGAAGACCAGGGTGTGATCCAGACTATCGCCTCGTCCTCGCGCGGCGCTGATGAAGATTTCCATCTGCTCGCGGACGATGGGCTGTCCGATGTAGTCACTCAGCGTGCGTGGCCGATTGGCGCGATCGATCCGCTCTTCCGGATCATGCGTCGCCGCGGAGATCAGTCGGTCCGACTCCATCATGATGCTTGCTCAACTCCTGATGACGCAGGTCACGCACATGACGCGGGTCATGGGCCATGAACGTGCGTCAGTGGTAGGAGGCAAGGTTTGCCAGGGCGGTGCAACGATCTAGCGCATCTGCGTTCAAGCGCGCACTTTCTACCCCAGTAACCTGCCAACCCCTAGTCAATAAATCCAATCACGATGCGCCGTTTCCTTCACGGAAACTATAGGGCGCATGTTTGCTGCCCTGGCGGGGCCTCAGCTGGCCATCTTGCGCGCCAGCGCCGCCTTGATGAGCGCTTCCGTGGAGGCGCCGGTCTCGAGCCCGGAGAGCATCTTGGCCGCCTCGACAGGCTTGTAGCCCAGAGATACCAGCGCGGCTTCGGCATCCGCCAGAGGATGGGTGACCGGCGGTTGCGGATGGGAGGCACGCGCCATTTCATCCAGCCCATCATCCGCCGGCAGCGTCCAATGCTTGAGGCGATCACGCATCTCGATGATCAGTCGATCCGCCGTCTTCTTGCCGACGCCCGGCAGACGTGTCAGCGCTCGGCTGTCTTCGTCGTGAACACAGCGAATGAAATCGGACTGCTCCATTCCCGACAGAATCGCCAGCGCCAGTCGCGGACCGACACCGGAGATCTTGATCAATTCACGGAACAGACGACGCTCGGGCTCCTTGCCGAAGCCATACAGCAACTGCGCGTCTTCGCGCACCACCAGGTGGGTGTAAAGCTGGCAATGTTCACCCACGGCCGGCAAGCCCAACAGGGTGTTCATCGAAGCTTCCAGTTCATAACCGACACCCTGTACATCAAGCACCAGCTGCGGCGGTTGTTTTTCCAGCAATGTCCCGGTCAGTCGTCCAATCATGTTGCGGCTGTCCTTGCTCGGCAGAGAACGTGTTCGGTGGGATCGTACTGCTCGCAGACCCGATTCTCTGCACGGATTGTTACAATGCGGGCAAGCCTACCAAAGATGAAGCGTAGGCGGCATGTCCCAGTGTCACGACGAATTTGTCGCATCTTTCTGACAGTCATACCTTGGGTGATGGCACGAAGCCTGATGCCACGCGGCTTGGCGCATCACGCAATCGACTGCTGCCAGGCTCGGCAGACACTCTACAAGTGACTGAAAAATCGCTATTAATTGAGCACAATACCGCATTTGTCGCTCAGCGGCATGTCAGACGTCGGGTTCGAAGTCTCGCCAACTGCTGCTACGCCGTACACGGGTTCCCTTGCGTCGACTGGTATTCCCCAACCCCAAGGCTTCCAGCTGGTCATTGCCGGGCGTCAAGCGTCGACGCGCGAAACAATGCGTCAAGGCGATGGCCAGCGCATCGGCGGCATCGGCCTGCGGCGTGGCGGAGAGCTTAAGCGTATGCGTGACCATATGCTGCACCTGAGACTTCTCGGCGGCACCGGTACCGGTCACGGCCTGCTTGATCTGCCGCGGCCCGTATTCGAATACCGGCAAGCCGTGATTGGCCGCACACACGATGGCAGCCCCGCGCGCCTGGCCCAGCTTGAGCGCCGAATCGGCGTTCTTGGACATGAAGACCTGCTCGATGGCGAATTCCGCGGGACGATGCAGGGCGATCACCTCGCTGATACCGGCATAGATCTGCGCCAGGCGCTGATCCAGACTGACCTGTGACATGCGAATGCAGCCACTGTCCACATAGCGAGGCTGAGCCGCAGAGACATCCAATACCCCATACCCGGTCAGACGTGAGCCCGGGTCGATGCCAAGAATGATCATGCTGCCGCCTCGTCTCTCACACTTTCCACCTTCGCTGTCGTCATCGCGCCATCGCTCTTACTGTGTATATAACCAGCCACCATGCCACAAAAAAGGCGGTGCGACACTGACATTGCCTGACGTGAACGCCAGCAAACAGTCTCGCACCGCCTTGTCGGGCTTGCTCGCCCCCTCGCCTACCAAGCCACAGGGGCAAACCTGCCACTGCGGGACCGCCCTTGTCTGATCGAATCAGTCCAGACGGCCCCACCAGTCACTCTCTCGGTCATGCGCCGCTGAATCAGGCCTGACCGCTTTCGTCTTCGACCTTGACCTTCTGACGCAGACGGATGTTCAGCTCCTTGAGCTGCTCACCGCTGACCACGCCCGGGGCGTCGGTCATCATGCAGCCGGCGCTCTGGGTTTTCGGGAAGGCAATCACTTCACGAATGGTCTTGGCGCCGGTCATCAGCATCACCAGACGGTCGAGACCGAAGGCCAGACCACCATGGGGCGGCGCGCCGAACTTCAGGGCGTCGAGCAGGAAGCCGAACTTCTCTTCCGCTTCTTCTTCACCGATGCCCAGCACTTCGAACACGGTACGCTGCATGGCCTGATCGTGGATACGGATGGAGCCGCCACCCAGCTCGGTGCCGTTGATGACCATGTCGTAGGCGCGAGACAGTGCCGCTTCCGGGTTGGCCTTGAGCTCTTCCGGCGTGCAGGACGGCGCGGTGAACGGGTGGTGCAGCGCGCTCAGGCGGCCGTTGGCGTCGGCTTCGAACATCGGGAAGTCGACGACCCACAGTGGCGCCCACTCGCGGGTGTAGAGGTTGAGGTCTTCACCCAGCTTGACGCGCAGCGCACCGATGGCCTCGGCCACGATGTTGGCCTTGTCAGCACCGAAGAACACGATATCGCCATCGACGGCGCCACAGCGGTCCAGCACTTCATCCACGACGTCTTCCATGAACTTGACGATCGGCGACTGCAGACCCTCGACGCCCTTGGCACGTTCGTTGACCTTGATCCACGCCAGGCCCTTGGCACCGTAGATGCCGACGAACTTGGTGTAGGCGTCGATTTCCTTGCGTGACAGGCTGGCACCGCCCGGCACACGCAGTGCGGCGACACGGCCCTTGTCGTCCTTGGCCGGACCGGAGAAGACCTTGAAGTCCACGCCGCTCATCAGGTCATCGACATCGACCAGTTCCAGCGGAATGCGCAGGTCCGGCTTGTCGGAACCGAAGCGGCTGATGGCCTCGGAATACGGCATGGTCGGGAAGTCGCCCAGCTCGACATCGAGCACTTCCTTGTAGAGGCCACGGATCATGGTCTCGGTCATGCCCATGATGTCCTGCTCGTCGACGAAGCTGGCTTCGAGGTCGATCTGGGTGAACTCCGGCTGACGGTCAGCGCGCAGGTCTTCATCACGGAAGCATTTGGCGATCTGGTAGTAACGATCGACACCGGCGACCATCAGCAGCTGCTTGAACAGCTGCGGAGACTGCGGCAGTGCGAAGAAGCTGCCGGCGTAGGTGCGGCTCGGCACCAGATAGTCACGTGCGCCTTCCGGCGTGGCACGTGTCAGGATCGGAGTTTCGATGTCGAGGAAGCCCAGGGCTTCGAGCTGGGCGCGCACGCTGTGAGTGATGCGCGAGCGCAGACGCAGCTTCTCGATCATGTCGGGACGACGCAGGTCGACATAACGATACTTGAGGCGAACTTCCTCACCGACCTTGTTGTGGTCGTCGAGCTGGAACGGCGGCGTCTGTGCGGTGTTGAGCACTTCGACGTCCTTGGCCAGCACTTCGATCATGCCTGTCGGCATGTTCGGGTTCTGGGTGCCTTCCGGGCGCAGACGGATACGGCCCTTGATACGCAGTACGAACTCGCTGCGCGCCTTGTCGGCAGTGGCGAAGGCATCGACGGTGTCCGGATCGACGACGATCTGGGCGATGCCATCACGGTCGCGCATGTCGAGGAAGATGACGCCACCGTGGTCGCGACGGCGGTGCACCCACCCGCACAGAGTGACATCCTGATCGATCAGGGTCTCGTTCAGTTTGCCGCAATAGTGGCTGCGCATGTTGATTCCTTGTTGCTCAAATTCATGATCGACGCGCTGATGCGCATCTGTCTCAGAGGGCCTGCCGTTGGCGATGAGGGTCAAGGGTACCCGCTGGGCGCCCTTGACCCTCATCACGCTGATGCCTGACGCACTATCCCAGCTGTGTCAGGCGGTGCTGTCGCTACCACCGGCCAGATTCTTCTTGCTGCCGGACTTGAAATCCGTCTCGTACCAGCCACTGCCTGCCAGACGGAACCCGGCGGCGGAGACCAGCTTCTCGAGCTGGTCCGTCTTGCATTCCGGGCACTCCGTCAGCGGCGCAGCGCTGATCTTCTGCAACTTGTCCATCCGATGGCCACAGGCCTTGCAGTGGTATTCATAGATCGGCATGGTTTTCTTTCCTGACAATACTGGTCACGGGGCTGTCTGAGCATCGTGAACCATGACAATGTTATGCCTTGCGGCGCGTCTTGCGTTCAGCGCACCTGCGGCCCCAACATGAGAGCTTTCGCAAGCACCAGCAAGAGACGCCTACAATAAGGCCAGTTGAGCGGCTTTCAAGTCAAAGCGAAAGGGGCACATTATAGCGTGCTCGGCCCCGTGCGGGGCAACACCCAAGCACAAACCGGCCCAGACGCTACGTACTCGCCATTTCCGGGCCAGCCTTTCTGTCTTTCTATCTATCTTCCTACGCCATCATGAGGCACCTATGTCCGATCACGATCGTACTGCGCAGTCTCCCTCTCATTCTTCCACGCCCGCTTCCTCTCAGTACGAGCCCGCCTCGTCCACCAGCGCCCCGCAGGCCGTCATGCTCGATGCCGGCTCCGTCGGTGACGGGCTGGACTTCTCGCGCCTCGAGGCCCGTCTGGAAGGATTGGTCTGTCATGACGCGACCGCGCCCGAGGAAGTGGTGCCACGGCTGGGCGGTGCCTCCATCGTGCTGGTCAACAAGGTACGTATCGAGGCGCACCATATGGATGAGTTGCCGACCCTCAAGCTGATTGCGGTGATGGCGACCGGCACCAATAATATCGATATGGCGGCCGCCGAAGCACGCGGCATTAGGGTCATGAACGTCAATGCCTACGGCACTCACTCGGTGGCGCAGCACACCTGGATGCTGCTGCTGGCACTGGCAGGCCGCCTGCCGGAATACCAGACCGACATCGCCGCGGGCGAGTGGCAACGCAGCGCGACCTTCTGCCTGATGGGACGCCCCGTGATGCAGCTGTCCGGCAAGCATCTGGTCATCATCGGCAAGGGAGAGCTGGGCACTGCGGTGGGCAGGCTGGCCGAGGCGTTCGGCATGCGTGTGACCTTTGCCGCCCGTCCGGGTACAGCGCCCACCGCCGAGCGCCCCGCGCTGGAAAGCCTGCTGCCCCAGGCTGACGCCATCAGCCTGCACTGCCCGCTGACCTCAGAGACGCAGCATCTGATCGATGAGCAGGCGCTCGCGGCCATGAAGCCCGGTGCATTGCTGGTTAATTGCGCCCGCGGGGGCATCATCGACGAGGACGCAGCCCTGGAGGCACTGGCCACCGGACAACTCGGCGGCCTGGCGGTGGATAGCCTGCCGGAGGAGCCGCCACGTGAAGGCCACTCGCTGCTCTCGGCCCTAGAAAGCCAGCACCATTCGGCGAGTGCGCCCTTGAACCTGATCGTCACGCCGCACAATGCCTGGATCAGCCAGGAGGCGCGCCAGAACATGCTCGATCTCAGTCTGGCCAATATCGAGACATTCCTGAGCGAACACGCCTGACACGGCCACAGCCTCGCGGTGACAGCCACTGACGCCGAGTGGCAGGTGTGATCGGCACGTCACGAAAAGCCCCCGAACCGGCATATACGCCGAGTCGGGGGCTTTTTATGAGTCGCCTGGCATCAGCGGATGCGGATATGCATGCCCGCCGCCTTGAGGGCATTGCCTTCAGCGTCCCACGACACCACACGACCGCGTGAGCTCAACAATACCCACCGCGTGCCGCCCTCTCTCTCGTCGCCCTCTTGCGCACCTCCCTCCTGCACACCGCCATCGTCAACAGCCATGCTCCGCTGTTGCAGGGACATATCGCCAGCCTTGCCTGTTCCGGCGTCCATGCCTGCCTCACTCATTCCCATCGCCTCGATTTGCAGAAGGTCCTCTTCCTGCGGCGCGCGCATCCGGTATTGGCACTCACAGCTTTCGCCGTAGGTAGTGATGATCTTGTGCCTGAGCGCATGCACCTGCTCGAGATCCTCCGGGTGGATCAAGCGATCGAAGTCCATTTCGCGCATCGCCAACGGCTCGTGACCCGAAGCACCAAGCATCTTCCATAGATTGGGATGGATCTGAACGATGCGTGCAGGAATGTCCATTTCCCACAGGCTATCGCCGCTGGCTTCTAGAGAGTCCAGCAGACGACGCTCGCTGGACTGTAATTCCCTCTGGGTCTGGCGCAGCCGCTGGTACATCTCTTCGGCGGTGGCGTTGGCATCATCCAGCTCGACGATGCCACTGTCACCCGCGGACTCGACATCCGCGCCCATACCGATGCGATGCAGGCGCTCACGCAGCTCGGCCAGCGGCAACGAAAGGCGACGGCTGATGTGGTGCGTACGCCAGCTCATGAGAATGAAGAAGCTGAAATAGAACAGGATCAGGCCACCGACCAACGCCATGCCCACCAGCTGGAAGTTGCGCCCGATCTCGGCGGTACGAAAGAAGACGGCGCTCTCCTCGACCATGCTCAACATGATCCAGCCATTGCCCGGCAAGCGCTCCCACGCCAACTTGTAGACTGCCCCCGCCACATTGACGCTCTCCAGGCCACGCCGCTGCTCGAGGATACGGGGCGCGAGTCTCTTGAAGACGTCATGACCTTTCAGCTCCAACTGGGCGGGCCGAATGACATCTTCTTCCTGCAGGTCATTGGCATCGGGAAGCTCCAGCGGCAGCAGCGACAACAACTGCTCACCGGCGCGCGGAACGGCAAGTGAGCGTCCCTCGGCATCGAACAGCATCGCGAATCCTTGCCAAGGCAGCTCCATCGCCAGCACCTGATTGACAATCACGTCCAGGGTCATGTCGACGCCAGCGACACCAAGAAATTCACCTTGCTCGGAATAGAAGGGACTAACGGCCGACGTCATCCAGCCATTGCCGGCCGGGTCTTCGTAGATATCGGTCCAGATGGTGTTTCGCGAGGGATTTGTCTCTGGCGCGGCCAGATAGAAGAAGGAAAAGTCACGACAGTCGTGGTCGGCTGGCACCAGCGAGGCCAGATCGACATAGGGGAAGAGGCGGACATAGCAGTCGGCCATCGTGACGAAGGACTGCACCACGGCCGAGTGCGAGGACACGACACTGCGCATGATCGGGTCGACCGCCGTCATGCGCAGCGCCATGGGGATATCCTGCTCGAGGCCAGGCAAGTCGGGATAGAAGCCGCTGCCCTGATTGTCCGCCGTCTGCTGACTGGCCCAGACACCGCTGGGCAAGCTTGCGTGTCGGGCAACCTCGCGCGATGCCACCCCAGTGCCGGCGTCGCCCATAGCCAGTTCGCCTGCCTGGGCACCGAGCCCGCGCGACAGGTTCTGGACTTGCTCCAGTTGCTGGCTGAGTGACTTGGCCTCCCGCAGCATCGCCAGATTGAGCTCACTGCTCGACTGGGATTGCAGATAATTGAGGTTGGCATCACGAATCTCGTCATTGGACACGAAATACACCGCCACCAGCGCGGTCTCGACCAGCAGCAACGGAATCATGGTACTGGTGAAGAGCGCTCGCCAGACCCACTTTTTGATCGTGACGGCGGGTTGCTTCGACTCCGACATGGGCGACTATCCTGAATCCAGCGAGATGACAGGAAGTATGCACTTTCTCTTGCGTTCCAAGAGGCTAATAGCTTCAACGCTTAAACATGACCTAAAGGTCAGACCTTGGTGATACGACTGGGGACAGGCGGCCAAGGCTTTGCTAGGATGCTCGACCCCAAGGAGGCTGCATGCTTTACAACTACGGTTCTATCAATATCGATCACGTCTATCGGGTACCTCACCTGGTACGACCGGGTGAAACCCTGGCGAGTCTCTCCTACCGTCAGGTACTGGGTGGCAAGGGTGCCAACCAGTCGCTCGCACTTGCGCGCGCCGGAGGCGACGTCACGCACTGGGGCCGCCTTGGCAACAGTGATCGCTGGGCACTTGAGCCGCTGGAAAGCGCCGGTGTCATCACCTCACAGGTCGAGCTGAGCGCCAGCGCCAGTGGCCACGCCATCATCCAGGTGGACGACCACGCCGAGAACAGCATCATTCTGCATCCGGGCGCCAACCACGGCTTCACCGATGAACATCTCGCGACGCTGTTCTCCGGCGTGACGCAGGGAGATTGGCTGCTGCTGCAAAATGAGTGCAACGCGCTGGGCAAGGTCATCGAGCTGGCACACGCCAAGGGCATGAAGATCGCGTTCAATCCGGCCCCGATGGGCGCTGATGTCCTGCGCCTGCCGCTGGAACACTGCCAGGTGCTGTTCCTCAATCGCGGTGAAGCGGCACAGCTGGTCGAGCTGGAAGAAAGTGCGCCTGTCGCCACCCTGCTCGCCGCGCTGCACACTCGCCTGCCTGACACCGAAGTGGTCATGACCCTGGGCAGCGAAGGCGTCTGCTACCAGCTGGGGGAACAGCGCATCCAGCTGCCGGCGCATCGCGTCAATGCCGTGGACACCACCGCGGCGGGCGACACCTTCATCGGCTATTACCTGGCAAGCCAGATCGAAGGCCAGAGTATCGAGGAAAGCCTGCGTCGTGCCAGCACCGCCTCTGCTCTGTGCGTGAGCCGCGAAGGCGCAGCGCCGAGCATTCCGCTGGCCAGTGATGTCGCAGCTGCTCTGGCCGAATGGCCGACGCTCGACGTCCTGAGCAACTGACTTTCTGGGCAACTGAGTCTTTGAGCAACTGAACAATTGAGCTACCTGCACGGGGCACTACCACGTGGCCCGTGCCGTGCCCGTGTCACCTCATGGGCGCCCTGTTGGCGTAACGCCCTCTATTGCAGGTCACTTCTTTCACGAGGTCAGCATGAAAACACCGATTATCTTTGATACCGATCCGGGCGTGGATGATGCCCAGGCGATTGCCATCTGTCTGGCGCATCCGGACATCGAATTCCTCGGCATGACCACCACCTTCGGTAACGTCACCATCGAGACGGCCACCTCCAACGCCCTGCTGCTGGGCGAACTGGCGGGTCAGGAGATTCCGGTCGCCCAGGGCGCTGCCCAGCCTCTGGTCAAGGACAAGTTCCCGGCGCCGGCGCACATCCACGGCGCCAATGGTCTAGGCAACATGGAAATCCCGGAGCCCAAGGGCAAGGCGCTGTCCATCAGCGCACCGCAGTTCATCGTCGAGCAGGTCAATGCGCGTCCGGGCGAGATCACCCTCGTCGCCGTCGGCCCGCTGGGCAATCTGGCCACCGCACTGCAGCTGGACCCGAGCATCATCAGCAAGGTCAAGCAGGTCGTCATCATGGGCGGCTCCATCCGTGAAGGCGGCAACGTCTCACCGGTCGCCGAAGCCAACATCTTCAATGACCCGCATGCCGCCGCCAAGGTGCTAACCGCCGGCTGGCCGCTGACCATGGTCGGGCTAGATGCGACACACCGCTGCGTGCTGTCTCCGGCCCACGTCGAGCGCATCCGTGTCGCGCAAGGCGCACTCGGCGAAGTGCTGTCCGGCAGCTATCAGTTCTACAAGGCCTTCTATCAGGAAGCGCGCGGCATCGATGGTTGCTGCCCGCACGACAGCTGCGCCCTCGCCTGGCTGATGAAGCCGGAGCTGTTCACTACCGAGCGCGGCCACCTGAATGTCGAAGTCGAAGGCCTGGCCGAAGGTCAGACGCTGTTCGCCCCTGAGGGTCGCGAATTCCTCGGCAACCAGTGGTCCCAGACGCCACTGGTCGACGTCTGCGTCAATGCCCAGGGCGACAAGGTCGTCGAGTGGATCACCGACGTGCTGACCGCCAAAGCGTCCTGATCCGGCGCCCGATGGCAGGCCCGCCTGGGCCTGCCATCGGACTTGCCACAAACCGAGACAACGCCCGTCAGCCTCATTGCTGGCGGGTGTTGTCTCGGTTTGTGCATTCGCGCTAGTTCACTTTCCCCTTTCCTTCCTCCCTTCCCTCTTCTCCTCTTTGGCGTCTCTCCTTTACCGCAACGGCCTCCCCATGTCCCCGAAGACCGAGAAGTTGCTAGATTATAGAGTTTTTTTCAGCAAGATAACGGGATAAATTTTTGAATAACCCTTACCAGACAGGAGTGGATGGCAAGCCGTTCGGCGCATGCACATAATCTGATACGCTAGCGGAATCTCACTGGGCAAGCGCCTCATACGCCGCCCCATCCTGCCTGCCACGGAGCTCATCATGCCTTCGACAACAACGTTGCCCTCTGCACCCGCCGCAACGCTTCGCACTCAGGATTCTCCCGCGATCGCCGACACCCAGTACGACTGTCTAGTCTTCATCGGTCGCTTCCAACCCATGCACCATGGCCATGTTGCCGTGATGGAAGAAGCCCTGCGCCTCGCGCGGCAGATCATCGTGCTGGTCGGTTCTGCCTGGCAGGCACGTTCACTGCGCAACCCGTTCACCTTCTCTGAACGCACGCGCATGATCCGCAGTTGCTTTGACGATGCCGACAATGCGCGCCTGGAAATCGTGCCGTTGCTAGACGCCCTCTACAACGACGATGTCTGGGTACGTGATGTGCAGCGCAAGGTACGCGATATCGCGCGTCCGCAGGCCAACCGGATGCCGAGAATCGCACTGATCGGTGCCAATCGGCGTGACAGCAACAGCCAGTCAAGCTACTACCTGAGCCTCTTCCCGCAGTGGGAGTCAGTGGCGGTGCCACTGCGCGAGGGGATGGAGGCCAGCCGTATTCGTGAGGTCATCTTCACCGAGCGCGCCCGCGCCGAGGATTGGCTGGACAACGAGGGACTGGAGCTGCTGCCACCGCCGGTGGCTCAGCACCTGCATGGCTTCCTGGATGAGACTGCGTGGCAAGGGCTGGTCGAGGAACGTCGCCTGCTGGAGCAATATCGCGCCGCCTGGAGCGATGCGCCCTACCCGCCACTGTTCATTACGGTCAACGCCGTGGTGGTGCAGTCTGGTCATGTGCTGCTCACCACACGTCGCGCGGCACCCGGCAAGGGGCTTTACGCCCTGCCTGGCGGCTTCGTGCAACCCCAGGAGCGCCTGCTGGATGCCTGCCTGCGTGAGCTCAAGGAGCGTGTGCGCCTCAAGGTGCCGGAACCTGTTCTACGTGGCTCTCTGCGCGGACAGCGTCTGTTTGACGCGCCGCATCGCAGCTGGCGCGGACGCACCCTGGCAGAGGCCTTCTACTTCGCCCTGCGACCGGAGCAGCAGCTCCCCAAACTCAGAAGCGGCGGCGGCGAGAACGAGGAGCAGGCACGCTGGGTCGCGCTGGCGGATCTGGATCCTGACACCCTCTTCGAGGACCACTTCTTCATCATTCAGAATTTCCTCGGCCTGCATGCAGGCCAAAGCAGTTTCTGACTTCCCGGAACGGCCTATGCAGGTGCGCACACTTCCCTGCATCAGCACAACGAAAACGGCAGCCCCGCGGGGCTGCCGTTTTCGTCAGAAGACACCTGGCTTTTCTTTTGTCTTCGCCTTTGTCTTTGTCTTCGCCTGCAACTCTCGGGCTTAGGCTTCGAGGAAATCTCGCGGCAGATTCATCAGCTGCTTCCACAGCTTGTCGATGCCGGGCTTGTGGACAAGGGAGCAACGATAGAGACGAATCTCCAGCGGGATATCCCACGCCTCGTTGCCTGCGCGCACCAGCTTGCCGCTTTCCAGCTCATCGCGAATGCAGAAATCCGGAATCCACGCCATGCCGACGCCCTGCAAGGCCATGCCTTTAAGGCCCTCGGCCATCGCCATCTCGTAGACGGTGCGCAGGCGCAGGCGCAGCGGATCATTCTTCAAAAGCATCTTCACGCTGCGACCCAGAAATGCCCCCTGGGTATAGGACAGCAGGGGAATCGCATCCTGGCTGGTCTCGCTCTGCCCGGTCAGCGGGAAGCGTGGCTCGCCATTCTCCAGCGGCACGCACACCGGCAGCATGTTGACCTTGGCGACCGAGAAGGACGGGAAGGCCTCGGCGTCCAGCTGCATGCTGGCGTAAGGGTCGTAATAGGCGAGCATCAAGTCGCAGTTGCCTTCGCGCAGCGAGTGAATGGCGTCGCCGACATTCATCGCGGACAGGCGTGTCGGCAACTCCCCCAGGCCCTGCTGGAGACGCGAGATCCACTTGGGGAAGAAGGCCAGCGCCAGCGAATGCGCGGCCGCGATATCCAGGGTCTCGTTGGCCATGCCCAGCCCGCGCAGGTGGGCGAGACACTCTGACAGCTGCTCTGTCAGGTTGCGCGCGGTGACCAGGAACAACTGGCCCTCTGGCGTCAGACTGACCGGGGTCGTCGAGCGGTCGACCAGCGTAGTGCCCACGGCCTGTTCAAGCGCACGGATGCGGCGGCTGAACGCAGGCTGGGTAACGTGTCGCAGGCGAGCCGAGGTGGAGAAGCTGCGGGTATTGGACAGCGCAACGAAATCTTCCAACCACTTAGTTTCCAGGTTCACCCGAACTCCCAAAAATGTCGAACATGCCCAAGCGAGGCTTGCCTGGCCGGTCATGCAGGGTCTTGTCATGGAGAATGGTGCGTCGCGGCGCACCACCACCTTCGTCTTATGCGTTTGACGTATACGGCAGCGTTGAATGGCATTGGCCGCCGAGGGGCTGCGCTGGTTACCCTTGTCCACCTAGCCGCCATTCAAGCGCCACAGTGTACTTCAGCCAGGAGTTCCGCCCAAGTGAACCATCTCTCGGAAACCCCCATCGCCGCCAATGCCACCCCGGCAACTTCCACGCCGGCCGACTTGAGCCATGCCGAGCGTGAGGCACTGGCCAACGGCTTCCGACTTGAAAAGGATCTCCTCGGGCGCGAGCCGGTGCCGGCTGATGCCTACTACGGTGTGCAGACCCAGCGCGCGCTGAACAACTTCCATCTCTCCGGCGTGCCGTTGTCGCACTTCCCGCGTCTCGTCGAAGGGCTCGCGCTGGTCAAGGCCGCCGCCGCCGAAGCCAACCATGCGCTGGGCTATCTCGAGACGCGCGAGCACGATGCCATCCAGCACGCCTGTGCGCGTCTGATGAATGGCGATCATCATGATCAGTTCGTGGTCGACATGATTCAGGGTGGCGCCGGCACCTCGACCAACATGAATGCCAACGAAGTGATCGCCAATCTGGGCCTGGAATTCCTCGGCTACGAGAAAGGCAATTACCAGCAGCTGCACCCCAACAATCACATCAACATGGCTCAGTCCACCAACGACGCCTACCCGACCGCCATCCGTGTCGGCCTGCTGCGCAGCCACTCGGTGCTGGTGGACGCGCTGAGCGAACTGGCCAATGCCTTCGCCAGCAAGGCGCTGGAATTCGATGACGTGGTCAAGATGGGTCGCACCCAGCTGCAGGACGCGGTCCCGATGACGCTGGGCCAGGAATTCCGCGCCTTCGCCAACACTCTGCGTGAAGACGTCGATCGCATCGCCAACCTCAATGAGTTGCTCAAGGAGGTCAATCTGGGCGGAACCGCGATCGGTACCGGCATCAATACCGACCCGCGCTACAGCGCACTGGCGATCGAGGCTCTGGCGCGTCGTTCCGGCATCGACTTCCGTCCGGCGTCGGACCTGGTCGAGGCGACCAGCGACATGGGCGCCTTCGTGCTGTTCCACGGCATGCTCAAGCGCCTGGCGGTCAAGCTGTCCAAGATCTGCAACGACCTGCGCCTGCTGTCCTCAGGCCCGCGCACCGGCTTCAACGAGATCAACCTGCCGCCTCAGCAGCCGGGCAGCTCGATCATGCCGGGCAAGGTCAACCCGGTGATTCCGGAAGCCGTCAATCAGGTCGCCTTCGATGTCATCGGCAACGACACCGCGCTGACCATGGCGGCGGAAGCCGGCCAACTGCAGCTCAACGTGATGGAACCGCTGATCGCCTACAAGCTGCTCGACTCCATCCGCCAGCTGAGCCGCGCCATGACCATGCTCAAGAATCGCTGCGTAATCGGCATCACCGCCAATCGTGATCGCTGCGCCGAGCTGGTCAACAATTCCATCGGCCTGATCACTGCGCTCAACCCGTATATCGGCTATGACAATGCCACCCGCATCGCCAAGGAAGCCCTGGTCAGCGGTCGCAGCGTTCTGGAACTGGTACGTGAGGAAGGCCTGCTGGATGAAGCACGCCTGGAGGCACTGCTGTCCCCGCAGGCCATGACGCGCCCGCGCCAGATGAAGGACTGACCCTTCAGCGAGAGTCTGCTCGCTTGCCGCATCATCCTCTTGTCACATGCGACAGCGCCGCACCAGAAAGCCTCTGGTGCGGCGCTGTCGTATCAAGGCCATGAGTCAGACGACTTTACTGACTTAGGGCATCACGCTTACTGCTGTGCGCTGGACTGTGAGATTACATCATCACGATGCGCGGCAAAGTATTTGCGTGCACGCTCAGCTTCTTCCACGGTGGGTGTATAGGTCGTCCATTCTCCGCCCTTCTCATCACGATAACGCACGACTCCCTCGTCATGGTCGATTTCATAGTAAGGGTGGACTTCACGCAGATTGAAGAATGCAGCGGGGGCAAAGAACAGGATATCTAGCGCCAGATAACCGCCATTGAACTTCAGCGGCAGAATGCCATACATGGGCATCTTGTTGTCATCCACTACTTCAAACTCGTAATTTCCGAAGCTGGTAGTGGGTAGCGTTTCTTGAACGGTAGACTGATCTCTGGAGACATCTTTCAAGTTGATTCGCGCCGTCTCTGACGGGCTGCTGATCGTCGTATGCGCGCTACATCCTGCCAGCAGCGCCAGAATAGCCAGACTACCTGAGGCTTGACGCAATTTCCGGGCGAGAGGTCGAGACATGAGTACGTTCCCTGTAGGTTATCGATTTTAATCGATCTGATTATTGAGTTCAGCAAGATCAGCAATGATCACACGATGTGACACTAACACGAATCACGATAATCACGGTTATATAAATCGGCATCACCATGCGACTGCCATCCAAGGCAAACTCCTTTTCACGTCGCGCGCGGATCCCGCGGGTCCCTTGGATAGAAGCGTTCGGGTTGCGCCTCGATATGATCGAAATGCTTGGTGTTCTTGTAGGGCATCTTCATGAAGCCGGAAATTCCCAACCCGGAGATCAGTGGCACGGCATCGAGAATGTCCGCCAGCAGACGCGCGAATTCCTGCTCGCGCGAGGGATCCAGCAGCCGGTAGTAACTGTGAATTTTGAGGTGGTGTGGCAGGGCTTCGAAAATCAGCATGCCGGTGTGATGGATGGCATTGAGTGACTCCAGTGCCTTCAATATCTTCTCGGGCAGCACCAGCAGTTCCTCAGGGTCCGGGCCGTCCTCGAAGTAGGAGTGCACGCGCGAGTCATCCTCAAGCTCCGGCACCGCACTGACCTCATAGCTCAAGCGAGGTCTAGCCTCCCCGTCTGCCGTCGGCGCGAAGACGAAGGCGGCCTCTGGGTCTTCCCGCTCCAGGTGCAGGGTATCGCGAGCATTGAACAGACACGCCTTGAACACGCCCTGGCGATAGATGGCACGTGCCAGAGCGACCATGTTGTTGATCGCGACGACAAAAGCGGCCTTCAAGGCAGGGTCATGCAGATGCAGCGCAGTATCCACGAAGATGCCCTGTGGCTCCCAGCGAATCGCCAGACCGCCGACGATCGGGTATTTGCCCAGACGACTGACCGCGGCCAGGAAGGCTTTTTCGGTGCCGCCCATGCCTTGCATGAAGTTCTTGTAGTAACGATCCAGCTGGACATCATTGACGGCGTCCAGCGCGTTGCCAGCATGTTCGCCGGTCTCGTCTGCCTCGAAGGCCTCACGCAGGAAGGATTTCCGCGAGGTATACACGACCGTGTCGATCTCGCGCGTTGCTGGCCTCACCCAGACCGGCAGCAGAGATTGTGGCGGCTCGAGAGGCAATTCCGGCATCACCAGCCGTGCGATCCTGCCCATCTCGCGCAGGAAGTAGTCGCCGGCCTGCATGCGCAGCTGCGGGTCATCCGCCACCATGCCATCGAGCAGACGCGCGAATTCCCGGGGCAACCCCAATGACACCGCCGGGATGGCGCGCACGCCGAAGCGACACGACTGACCAGAAGCCAGCGCATAGAGTGTGGCGGCCACGCCCTGCTCATCGAAGCGTGGCGAGGACAGCGCACCATTGAGCTGCTCCTCGCCGATGAAATAGACATCGCCAAGACGCGCATTGGTCTGTTGCAGGTTATCCGACATCAGCTGCATCACGTTGGTGGTGATGAACTGCTGATGCTCATCGAGCTGAGCGAACACCGAACTGCCCCAGTCGATCAATGCCACCTGTTCCCGCTCGACATCGAAGACCAGATTCGACGGCTTGATGTCACCATGCACGACCGGTGGCGTACCCGCTCCCGTGGATGACCCGCGCAGCGACTTGAGAATGTCGGCCAGCTGACTGGCGATCTTGACCACCAGACGCGGCGACATGCGCCCGTGACGCAGTGAATATTCCTCGAGATTGATGCCCGGCGCGCGCTGCATGACCAGAATCGACTGCCGCCGTACCCGCTGATAGCTGACCAGACGCGGAATCAGCGGGTGGGCGACCTGGTCGAGCATGTAGGCCTCTTCCTCCAGGCGGTCCTGCAGGGCCTGGGGCAGAGTCACCCGTGTGAACTTGAAGACATGTTCTTCACGCGTGCTCCGGTCTTCGCCCAGGCGCCAGCCTGCGAATACGAAACCGTAGGCGCCTTTACCGACCAGATGGATATCCCGGTAGCCCAGCCCCTCGAGCTGAGCGATGCACAGCGCCACCCAGTCCTTGAGCTTCTTGGCATCATGATGCGAGAGCAGATAGATCGACTGCTCTTCCGGGATATAGAACTGTTGCAGGCGCTCGTGGGCGCGCGCATCACTCATACAGGATGCTCTCTAGCCGGCCCCTGGATCAGACAGCGCCTCATGACAGCGACAGCAGCATTTCATCAGGGTGCTCGAGATAGTGCTTCCACAGATTACTGAAGCGCGCGATGGTCCCGCCGTCGATGATGCGATGATCCCCCGCCCAGGTGATGGTCATGATGTCACGCGCACAGACATTGCCCTCGCCATCGAAGCGCGGCAGACGCTGAGTGCGCCCCAACGCGACGATGGCGAACTCCGGCTGGTTGATGATCGGCGCGGCATAGGTGCCACCCAGAGCCCCGATATTGGAGATCGACAGGGTGCCGCCCTTGAGGTCCGCCTGGGCAACGCGCCCGCTGCGTGCAGCTTCGGTCAGCCGCCCGACCTCACGCGCGATCTCGAGAATGCTCAGACGTTCGACGCCCTTCACGTTCGGCACCATCAGCCCGCTGGCACTGTCCACCGCCATGCCGATGTTGCAGGCGCCCTGATAGAGAATCTCGCTCTCATCCTCACTGAGACGCGCATTGAGAATCGGCTCCTCGATGACCGCCAGCGCCATGGCCTTCATGATGAACGGCATCAGGGTCAGACGAATGCCCTGCTGCTCGGCGCGCACCTTGAGGCGGGCCCGCAACGCCAGCAGGTCAGTGATATCGAGCTCATCGCCGTAATGGAAATGCGGGATCTGAGTGCTGGACTGCACCATGCGCCGAGCCATCACCGCCGCGACTCCCTTGAGCGGTACCGCTTTCGACTCAAGGCGTGACGATCGCACCTCGTCACTGGCCACAGCACACGCCTGGGCAGGTGCCTTGTCGGCCTCGGCGGCCTCGGCGATCTTGTGAGAGTCATCAGGTGTCACGTCAGTCTCGTGAGCCTCGGATTGCTTGAGATATGCCAGCACATCTTCCTTCAGCACCCGGCCGTTACGCCCCGAGCCTGCGATGGCCCGGATATCGAGCTGATGTTCGCGCAATAGACGGCGCACGGCAGGGGTCGCGGGTATGCGAGGCCGGCTCTCCGCGTGACGCCCGTCTTGCCCACTCTTGTTGTCGCTCTTGTCGTCGCCCTCCTGGCGGTGCTCCGCCAGACGCTCTGGCTGAACCTGCTTGTGTTCAGGCGCGGTGATGTCGCTCTCAGCGCTTTCAGCCTCTGCCTCTTCATCAGGGACGTAGGCATACAGCGGCGTATGCACTCGGGCATTTTCGCCCTGGGCGTAATGGAAGCGCACGATACGCCCGGGCTCCGAGGCGGTGATCTCGACCAGCGCCTTGTCGGTCATCACATCGACGATCGTCTGGTCTTCTTCCACCGTGTCGCCTTCCGCGACGTGCCAGGTGACCACCTCACATTCGACGATGCCTTCGCCGATATCCGGCAGGATGAAATCACGCGAGCGTCGCTCAAGGGCCGCGGCTGTCGGTGTGGCGGCTGCCCCATTGGTAGCTGCCGCCGCAGAAGCTGACGCAGTGACATCCGACTGACTGCTGGTCGCCTGGCTGGCAGCTGACTGAGTCTGTGCCGTCGAGCGAGCAGGCGCTGCAACCGTCATCACATCGCCGGCGTGGTCATCCTCACGCTCGCCGTGTCCGGTCTTTTCACTATCACTGTCACTGCCATCATCCACCGCAAACAGCGGCGCATGGACACGGGCAATCTCGCCTTCCTGACAGTAAAGCTTGACCACGGTGCCGGCGTGGGGCGCGGGGATTTCCACCAACGCCTTGTCTGTCATGACCTCGGCCACCGGCTGATCTTCCTCGATCACGTCGCCTTCCTTGATCAACCACTTGACCAGCTCGCACTCGACGATGCCTTCGCCGATATCGGGCAGGATGAAATCATTCATGGCGCGCATCACTCCCTGTCATCAGTAATTCAAGCTTTGCTTGATGGCCTCGTAGATCTTGAGCTCGTCCGGCAGATGCTCCTTCTCGAGCACCAGCGGGAACGGCGTATCAAGGCCAGTGACGCGTCGGATCGGCGCCTCGAGATACAAAAAGCAACGCTCCTGCACGGTGGCGGCAATCTCGCTGGCAAAACCTCCCGTCAGCGGCGCTTCATGACTGACCACCAGACGCCCCGTCTTGAGCACCGAGTCACACACCGTCTCGATGTCCCAGGGCAGAATGCTGCGCAGGTCGATGATCTCGCAGTCGATGCCATCCTGCTCGGCGAGCGCGGCGGCCTTCTCGATGACCTCCATCTGAGCGCCCCAGCCGAGCAGCGTGATATCGCGGCCTTCACGAATGACGTCGGCCACGCCCAGGGGCAGTTCGTAATCGGCTTCTGGCACCTCGCCCACCGAGGCTCGATAGAGCCGCTTGGGCTCCATGAACAGCACCGGATTGGGGTCGCGAATCGCCGCCAGCAGAAGCCCCTTGGCCTGGTGGGGATTGCGTGGCATCACGATCTTGAGGCCCGGGGTATGCGCGAAATAGGCCTCGGGCGACTGGGAGTGATAGAGCCCGCCTGCGATGCCGCCACCATAGGGCGTGCGAATCGTCAGGCCGCCGACATCGAACAGATCACCGGAGCGATAGCGGAACTTGGCCGCCTCGTTCACGATCTGGTCAAAGGCGGGGAAGATGTAGTCGGCGAACTGGATCTCGGCCACCGGCGTCGAGCCCTGCGCCGCCAGCCCGTTGGCGAATCCGATGATGCCCTGCTCGGTGAGTGGCGTATTGAAGCAGCGCTCTCGACCGTATTTGTCCTGCAGGTGGCTGGTGGCCCGGAAGACGCCGCCGAATACCCCGACGTCCTCCCCGAACAGCACCACACGGGGATTGGCGGCCATGGCGATATCCAGCGCATTGTTGATCGCCTGCAGCATGTTCATCTGTTTCTTGCCCGAGGCCGAGGCTGCTGCATCCTTGCTGCCTGTCGCCGCAGGCGATTCTTTCGCAGCTGAACCCACCGTAGCTGAGTCGCTTGCAGCTGAGTCTGTCACTGGCGTTTTCTCCAACGGCTGTTCACTCATCTGCTCGCTCATGATGTCTGGCCTCCATCTACCGGCTGATGGCTCTGCATGCGCTGCTGACGTTCCTGATACGCCTTGCGACTGTCTTCCAGCTCCTGCGCAGTGAACCCCATGCTGGCGGCGCCCTTGGGATAGGCATGCGGATACTTGCGAATATGCTGTTTCACTTCTTCGAGCTGCTGCGTGAGCAACGGCGTCGGCGTGTCGTAGACATCGCTGATCAGGGTGTCCAGCGCCGGTGGCGCCAGTTTCTCGGCACGCTTCATGGACTCAAGCACTTCGCGACGCAGTTGATCGCCAGTGGCCTTTTCCTCCTCCTCGCTCCACCAGCCTTGCGCCTCTAACCAGTTGCGCATGCGCAGGATGGGGTCCTTGTCACGCCAGATGGCCTCCTCCTTCTTGCTGCGATACCCGGAGGGGTCATCCGACGAGGAGTGCGCCGCCAGACGGTAGGTCATCGCCTCGATCAATACCGGCTGATTGGTCTCGACCGCGATCTTGCGCGCCGCCAGGGTGGCTTCGTAGACGGCGATCACGTCATTACCATCCACCCGGATGCTCTGCATGTGATAGCCGAAGGCACGTGGCGCGATGCCATCGGCGGCGAATTGCTCGCACGACGGGGTGGAAATGGCATAGCCATTGTTGCGACACAGGAAGATGCACGGCACCCGATGCACGGAGGCCATGTTGAGAGCGGCATGGAAATCGCCCTCGGAGGCGGCCCCTTCACCGAAGATGGTGATGGTGCACTGCCCCTTGCCCGCCAGCTTCTGGCCGTAGGCATAGCCGGTTGCCTGGGGAATCTGGGTCGCCAGCGGCGAGGAGATGGTCATGTAGTGCAGGTCACGCGACCCATAGTGGATCGGCATCTGACGGCCCTTGCCGTAGTCGCGCTCGTTGCCGAACATCTGGTTCATGAATTCGTCACAGCTGAAGCCGCGCCAGGCCAGCGCCCCCTGCTCACGGTATTGCGCCATGATCATGTCATCGTCTTGAAGCGCCGCCGCACTGCCGATCACCGTGGCTTCCTCGCCGGTGCATTGCATGTAGAAGCTCAAGCGCCCCTGGCGCTGGGCGGCCAGCATGCGCTCATCCAGCACCCGGGTGAACAGCATCGTCCGGTAGATCTTGAGCGCCGTGTCGCGCTCGATCGGATCGCGGTCGATGGGCGAACTGTCCTGCGACGACTGGCCTCCCTGATAGTCATCTCCCTGCCCCTGTGGCGCATCGACGGGATAAAGGGTGCCGTCCTGACGCAGGCGCTTGAAGATCGGGATGCAGAGCTCATCGCCGGTCATGAAGGCCAGGTGATGCAGCACCGTCGGCCCCTGCGGCGCGATCTGGTCTGCCGTCGGCATGGCGGTCAGGTCATCGAGCTCTGGCTGTGAGCCATCGGGCGGCGCGGTCCCCGGGGATACGGGTCCGCGTGTTGTTGTATCGGACATGCTCAGCGTCCTCTCTTACCGATCAGGCGTTTGAGGGATTACCCAGCCCTCGTGAGGCCGGGCAGGCAATGGCGTACCTTCATGAATGTCGAACCGGAAGCTGTCGAACCGCAAGCTGTCGATTCGGCGATGACAACAGTGCTTACCATCAGACTAGTGGAAAGTCGCTCTGGCGGCCTAACAGTTAACGTTAACGTCAAGGTAACGCAAAGACAGACGATATGCCTGCCTGACAACTACTTCTTTGGTGGAACCTTTTGCGGCATGAGCTCATGCGCGCCCGGCATGGAAAGCTGAATTCGCGTGAAAGGACGATTTTTTGCGACTAAAGGTGCAGAGGGTGAGTGCAGGCTGACTGTTAATCTTCCCGCACCAAAAAAGTGCTTAATGCAGTGCGCAATCGTGACAAGGCATCGAGACGACAGACTCGGGCGCGCCCTGAGCATCATCAGCGATGATCATCGCTAGACACCTAAGGACAGTTCCATGAGTGATTCCTCCCGCCCTAACCTGTGGCGCCGTTTGCCGTTGTGGCAGAAGATCCTGGGCGGCCTCGCCCTGGGGGTACTCGCTGGTGCCCTGATGGGAGAAAGCGCCAGCATGTTCAAGCCGCTGGGCGATATCTTCATCAATGCGATCAAAATGCTGATCGTGCCGCTGGTCTTCAGCACCCTGGTGGTCGGTATCACCTCGATGCGTGACCCGCAGAAGATGGGCCGCATCGGCGGCAAGACCATCGCCCTCTACCTGCTGACGACCGCCTTCGCGATCGCCATCGGCATGCTGGCCTCCAGCATCTTCCAGCCGGGTGCCGGCTTCGAGTTCAACTTCGACAAGGCGATGGAAACCAAGGACGCGCCTTCGCTGGTGCAGATTCTGGTCGACCTGGTGCCGAGTAACCCGATCGATGCGCTGGCCAACGGCAACATCATGCAGATCATCGTCTTCGCCATCGGGATCGGCATCTCGCTGATCATGATCGGCGACAAGGGCGAGCCGGTCGTGCGCGTCTTCGATAGCTTCGCCGAAGTGATGTACAAGCTGACCGAATTCGTGATGGCCTTCGCGCCGTTCGGTGTCTTCGGCCTGATGGCGCATGTCTCCGGCAACTACGGCCTGGATGTGCTGCTGCCGCTGGCCAAGGTGATCGGCGTGGCCTATCTGGCGAGCATCGTGCACGTGCTGGTGGTCTACTCCGGCCTGCTGGCGACGCTGGGCAAGCTGAACCCGGTGCGCTATCTGCGCGGTATCGTCGATGCACTGGTCGTGGCCTTCTCCTCGGCTTCAAGCTCCGGCACCCTGCCGATCTCCATCCGCTGCGCCCAGAAGAATCTCGGCGTCTCGGAAGGTGTCTCCGGCTTCGTGCTGCCGGTCGGCGCGACCATCAACATGGATGGCACCGCCATCTATCAGGGCGTGGTGGCACTGTTCATCGCCCAGATGACCGGCATCGAGCTGTCGATGATGGATTACGGCATGATCGTGCTGACCGGTACGCTGGCCTCCATCGGCACCGCCGGTGTGCCGGGCGCCGGCCTGATCATGCTCTCCATCGTGCTGAGCCAGGTAGGCCTGCCGCTGGAAGCCATCGCGGTGATCGCCGGTATCGACCGTATCCTCGACATGGCGCGCACCACCGTAAATGTCGCGGGCGACCTGATGGTCACCACCCTGGTCGGCAAGTCCGAGAACGAGCTGGACCTCGAGGTCTACAACGCGACCCAGCCCAAGAAGGACGCCTGACGCCAGGCGCAGGCATTCTCGCCAGCGCCTTGCCTTGAAACACGAACGCCCCGCTCAATGAGCGGGGCGTTCGTGTTTCAAGGGCTATGATTCAGGGCTGTGTATACCGTCTGTGATTACGATTCGTGCTTCGGGCTGTCACACAGGGAGAAAACAAAGGCAAGGTCAGGCAGATTCCGGCGGAGAGTCGCGCAACTCACGTCTGAGCACCTTGCCGACGTTGGTCTTGGGCAGCTCGTCGATGAAGACCACCTGACGCGGCACCTTGTAGCTGGCCAGTTCCTTGCGCGACCAGTCTCGCAGCGCATCCGCCTCGAGCTCTGCGCCGTCCTTGAGCACGACATAGAGCTTGATCGCCTCACCACTGCGCTCATCCACCACCGAGACGGCGGCAGCCTCGAGCACGTCCGGGTGACGCACGATGACGTCCTCGACCTCATTGGGATACACGTTGAAGCCGGAGACGATGATCATGTCCTTCTTGCGATCGACGATGCGCATATAGCCATCGTCCTGGAAGACCGCGATATCACCGGTGCGCAGGAAGCCATCGGCAGTGAAGCTGTCTTTCGTCGCCTGCTCACGCTGCCAGTAGCCCTTCATCACCTGCGGCCCCTTCACGCACAGCTCGCCCGGCTCCCCCATCGCGACCAGCGCGCCCTCATCGTCATACAGACGCACCTCGGTGGAAGGCATCGGCCGACCGATGGTGCCGAGCTGAATGGCATCCAGCGGGTTGAACGACACGATCGGCGAGGTCTCGGTCATGCCGTAGCCCTCGGAGATATCGCTGCCGGTGACCCGCTTCCACTCTTCTGCCGCCTTGCGCGTCAGCGCCACGCCCCCTGAGGTGGTGATCTTGAGCTTCGAGAAGTCCAGTGCCTGGAAGCCGGGGTTGTTGCACAGCGCCACGAACAGCGTATTGAGACCGACGAACATCGTGAAGTCGTGCTTTTGCAGCGTCTTGACGAAGCCCGGGATATCGCGCGGATTGGGAATCAACAGGGTGTGATTGCCTTCACTGAGCATGCAGGCCAGATGAATGGTGAAGGCGTAGATGTGATAGAGCGGCAACGGCGCCACCAGCGTTTCATGGCCGGGGTTCAAGCCCTGCGTCAGGGCCATCTTGCCTTGCAGCATGTTGGCGAGCAGGTTGCGGTGGGTCAGCATCGCGCCCTTGGCGACCCCGGTGGTGCCGCCGGTGTACTGCAGCACAACGACATCATCGAGTGCCAGTGTCGGCCGCTCCCAGCGCTCGGCCTTGCCCTGCGAGATGGCCGTGCGCAGCGGGATGGCGTCGGGCAAGTGATAGCTCGGCACCAGTTTCTTGACGTGCTTGACCACGGTGTTGATCAACAGCCGCTTGAAGGCCGGGTGCATGTCGCCCAACTCACAGACCAGCACGTACTCGAGGCCAGTGCGCTCCCGCACGCGTTCGACCTTGTCCGCCATGTTGGCCAGCACCACCAACGCTCGTGCGCCGGAATCATTGAACTGATGCTCCATCTCACGTTCGGTATACAGCGGGTTGGTATTCACCAGCACCAGGCCTGCACGCAGCACGGCGAAGGCCACCACCGGAAACATCAGCGTATTGGGCAGCTGGATGGCGACCCGATCGCCCGGCTTGAGGTCGGTCTCATGCTGGAACCAGTCCGCCAGCTGACGACTGGTGGCATCCAGCTCCGCAAACGTCATGGTGCGGTCCATGCAGGTAAAGGCAGGACGCTCGCCATGCGTCGAGCAGGCCTTCTCCAGCATGTCCATCAGGGAGTCGTAGCCGCTGAAATCCACCTCCTGAGAAGACCGCAGGCACGACATGCCGCTCATGTCGCCTGCCGCTGGCTGTGCTCTCGAAGCGTCGGGCGAGGCATCTGCCACGTGGGAAGGCGCTGTATTGGAATCGGCAGTGGTATCGGTAGTGGACTTGCCTGACTCATCGGGTCGAGCCGCTAGGGGATCATGCATGGCGTTGCTCCTTGATCAGTACGTGGGGCGCTCGGCGTCACTGCCCCCGCTACCTTGTTGTTGTAGACGTCGTTGCAAGACGTCGTCATGAGACCAGGTCGAAAGACATCGTGGTGAGATGCGTGGTGAGGCGCTGTCGGGACTCCGTCGGGTGGGTGTCAGCCTGTGGGCCCTTCACTGTCGACAGCATAGCCGCAAACCGATGCTGCGCGCCGTTGGCGGAATCGATGGACCTGCCAGCATTGGAACATACGTACGTTTGATATTGCCTTGCGACCTTGGTGACATGCGCAGGCCTGCTCTGGAGCAGGGAAACAGCCCTGAGTCCAAGAAGGGAAACAGCCCTGAGCCCAAGGAGGTAAACAGCCCTGTCCCGAAAGCGAGAAACAACGAGGCCCCTGCCCAGGGGGCAGAGGCCTCATGTCTTGCACACCAGACGCATACGTCTGGCAAACGGCAACTCAGGAGAGGTCGCGGACCTCGTTCTCGATCATCTTGCGGATATGCTCCTCGTTCTCGATCATCGATTCGCCATCTTCGCGCAGCGATTTCAACAACCCGATCATCATGGCGATCAGCACGAAGGTGAACGGCAAGGCGCCGGCGATCGAGGCAGCCTGCAGGGACTTGAGCGCCTGATCGCCCCCCAGCAACAGCAGGATCAAGGTCACGGCGCCCAGCATCATGCCCCAGATGATGCGTTGCTGCACCGGAGGACGACGACCGAAGGCCAGCAGGCGTCCCAGCACCAGGGTGCCGGAATCCGCAGACGTGACGAAGAAGATGATCACCACGATCAGCGCGGCCACCTTGGCCACGGTTGCGGCAATGCCGGGCGTGAGCACCTCGAACGAGTGGTAGAGGGTGCCGGCGTAGTCCCAGTTGGTGACCGCAGCCGTGTAGATGCCCATGTCGGCCCCGTACAGGGACTGATAGATCCCCGCCGAACCGATGACGCCGAACCAGACCAGCGCGACGATGGAGGGGATGACCATCACCCCGAGGATGAATTCACGGATGGTCCGGCCGCGCGAGATGCGGGCAATGAACATGCCGACGAAACCGGCCCAGGCGATCCACCAGCCCCAGTAGAAGATGGTCCAGCCGCCCTGCCACACTTGCTCGTCCGGCGTGCGCGCCGTCCACAGTGTCATCGAGACGCCATCGGTGAGGTAATCCCCGAGCGCGGTGATGGAGCTCGCGATCAGATAGTTGGCGTCGCTCACCAGCAGGAAGTAGGCAAGGATGCCGAGGCAGACCCAGGTATTGAAGGTGGAAAGCAGCTTGATGCCACGTGCCACGCCGCTGGTCGCTGATAGAGTGGCGATGACGCTGATCAACACGATGGAGACCACGGTCACCATGCGCGACTTCTCTTCGATGAGGCCCAGTGACATCAGGCCGGAGCCGATCTGCTCGACGCCCAGCCCGAGCGTGGTAGCGATGCCGAAAATGGTACCGAACACGGTCAGGATATCGACGGTGTGCCCGATGGGCCCGTAGATCCGGTTGCCGATCAGCGGATAGAGGGCCGAGCGCATCGAGAGCGGCAGCCCCTTGCGGAAGGCGAAATAGGCCAGTGACAGCCCGACGATGGCATACATGGCCCAGGCGATCGTGCCCCAGTGGAAGACGGTGAGCTTGATGCCACCGGCGGCCGCTTCCGCGACGCGGCTGTCAGGCACCGGGAAGCCTTCGTCCCCCGGCATGAGCCCACTCGCCAGGGCGGCCTGCTTGGCCTCGAAGAAGGCAGCGACGGCCGCCTTGACGTCAGCACTCAGAAACGGATTGCCGCCGCTCCAGTCACTCGCGAAATGGATCATGGGCTCGGACATCGAGAAGAACAGCATGCCCGCGCCGGTCCCGCAGCCGAACAGCATCGAGAACCAGGCAAAATTGCTGAACTCGGGACGCTCATCGTCGCGCCCCAGCCGAATCTTGCCGACACGCGAACACATCACGTAAAGACAGACCACGAAGGTCGAGAACATCACCAGCACGTAGTACCAGCCCAGGGTGCTCTCTATCCAGGACTTGATGCCCAGAAACTGATCGCTGGCCGTCTTGCCCAACAGAATCGCATAGAGAATGAAGAACACGGTCATGGTGATCGCGGTGATACCGAGCGTCGAGTTGAGTCCCTTCAGGACACCTCGCTGCTCGATGAGTGCATCCAGTTCCTTTCCTTTCAACATGTTTCTACCTCGTGACGGGTTTTTATTATCATTTTTCATGATGCCGCTATCGTCGTTCGTGACATTAGTACCGTCGTTCGTGACATCGGTACCGTCGTTCATGACAGCGGTATCGTTGTTCATGACTGCGGGTGCCGGGGTTCAAGGAACCTCAGTCGTCATGGGGACATTGCGGGCAGATCGCGTTCACCTTCGGCCAGTCATGGGCGGGAACCTTGGCAGACGACAACACTAAAGCATGTCATCTGCCCCCCAGCCGATATGCGACTTTGTGGGGAGAGTCCATGCTATAGGCCCCCCGCTTGCGAGACCAATAAGATCTCGACGCCGCCTGGATAAGCAGCGCTAATGCCTGAGCCGAGAAAAAGAGGCCTCACATTGCGGCGTCTTTCGACAGGGGTCCTATCCAGGCCGGTTCCTTCAGGGAACCTCATCCAGACAGACAAAAGCCCCCGGCGGATCTCTCCACAAGGGGCTCTTGCGTCATGGCGATGCGTGAAGCGTCACTGACTGCCCGCTCGGATCATTGACCGACGGACTGACTCAGACGCAGCTGGTGCAGGTAGTGCATATGACGCTCGTACTGCTCGAGCAGATCATTGATGACCTGGTCCTTGCTGTAGCCCATCAGGTCATAGGATTGGCCGCCTTCCTTGAGGAAGACTTCGGCACGACAGTAATCCTCTTCATCCCCCTCGTCTTCCTGATCCAGATTGAGGTCCGGACGCAGGTGAGAGCGAATGCGCACGCCGTAGATGAAGTCATCTTCCTCACCGTGGCGTGCATTGAAGTAGACGCGATCACGACTGGTGGTGACGTCGACTTCCAGCCCCTGGCTGCGCAGCTCTTCGGCCAGTTCCTGCATGCCTTCCGCGACAGTGCCGCGCAGGAAGCCACGTACCATGGCGCGCGTCGGGAAGCTCATCAGGTGCTGGGCACGCTTGCGCCAGTTGCCCTTCTCGCCCATCGGCGTCGCGGCTGCGGTGTTCACCGACAGCGAGCGGCGCTTGACGGACTCGAGATTGAGCTGACGCAGCAGACCGAAGATCGCGGCCAGCAGGATCATGCCGAACGGCAAGGCGGTGGCGATGGTGGCGGTCTGCAGCGCCCCCAGCCCACCGGCCAGCATCAGCACGATGGCCAAAAGACCCACCGCGAAGGCCCAGTAGATACGCTGCCAGGTCGGGGTGTCTTCACGACCACCGGAGGCCAGCATGTCGACCACCATCGAGCCGGAATCCGCCGAGGTGACGAAGAACACGATGACCATCACCAGCGCGATCACCGAGGTGATGGACGACAGCGGCAGCTGCTCGAGGAAGGTGAACAGGGCCAGCGAATAGTTGTTGTTGACGGTATCGACCAGCGCCGTGACGTTCTGCTCCAGAATCATCGAGATGGCGGTGTTGCCGAAGATGGTCATCCACAGAAGGGTGAAACCGGCCGGTACGAACAGCACGCCAATGACGAATTCCCGGATGGTACGGCCACGCGAGACACGCGCGATGAACATGCCGACGAACGGAGACCAGGACATCCACCAACCCCAGTAGAGCAGCGTCCAGCCACCGATCCAGTCATTGGGTTCGTAGGCGTAGAGCTCGAAGGTCTTGCCGACGATATCGGCCATGTAGAAGCCGGAATTCTGGACGAAGGCCTTGAGCAGGAAGGCGGTCGGGCCGAGCAGCAGCACGAACAGCAACAGCACCACGGCGAGGCCGAGGTTGATCTCGGACAGGATGCGGATGCCCTTGTCCAGGCCGGTCACGACCGAGATGGTGGCAAGGCCGGTGATCACGACGATGATCGCGACCTGGGTCCAGTCGTTGTTCGGCATGCCGGTCAGGTGCGAGAGCCCGGCATTGACCTGTGCCACACCGTAGCCCAGCGTGGTGGCGACACCACAGACGGTGCCGACGATGGCGAAGATGTCCACCGCATGGCCGATAGGGCCGTAGATGCGCTTGCCGATCAGAGGATACAAGGCACTGCGCAGCGTCAGCGGCAGGTCATGGCGATAGCTGAAGTAGGCCAGAATCAGCGCGACGATGGCGTAGATCGACCAGGCATGCAGCCCCCAGTGGAAGAAGGTCAGCTTCATCGCTTCACGCGCGGTCTCGACCTGCTCCGGGGTACCCGTCGGCGGGTTGAGGAAGTGCATCACCGGCTCGGCCACACCGAAGAACATCAGGCCGATGCCCATGCCCGCCGAGAACAGCATCGCGAACCAGGTGACGTTGCTGTAGTCCGGCAGTGAGTGGTCCGGCCCCAGGCGAATCTCGCCATGGCGTGAGAAGCCGACATACACCACCGAGATCAGCACGATGGCCACGCACAGGATGTAGAACCAGCTCACGGTGTTGGTGATCCAATGCTGGACCGACTCGAACACGGACATGGCCGTGTCCGAGAACACCGCGGTGAAGATCACCAATAACAGGATGATGGCATTCGCGCCGAAGAAGACCGGCGGGTTGACCTTGGCAAACAAGCCGGTGCGCGGCTCGGCACTGGCATCTTCGCCACCGCCCGCTGCAGGGGTATTGCGCATGGAGATTTCCTTGTGAGTGTCCGGGAGAGACGCCGTGAGCTGTCTCGGCGCCCTGCTGGCAAACAACACTATAATGAAAAAACATGATCAGATTGCGCGCGGATAATATCACCTAATGCCTACATGACCAATGTCTTGTCCAACTACCGTCCAACTTCTCGGCACACACATGGCGCAGGATGCCATTTGTTTTCTTGATGCTTGCACGCTGGCACCCAACGTCATCGGCACACTCAAATGCCATGCTGGTCACACAGGAGTAAACGCATGAGTCGCAATCGTCATTCCGGCAAGGGCCCCCTGCGCTATCTCGCGCTGTCTCTTGCCCTGTTGAGTGCCCTGCCGACCACTTCCGCCATGGCGGGCCCGGGGCATGGGCGCTTCGATGGGCCGGGCTACATAGGCCCCGACATCGTGATCGGGCATGGTGAGCTCGGTCGGCTGATTCGCTGGGCACCGGGTGGCCCTGGGCACGGTCATGGCCTGCCCGCAGGGGCGCGCGGTGTCTGGGTGGGCGCTACGCTGTATTTCCTGGCGGCAGGCACCTATTACCTGTGGGAAGAGAGCCAGCAGCAGTATCTGCCGGTCCAGGCCCCCGCTCAGGCGACACTCACGGCCGCGGCGGTCGATGTCATCGCCTACCCCACCAAGGGCCAGAGCGAAGACCAGCAAGCGCGTGATCGCTATGAGTGCCATCGCTGGGCCAATCAGCAGAGTGGCGCCGAAGCCAATTCCGCGGCGCCGCCCGTGACCGCCAGCAACGCAGACACCTATCGCCGCGCGCTGAGTGCCTGCTTCACCGGTCGCGGTTACAGCGTGCAATAGTCAGCTTGAGCCATGAGCATGAAAAAGCCCCGCCAGCTCGCGATGATTGCGGCCTGGCGGGGCTTTCTTGTGTCTGTCTGCTGGTTGCGGATTTGCCTGCTTGCGGGATTTGCTGCTCGTGGCGATCAGCCGCGCCGCTTCTGGTGCCGTTCGCGATTGTTGTCACGCGCCGCGCGGGATTTGCGCAACATCACCAACGTCGCCCCCAATCCACCATGGCGCGGCGTGGCACTGCTCCAGGCCTGCACCTCGGGCATCTGCTCCAGCCAGTGCACCAGGTAGGCACGAATCAAGGCCGCATGCGATTCGCTGTCACGCCCCTTGCCATGAATCACCAGCAGGCAACGCAACTCGCTGCGCCAGGCGTCCTGGATGAAGCGATGCACCTCACGGCGACACTCGATGAGCGGACGACGCATCAGATTGAGCTGCGCCTCGGGTGGGTAACCGCCCTGTCGCAAGCGCTCCAGCACACCGGTCTGGATGCCATCGCGGCGAAACTCGACCGGGTCATGCGGCGAGAGATGCTCCACGTAGCTGTCGGACAGCCCGTCCAGCTCATTGCCCAGGGTCTTCTGCGCGTCTTCACGCCGTGCCAGCTGAGCCTCGCTGGGGCCCTTGCGGGCCGTGGTGACATCGGCGCGGTCCTTGCCGCGCGTCAGGGGAGCAACGCCTTGCATCTCACGACTGAACAGATCATCCGCCTCGGCACTGCTCAACTCACGGGCATGCGCCGCCGACATCATTGCAGGGGAAAAACGTGACATGGCACCCTCCAGTCTTCACCAGGACGTGTCAATTACGTGGAGCGCGCAGCCAAGGTCGACAAACGACGACGCCCCGAGACAGAGCATGCCTCGGGGCGTCGGTTCAGCTCAAGTCGCTGACGTGATTTCTTGCGTCATCACGCCTCAAGGGCAGGTCAATGCCCGGTCTTGAGCTGCTCCCAGTACTTCTGATAGATCGACAGCGCATCGCCGACATCGGTCTGGAATTCGCCGCGGGCGAGATCCTGCTGAGTCGGGAAGACCACCGGGTTGTCACGCACTTCCGGGTCCATCATGTTCTTGGCCGCCAGGCTCGGCGTGGTGTAACCCACGTATTCGCTGATTTCCTTGCTGACTTCCGGGCTGATCAGGTAATCGATGAACTGATAGGCCGCATCGACGTGACGCGCGTTGGACGGAATCGCCATGGTGTCCATCCACAGGATGATGCCTTCCTTGGGATAGACATACTCGACCGGCACGCCTTCCTGGTTGGCCTGATAGACCTCACCGTTCCAGATCAGGCCGGCATCGACCTCACCCTGCATGAAGGGCACGCGCGCCGCATCGGAGTTGAAGGCACGCACGTTAGGCATCAGCTGGGTCAGCTTCTCGTAGGCCGCCTTGATCTCGTCCGGGTCCGTGGTGTTGCCACTGAAGCCGAGGCTTGCCAGTGCGACATGGAAGACTTCGCGCATGTCGTTGGAGAGCAGCAGCTTGTCACGATACTTGTCATTCCACAGATCGTTCCAGCTGGTCAGTGCGCCCTCTTCGACATAGTCCGGGTTGTAACCGATACCGGCGCTGCCCCACATGTAAGGCACGCTGTACTGGTTGCCCTTGTCGAAGTCACGATCGACCAGGTTGGGGTCGAGATCCTCGAAATGGTCGAGCTTGCTGACATCCAGCTTCTGCAGCAGACCTTCACGCGCCATCTTGTCGATGTAATAGGTCGACGGGAAGACGAGGTCGTAGCTGTTGTCGCTGTCCAGCAGCTTGAGCTTGGCGTACATCGCTTCGTTGGAATCGAAGGTGGAGTAGACGACATCGATGCCGGTCTGCTCTTCGAAGCGCTCGATGACCTCATCGGGCATGTACTCGGTCCAGTTGTAGACGTAGAGGACCTTGTCGCTGTCATCCGCGGCCAGAACGGGAGCGGATATGGCCACGGAAGCCAGGCTGACGGCAGCCATCAGGCCAGCGGCGCGCAGCGGGAAACGGGTACCTTGCATGTTATTTTTTCTCCTTGAGCAACAACTGTGAAATCAACAGCAGACAGAGCGACAGCCCCAACAGCAGGGTTGCCAATGCATTCACTTCAGGTTTGAGCCCCAGTCGCACCATCGAGTAGATGCGCAGCGGCAGCACCTCGAAGGTCGGCCCGGTAACGAAGGTCGAGATCACCACATCATCCAGCGACAGGGTGAAGCTCAGCAGCCAGCCGGAGGCGATCGCCGGCATCAGCGCCGGTACCAGCACGTGCCAGACGGCGCGGGCTTCACTGGCACCAAGATCACGCGCCGCTTCCAGCAACTGCGGGTTGATGCCCGTCAGGCGGGAATAGACGGTGATCACCACGAACGGCAGACAGAAGGTGGCGTGCGAGACCAGCAGCGAGAAATAGCCCAGCTGGATACCCAACGCAATGAACAGCGCCAGGAAGGCGATCGCCATCACGATGTCCGGCATCATCATCACCGTGAACAGCATGCCATTGAGCAGCGGCTTGCCGCGGAAGCGATAGCGATAAAGCGCGGTGGCCGTCAGCGTGCCGATCAGGGTCGCCAGCGTCGCCGCCGTCACCCCGAGCCACAGCGTATTGAGCGCAGCCTCCATCAGATTGCCATTGCCCAGCAGCTTGTCGTACCAGCGCAGGCTGAAG
This sequence comes from Cobetia sp. SIMBA_158, assembly GCF_046566945.1. Lineage (NCBI taxonomy): Bacteria > Pseudomonadati > Pseudomonadota > Gammaproteobacteria > Oceanospirillales > Halomonadaceae > Cobetia > Cobetia sp. SIMBA_158. The sequence goes on from NZ_JAWJYL010000003.1 coordinate 247,709, forward strand.
CCGCCCCACACGAAGGGGTTGCGTGAGTCATTGAACGAGATGCCGATCAACACCAGGATCGGCACATACAACAGCGTGAAGATCAGCGTCAGATAACAGCGGCTGAACCAACGCAGCGCGGCGCTCGCCTTCATAGGGTCACCTCACGCTTGAAGAGCTTGACGCTGCGGTAATAGGCCAGCAGCAGGAACGCCATCACCAGCGTCAGCATCACGCTGATCGCCGCGCCGAAGGTCCAGTTGTTGGCCTCCAGGAACTGGCCCTTGATGATGTTGCCGATCAGCGGATGGCGCGAACCGCCCAGCAGGTCCGAGACATAGAACATGCCCATCGCCGGCAGGAACACCAGCAGCACGCCCGCGATGATGCCCGGCATGGTCAGCGGCAGCACGATATGGCGGAAGGTGGCCAGGCCATTGGCGCCAAGGTCGCGGGCCGCCTCCAGCGTCGGGCGGCTCAGCTGCTCGAAGACGGCATACAGCGGCAGGATCATGAACGGCAGCAGCATGTAGACCAGCCCCACGATCACCGCCTCCTCGGTATACAGCAGCCGCAGCGGCGCATCGATCAGGCCGAGATTCATCAGCACGTCGTTGAGCAGCCCGCGCGTCGCGATCAGCGTGCGCAGGGCATAGATGCGGATCAGCGAGTTGGTCCAGAACGGAATGATCACCAACAGCAGCAGCAAGGGCTGCAGGCGCGGGCTGGCCCGCGAGATCATCCACGCGAAGGGATAGCCGAGCAGCAGACAGATCAGCGTCGTGATCAGGCCGATCCACAGCGAATGGCCGAAGACGCTCAGGTACACCGGACTGATCATCTGGCCATAGTTGGTCAGAAAGCCCTGCCACAGCGTGCTCAGCGACAGCTCACCGCCCAGCAGCTGGCCGGTGTTTTCCGGCATCAGACTGACCAGCACCACCAGCAGCGTCGGGGCCAGCACCAGCACGATCAGCCAGCCCCAGATGATGGTCAGGGTGGCGGTCTTGAAGGGATTGCGCACCAGACTCATGCACCCGCCCCCGTCACGGCCGGCTCATCATCGGGCAGGATGATCTCCCAGTCCGGCACCCAGCTGACGCGCACGCGCTCGCCGAGGCGGTAATCGAAGTCAGGGTCATCCTCGTCGAAGAACTCGCTGGCCAACAACTGCTGACCGCTGTCCAGCTCCAGCACCGTGTCCAGGGTCATACCCTTGTAGTTGCGCTCGATGACACGCGCCGGGAAGCCTTCGCTGTCCTCGGCGCCCTTGAGTCGCATGTCTTCCGGGCGCAGCAGCACCTGCACCGCCTCTCCGCCCTGATAGGTGCGACCATGGCTGCTGAGTTCCAGCGTCTGACCGAGCAGCGTTATCTCGATGCGCCCGGCCGTCGCCGCAGGGCGCACGACCTGCGCCGCCAGCTGGTTGATCTCACCGACGAAGCGCGCCACGAACAGCGTGCTCGGCGATTCATAGACCTCACGCGGCGTACCGATCTGCTCGATGCCGCCTTCGCGCATCACCACCACGCGATCGGACATCGACAGCGCCTCTTCCTGATCGTGGGTGACGAACACGAAGGTGATGCCCAGGCGACGCTGCAGGCGCTTGAGCTCGTTCTGCATCTGCTTGCGCAGCTTGTAATCCAGCGCCGACAGCGGCTCATCGAGCAGCAGGACACGGGGACGCTTGACCACGGCGCGGGCAATCGCGACGCGCTGCTGCTGCCCGCCGGAGAGCTGGTCCGGGCGGCGGTCCGACAGATGGGCCAGTTGCACCATCTCCAGCGCTTCGCGCACCCGCTCATGAATCTCGGCCTTGGCGACCTTTTCCATGCGCAGCCCGAAGGCCACGTTGTCATAGAGGTTCATGTGCGGAAACAACGCATAGCTCTGGAAGACGGTATTGACCGGGCGCTGGTGAGCGGGACGCTCATGCAAGGCCGTCGACTCGAGCGTGATGGTGCCGCTATCCGGCGATTCGAAGCCGGCGATCATTCTCAGCACGGTGGTCTTGCCGCAACCGGACGGGCCCAGCAGCGTGACGAACTCACCATCGTTCAAATCCAGGTCAAGGCTGTCCAACACCTTGCGATCACCAAAGGTCTTGGAAATGCCACGCAGCTTGACCAGCGGGGCCTTCTCAGGAGCAGAGCTTTTCATCGGCGGGTTGTCACCTCCAGCGGGCGCCGCGAACGGCACCCTCATGCATGTCAGGCGCGCCAGGGACTGGCACGCCACATCGTCAATTCCATCGTGCCTGGCCACCGGACTGCCAGCTCTCGCCTCGCCGCTCGCTTTGGCGCTGGCGCACAGGTCGCGCAAAGGTCACATCAGACAGCGGGAAGGCGCCGTCGCCAGTCTGGCATGCCAACCTTTCACTTGCGTGTCTGTCCGGCGAGCCGCCGCCAGCTGACCTGCCTTACTCATGCCTCGCCCTTACCTCGCTCATCCCTCAGTCAGGCTCTTCAGCGGGCAGGCCGAATTGCGGCAAGACAGGCGAGCGGTTCCGGGTCATGTGCGCGAGACAAAGGAAAAGGCCCGAACAGGTGTCGGGCCTTTTCATTGGCGTCATCGCTTTCGATATCGGGGCATCGGCATCCGCCTCAACCCCCGTCGGGGTGAGCAGACGGCACAGGGTGCGCATTCTGCCCATTCGGCATCAGACTGTCACCTTGCAATCGCGTTCCAGTGCCGCTCAGGAAGTCGCAAGTCGCGGATCTTGCGGGTCTTTTTCCTCCTGAGTCATGGCCTCATCACCCACCTCACCGACACTGGGCAGCACCTCGACCAGACCGCAGGTCATGCGCTCCTTCTCGGCGGCACGCGCACGCGCCAGCGCCTCACACAGGGGTTCCAGACGCGGATGCGGCGCTTCGCCCGCCTCGCCGGCCGGCAATTCCCATGGCAAGGCGTGCGCCATCTCCCACAGCGAGTATTGACTGAGATCACGCCCGAGCACCCATTGGCCATCCTGGGTCTGGCTGGCGATGTTCTCGGCGATCAGCGGCTTAAGCACACGACGATAACGACTGCCCAGCACTTCCGTGAGGCGATCATCGGACAGCGGCTCACCGCGCTCATGGGCATCCTTGAGCAGCATCACGGCGCCGAGGGTCTGCCAGAACGGCGGCCAGCGATGCCAGTCAGCATTGGAGCGCTCGCCCATCCAGGCCGCGACTTCCGCCCCCAGCAGCACGATGCACCAGGATAGGAACACCCACAGCAGGAAGAGCGGCACGGCCGCGAAGGCACCGTAGATGGCCTGATAGGACGGGAAATGCGTCACGTACAGCGAGAAGCCCGCCTTGGCCAGCTCCAGCGCCAGCGCCGTAGTCAGCGCGCCGACCGCGGCGTCACGCAGGCGTACCTTGCAGTTGGGCACCGCGGCATAGATGAAGGTGAAGGCCGCAGCGCTCAACAGCGGCGGCAACAGACGCAGCAACAGGGCCTTGCCGCCCAGCATCTCGGCGGCCGAGTCGAAGAAGGACAGCGAGGTCAGAAAGGACGACAGCAAAAAGCCCGAGCCCAGCATCAGCGGCCCCAGCGTCAGGACGGCCCAGTACATCAGGAAGCTCGACAGTCCCTTGCGCCCTTCCGGCACCTGCCAGATGGCATTGAAGGCGCCTTCGATGGTGATCATCATCATCACCGAGGTCACGAACAGGAAGATCAGACCCACCGAGGTCAGATTGCGCGCCTGACCGGAGAACTCGTTGAGATACTCGAGCACCGTGGCGCCGGTCGAGGGCAGAAACTGGGAAAACACCGTCGTCTGCAGTTGATCGCCCACGCCGTCGAAACTCGGAATGACGGCGAACATCGCATAGATGACCGTCATCAAAGGCACGATGGCGAACAGCGTCGTATAGGTCAGTGCCGACGCGGTCTTCTTGCCGTCGTGATAGTTGAAACGTGATACCAGCTTGAGGATGACGCCGATGGCGGGCACGACCCGCGAGATCCCTGGCAGTTGTGGCATTCTTGTGCGCCCCTCTACAATGCGTGCCTGATTCATTCGCCACCGCCGGCCATGGCCAGTAGCGCTTGCGTGAAACCCATCACCTGTCCGGAAACGGAGACAGTCATGTCAATATTGAAACTCTACCATAACCCACGCTGCTCCAAGTCACGGGAAACACTGGCGCTTTTGACCGCGCGGCTCGAGGGCGATGCCTTCGAGACCGTCCGCTACCTGGAAGATCCGCTCGATCGTGAGCAGCTCGAGGCCCTGGCCGCCCGAGTGGAAGGCGGCGCGCGGGCTCTGACCCGTGAGAACGAAGCCGAGTGGAAGGCACTGGGCCTTGTAGACCCCAGCGATGCGCAACGCCTTGACGCGATTGCCGCAACGCCGAAATTGATGCAGCGGCCGATTCTCGATGACGGCACCCGTGCCGTCATCGGTCGCCCGCCCGAAAATGTGCTGGTGCTGTTGAGCGACGCCTGATCCCCTGATGACAGAGTGTGCTCACGCAAGCCCCGCTTGCCCCTTTTGATAGATTGTCATCCACCTGAGGAAGCTCATGTCCGCAACGACCTCCGACGCGACGCCGTACGTCCTCGTCCTCTATTACTCGCGCCATGGTGCGACCCGCACGCTGGCCGAGCAGATCGCCGCCGGCATCGAGTCCATCAGCGGTGTCGAGGCACGCCTGCGCCGGGTGCCCGAGATCTCGGCCACCTGCGAGCAGACCGAGCCGGAAATCCCCGACAGCGGGGCCATGTATGTCGAGCTGGACGACCTGCGTCACTGTTCGGGCCTCGCGCTGGGCAGCCCGACCCGCTTCGGCAACATGGCGGCGCCGCTCAAGTACTTCCTGGACTCCACCAGCGAGCTGTGGATGAACGGCGCCTTGATCGACAAGCCTGCCACCGCCTTCAGCGCCTCAAGCTCTCTGCATGGCGGTCAGGAAACCACGCTGATCACCATGCTGATCCCGCTGCTGCATCATGGCATGGTGTATGCCGGTGTGCCCTACAGCGCCACCGAGTTGCTCGAGACCACCCAGGGCGGCACGCCCTACGGCACGACCCACGTCAGCGGCAAGCGTGGCGACAACGATGTCGATGATAACGAACAGCGCCTGGCACTGGCGCAAGGCAAGCGTATCGCTCGCCTGGCACTGGCCATGCAACCTCTCAGGGAGACGAAATAGATGCGCGCCTGGCTTGAACGACTGGAACGTGAGCAGGGCCTCGATACGCTCGAAGCCAAGAGCCGTCGCGGTGTGATCGCAAGTTTTGCGGCCGTCGCCCTGCTGCTGTTGATCGGCGGCATTCAGCTGATGGCACAGAGCGAGAACAGCGGCCTGCTGCCGCTGTTGATCCGCCTGCTACCCATCGCACTGTTTCTGCCCGCCATCTTCACCCGCCGGGCACGTGGTCATGTCTGGCTGGCGTTCGTCAGCCTGCTCTACATCATGCAGGGCGTGATGCTGGCCGGTGTGCCTGGCCACGCCGTCATCGGCGTACTGGAAGCACTGGCGGCGCTGGGGCTGTTCATTTCCAGCATGGCTTACGCCCGTTTCCGCTCGCGCAACCTCAAGCGTCACCCGCAGGCCTGATCAAGCCTTGGCCTCTCCATTGCCCGCCCTTCTCGTCGTGCCTTGTTCGGCTAGAATAGCCGACTAAAATAGGCGACTAGAATAGCCGTAAAATAGCCGACTAGAATGGCGGGTATCGGTTTGCGCCTTCCCACGGCGGCTTGCCGCTTTCCCCGCCGCTACCCACTGCTTTTCCCAGCGTGTCTCCTCAACCATCGCGAGCCGCCCATGCTGTATCGGCTTTGCGAGTTGACCACAGCGAGGCTTTGCCATGATCGGCCTGACAACACACTTGTCTTTTCCGCGCCCTGCGGGCGTATCGCGCAACACCCTGACCACTGGCGTGCTGGCGGCTGGCGTGGTGCTTGCCAGCCTGTTGGCGTCGCCAGCGGCACTGGCTGACAAGACGGAAGATGCCATCCAGTATCGCCAGGCAGTCTTCCAGACGCTGGCATGGCAGTTCAGTCCGATGGGCGCGATGGTCAAGGGCAAGCAGGATTATGATGCCGAGGAGTTTCGCACTCGCGCCGAGCGACTGGCGCTGTTGGCGCAGATGCCATGGGAGGGCTTCATCGCCGGCTCCTACGACGGTGATACCGACGCGCTGAGCAAGATAGAGAGCGACCGTACAGGCTTCGACAAGCGTGCAGAGGCGCTGATGACCCAGAGCCGGGCATTGGCCGACGCCGCCGCCAGTCAGGACCTTGACGCCCTGCGCAGCCAGTTCGTCGAGACAGCCAAGACCTGCAAGGGCTGTCATCAGCAGTATCGCGCTGACTGAGATAGCCAAAGCTCCGTCAAGACGCAAAAGCGCCGCCATGAGATTGCTCGTGGCGGCGCTTTTGCGTCTTGGCATACTTGAGGGCGAAAGTGAGAGTAAAAGTCATAGCGAAAGCATGAGTGAAAGCAAGCAGAGCTTACGGCAACTGCGCCCCCTGCCAGATGACCAGAACGGCAATGCCGATCGCCAACCCCAGCGCGAGCCACTTAGGTGTCCGTGAAGGTGATACTGGCTCGCCCTCATCCACTACCGATTCATCGCGCCTGAAATGCTTGCGGCCATGCACCATCGCCCAGATCAACCACTCACCGCGCAGGCCGTGCCAGACGATGGCCATCAGATGCAGGGCGATCAGCCCCCACAGCAGCGTGATATTGGTGTGATGCACCCAGGCCAGCCCCTCGGCGACACTCGCTGGGACCCGATCATGCAGGGGGCCTTCGAACAGCAGATCATCGGTGAGAAACAGCCCGCTCGACCCCTGAATCGCCAGCACCAGCATCATGGCCAGCGTCATCCAGCCACCCAGGGGGTTATGGCCTGCATGACGTGGCGCGCGCCCCGCCAGAAAGTCACCGGCGTAGCGCCAGGTCATGCGCGGTGACGCCACGAAGCGGCTGAAGCGAGCATGCCCGCTGCCCACCAGCCCCCAGATGACGCGAAACACCACCAGCCCGATCACGCAATATCCCAGCCGTGCGTGCCAGACCATCGGAAAATCGAGCCCTGCGCCCACCTCGGCGGTGTACCACATGCCGATGATCGCCAGAATCAACAGCAGGTGAAACAGCCGGATGGCCAGCCCCCAGATCACGACACTGCGCAGCGGCGAAGACACGCCCTGATCAAGAAGCACCGTCTCAGACGAGGACTTGCGGGATCGGTTCGAACTCATCCTGATGACTCCCTCAGCGAATGGACCTTTGATGGCACGACACGTGGCAAGGCAGCGATAGGCAGCCAATACGTGGCTACAGGCCAGTATAGGTGGACTCGGTCTGGCGACTCACGGTAAATCAATCCATCGCAGCGCCATGAAACATGTGAAATATCAGCAATGGTGCGCTGATTCAGCGCTTTCCACTGCCAGCTGCCACCTTGGCAGCATCGCCTGACGCTTGATGACATTATATGCTGCGTAGATTGTCTGCGGCTTGCCGGGACTCGGCCTCTTGAAGGCCCCCTGCATGTGTCGCCCATCTTCACCCCGCCTGCGCAGAACGGAACTCTCGCCATGTCATCGCCTTCCACGGCCAGTACCTCGCACGCCTCCCGGGGCTACACCGCCGGTGCGGGCTCGCCCCCCCGGCATCCCGTCAGCGGTCGTCACCTATGGCAACAGGCACTCAACCAGACCCTGCCAGTGATGTTCGGCTATATCCCGCTGGGCGCTGCCTTCGGCGTGCTGTTCACCCAGCTGCCGTTGAGCCCCTGGCTGGGCCTTCTCATGTCACTGGTCATCCTGGCCGGGGCCGGCCAGTTTCTGGCGGTGGCATTGCTCGGTGCGGGCGCCGGCATCACCGAGGTCTTCGTGGCCACGCTGCTGCTCAATTCGCGTCACCTCTTCTACGGCCTGTCGCTGCTGGAGCGCTTCCGCGCGGCGGGCCTTGGCAAGCTCTACCTCATCTTCGGGCTGACCGATGAAACCTACTCACTGCTGGCCAGCCTGCCGCGCAGCGGCGAGCGCGATGATCCTGTGGCGCGCCGTGATGACCAACGCCTGATGTTGCGCATCACCTTCCTCAACCAATCCTGGTGGGTACTGGGGACGCTGCTGGGTCTGGCAGCCGGACAGCTCAGCTTTGACAGCAGCGGCATCGAGTTTGCGTTGACGGCGCTGTTCGTGGTGCTGGGCATCGAACAGTGGTTCGCCCTGCGCGAGCGCTGGCCCTTCATGCTCGGCCTGCTGGTCACGCTCGCGGGCCTGTGGCTGCTGCCGGAAGACCAGCTGTTGCTGGGCAGCATCGCGGCAGCCTGCGCTCTCCTGCTCGGGCAATATCATTACCAGCGTGGCAAACAACAGCCACACGTCACGCCTGCCTCGCGTGACGATCATCACCATCAAGGCAAGTCTGGCGCGTGCCAGACTGAGCACAATCAAGCCTCGGAGCACACCACCCCATGACGACCCTGCAGGCCTTGCTGTTGATCGCCGTGTCAGCCGTTGCGACCTTCGCCACGCGCGCGCTGCCCTTCGTGTTTCTGTCCCGCCATTCGGCCCATCCGCTGATTCTGCATATGGGCCGCTATCTGCCGGCCATCGTCATGGTCGTGCTGATCATCGTCTCGCTGTCGGCCATGCAACTGCCTGACATGTCAGAGTCCGCGCACCGCATCTCGGCCTGGCAAAGCTGGCTTGAGAGCGCCGAGGGCGCCGGCATGCTGGTCGCGGCCTTCTGCGTGGCGGGACTGCATCTGTGGCGACGCAATGCGCTGCTCTCGATTGCCGTCGGGACCGGGCTTTACATGGCGTGGCTGCAGCTGGGCGGTGTCTGAGGCTTGCGATCCAGCACGTGAGCGGTCACAGTCATGTCATTACATGAGCAATTCATCAAGGGAGCCCACCATGAACCGCGATATCGCCGATGTGCGCAGAACCTATTCCGGTGATGGCCTGAGCCTTGCGCACACACCGCTGGAGCCCTTCGAGCTGTTTCAGGAGTGGTTGACCAGCGCCCTGTCCGCCGATGACAACGACGCCAATGTCATGACGCTCTCCACCGTCGACAGCCAGGGCAAGCCGCATGCGCGCATCGTGCTGCTCAAGGGCTGCGACAGTGAAGGCTTCATCTTCTATACCAACTATCAGAGCCACAAGGGCAGCGAACTGGCCAATGTGCCCTTCGCCGCGCTGACCTTCTGGTGGCCCGCGCTGGAGCGCCAGGTGCGCATCGAAGGCAGCGTCGAGAAGGTCGCGGATGCCACCTCCGATCAGTACTTCGCCTCACGCCCCAAGGAAAGCCAGCTGGGCGCCTGGGTCTCGCAACAGAGTGTCGAGATTCCCGATCGCGAATGGCTCAGCGAGCGCCAGGGTCGCTTCGAGCAGGTCTATGCCACCACCGAAGTGCCGCGTCCGGAGCATTGGGGCGGCTATCGCGTGGTGCCGGAAATGATCGAATTCTGGCAGGGGCAGCCCTCTCGCCTGCACGATCGCGTACGCTACCAGCGCCTGGACACCGAAGACGGCGAATGGCACAAGCAACTGCTGGCGCCCTGACCCGTTAGCCAGGCTGCACCGATAGCCAGTCTGCGCCAACACAGCGCTCTTCTCGAGGCTCCGCTCATGCGGGGCCTCTTGCGTTGCCGTTCGGGTTACCGGCCGGGGGCCGTCCGGGTTGCCGTTTGTGTTATCGCTTGCGCTATCCATTGAGACCCCACGGTGCAGTTTCACGCGGTCAGCGGCTTGCTCTCGCCGGGCACAAGCCGGACAATGGCCGCCCTTTCGGCCTCTCGAACGCCAGTCAGCCTGCGCCCTTCATAGCGCATCCGACATGGCCTGCGATGCCAGACACGCTCAGATTGGAGGCTTCATGGCCTGGGATGACAGCGGCACCCCCAAGGTGGCACGTCAGACACTGGTAGACCGTCTGCTGGCCGGTTATACGCCGTCCGACAGTCATGGCATCTCGCTGGTCGATCACGCCGTGGTCGGCAATGTGCTGTATACCGTGCTGGAACACCCTCACGGCCATACCTTCATTCGCCAGCACCTGATGCAGGCCCCCAAAAATGGTGACCCCAGCCGCTGGGAATACCATATCCGTGACGAGGGCACGCCAGACATTCCGCTGCAATGCCCGGAAGAGCTGCTTGAACAGTCGACGGCGCCCGGCGAGATTGCCGCCCAGTGGCGCGCCGACACCCGCGCGGCGCGTGATGCTGCCGCAGCACGCAAGCGCAAGATCAAGAAGCTCAAGAAGGGTGAGCTGCTGACCGCCCTGGATGGCAGCCGGGTGATCTTCGTACGCGCATTCACCGCCAGCCTCTTCATCGGTCGTGCGCCAGAGGATGGTGAGGACGACGAGTACGAGTATCACTGGCAGGATATCTTGCTCTAGACCACGCCAGCGCTTGCGCCCACTTGCCGTTTCGCCCCGCCCCCCCTTTACGTCACTGACGAGCCTTTATGCAGCCACAAGCCGACCCGTTCATCGTTCCCGTCTGCCACGAAACCTACGCGGTGCTGTACGCCGACGATGACATCCTGCTGATCCACAAGCCCAGTGGCCTGCTCAGCCTTTCCGGCAAGCATCCGCTCAATCTGGATTCGCTGCATCATCGCCTGGTCAAGGAATACCCCAGCGCCAAGTTGCTGCATCGGCTGGATTTCGGTACCTCCGGCATCATGCTGGTCGCGCTCAACAAGCCGGCCAACGGCAACCTGACCCGCCAGTTTCAGGACCGCAACATCGGCAAGTCCTACACCGCGATCCTGCATGGCCATCTGGAGGAGGACAGCGGGCGCATCTCGCTGCCCATCGCCAAGGACGTCGACCAGTTCCCGCTGCAGAAGATCTGCCACGAGACCGGCAAGACCGCCATCAGTGATTTCCGCGTCATCGAACGCCTGGAGAATCCGGCGCGCACGCGAGTGGAGTTCACGCCGGTGTCAGGTCGCACGCATCAGTTGCGCATCCATAGCCAGCAGATCGGCCACCCGATCCTGGGCTGCGACCTCTATGCGACGGATGAGGCCTTCTTCATGGCCGAGCGCCTGATGCTGCATGCCGAGATGATCAGCTTCGATCACCCGGTGAGCGGTGAGCGCATGGAAATGCGCAGTCCCTGTCCTTTCTGAGCCCGCCCGTTCTGATCGAGTCAGGCTGAGCCCGCCCGGTGTGGGTGACGCGTCATTTGCAGGCATACAACGAAACGCCCCCACAGGAGACCCTGCGGGGGCGTTTCGTCATTCATGACTCAGCGAGTCATGCGTCAGGCATCACTCAGCCGCGGCCGGCAGCCATTGCTTGACGATATCCTGATGGCTTTCCACCCACGCCTTGGCGGTTTCGTAGGGGTCGGCGTCATCTTCCTGGTTGTTGAGCATCACTTCGCCCATGTGAGCCGGCGTCCAGGCGAAGTTGTCGAGAATCGCGTAGACCTCCGGCATGTCTTCCTCGAGTCCCTTGCGCGCCAGGGTGTGAATCTCCTCGGCACCGCCGTAGACGCCCTTCGGGTCATCCAGGTACTTGAGGTCCCAGCGGGCGAACATCCAATGCGGTGTCCAGCCGGTAACGACGATCTCACGCTCACCCTTGATCGCATTGCTCAGCGCGGCGGTCATGGTCGCGCCGCTGCCGGTGGTCAGATCGATGTCCTCGAGATCATAGTCCTCCAGCACCTGCTCGGTCAGACGCGTCAGTCCTGCGCCCGGCTCGATGCCGACGATGCGCTCATCGATATCCTCGGCGTGGATCTTGATGTCGTCGATGGTCTCGAGCTTGCTGTAGGAAGGCACGACCAGCCCGAGCTTGGTGCCTTCGAGGTTGACGCCCAGGTCATCGACCTTGTCGGCGATCTTGGCCATGTAGTCTTCGTGGGTGGTGGGGAGCCACGCACCGACCATGCCATCGGCATCGCCGAAGGCGACTGCCTGGAACATCGCCGCCGCAGACAGCGCCTTGAGTTCGACGTTGTAGCCTTGTGATTCGAGCACCGCCTTGACCACATTGGTGGAGGCGACTTCAGAGGACCATTCGACGTAGGCCAGCGTCACATCGCCCTTGTCACCAGCGGCATACACGGCGCTTGCCCCGGCCAGTGAGGAGGACATGACAGCGCCGAGCAGCAATGCCTTGGTGGCGGCATTCATCTTCGCGGTGACGTTCAAGGTAGTGCGGGAGGCATCTTGCTTGTTCATCATTTTCCCCTTTATTCGAATTTACTCATTGTTTATCGAAGCACGTCTGTCGAAAAACGCGTGTCGACGGCCAATGGCGCGTCGTCATCTCGACAGTCAAACGTTGAGTCGGGTATGGAAGTGCTCGAGGCGGCCTCCGCATGGGCCAGGCAATACAGTCAGGCAATACACGGAGGCCGCCGGTGAATCCCCTCATGAGCGGGGCTTCTTTTCCTTGCTGAAGGTCTGGGTCAGGCGGTCGAGCAGCATGGCCAGGATGACCACCGCGATGCCCGCTTCGAAACCATCTCCCGGACGCAGGCGCTGGATGGCTTTCCAGACCTCATTCCCCAGGCCATCGGCGCCGATCATGGCCGCGATCACCACCATCGAGAGTGCCAGCATGATGGTCTGGTTGATGCCGGCCATCACGGTGGGCAGTGACAGTGGCAGCTGCAGCTTGAAGAGCTTCTGGCTGCGGGTGGCACCGAAGGCATCGGCCGCTTCGATCAGGTCATTGGGCACCTGACGGATGCCCAGCGTGGTGAAGCGAATCGCCGGCGGCATCGAGAAGATCACGGTGGCGAAGATGGCGGAGACCGAGCCGATGCCGAAGAAGGGAATCGCCGGAATCAGGTAGACGAAGGCCGGCATGGTCTGCATGAAATCCAGCACCGGCATGATGACCTTGTAGAAGCGGTCCGAGAGTGCCGCCAGTATCCCCAGCGGTACCGCGATGACCACGGCGACCAGGGTGGCGATCACCACCAGGGTCAGCGATTCGATCATCGGGTCCCACAGATCCAGGTTCCAGATCAGTCCCAGCCCCAGTACGGAACCGATGGCAAGGCGCGTGCCGGCCAGCCGCCAGCACAGCAGCGTCACCAGGGCGATCAGCGCCCACTCGGGCAGCCACATCAGCGCATCGTTCAGGACGTCGATGCCGGTCTCGGTGAACTTGGAGATACCGCGCGTGATGCTGGAGTAGTTGGTCGTCAGGTAATCAAGCCCCGTCTCGATCCAGTCACCCAGCTCTATCTTCGGGATGGTAAAACCGGTTGCGTCGCTCATGCGTGTGCCTCCCCTGCTTCCGCCAGTTCTGCGAGTACGGACCCTTTGATCACCACGCCCAACAGGCGGGATTGCTCATCGACCACCGCCAGCGGATGGTGATGACCGGCAAACATCGCGAACAGGTTGTGCAGCGGTTCTTCCGGCGAGACCTGACAGCAATCGGAGTGGATGATGCTCGAGAGATCGGTGAGATTCTCGCGCACGGCACGTTCGGTATCCTCGGCGGTGATGATCCCGAGCACGGTGCGATCGCGACGTACCACGAACAGGCTGTCGAGGCCGTTGTCGCCCATCTTGCGCAGCGCCGTGCGCGGGCCATCATCATCACGTGCGGTGGCCCGCACATCGGTCATCGCCGAGCGGGCAGTGAGGATGCGTGACATGTCGACGCCTTCGACGAAGCGCGCCACATAATCATTGGCCGGGGAAGTGAGGATGCTTTCGGGGGAGCCGATCTGCACGATCTCGCCATCCTTGAGCAGGATGATGCGGTCGCCGATGGAGAGGGCTTCATCAAGGTCGTGGGTGATGAAGATGGTGGTCTTCTTCATCTTGTGCTGCAGCGCCAGCAATTCCTGCTGCATGTCCTTGCGGATCAGGGGATCAAGCGCCGAGAAGGCCTCATCCATCAACAGCACCGTGGAGTCGTTGGCCAGCGCTCGTGCCAGGCCGACACGTTGTTGCATGCCGCCGGAGAGCTGGCTGGGGTAGGCATCTTCCCAGCCATCAAGGCCGACCTGCTTGAGCGCATCGCGACCGCGCTGATAACAGACTTCCTTCTCCTCGCCGCGCACCTCAAGCCCGAACTCGGCATTCTGCTGCACGGTGCGATGTGGGAAGAGCGCAAAATTCTGGAACACCATCGAGAAATGCTTGCGACGACAGCGCAGCAGCGACTTGTCATCCAGCTTGGCGACATCATCGCCGTCGATGAGGATCTCGCCCTCCGTCGGCTCGATCAACCGGTTCAGGCAGCGGATCAGGGTCGATTTCCCGGAGCCGGACAGCCCCATGATGACCAGCAACTCGCCTTCCATCACATCAAAGTCCACGTTGGAAAGCCCCAACGTCTGGCCAGTCTTCTCGAGAATCTCGGGGCGTTTCATGCCCTCATCACGCAATTTGAGCGCCTTGTCAGGCTGGTTGCCGAACACCTTGCTCAGATTGCGCACTCGAATCTTCACGTCGCGAGTGTCAGTCATTGGCTTTCCTGTCGTCAGCGGGCAGGAAATATCCACGGATTCTGTCCATTACGCACTCAATCCGGCAGGGAGAATGGCTCGCCCTGCCGCTGACATCGCGCAATCTGGCCGCAAGCATCGCTTGCCGACCTGCTGACAGAATACTGTGTCATCCCCTGCGCCATTATCCATAAAGGATTCTTATATTTGTAATTACAATACAGTTTTATTGATAAGCGCTCAAACACGAACAGACGTTTATACGACCAAGGTGGTATGCCCTTGACGCTTCTTGCTGATACCTCCCTGAATCACGACATTGCATGTTGTTATTGGTCTATTGCTCTCCATTCCCTGACGCATTGCGTGTTGCCGAGAACCGCCTGGCAAGCCCGCGCACGCGCCCTTGAACAACCTCCACACACGCCTATCAACAAGCCCAGGCACACGCCTATCAACAGGCCCTTGCATCATCAAGGCGCATCAGGCCTTGGCTTCCAGCCTCAGGCGCTGCCAATCACTGACTGGCTCGTTGAGACGTATACTGGCATCGATGACCTGCTCCTCCATGTTGTAGCGACAGGTGAAGCCAAGGTGCTTCATCAAGGCACGCATCGGGTGGTTGTCGATCATGATCTTGCCGACCATCTCCAGCGTGCCCAGCGAGCGGCAATAGCGCAGCATCTTCTCCATCAACAGACTGCCGATCCCCTCGCCTTGCATGTCATCCCGGATGATGACGGAGAATTCGGTGCGAATGTTGTCCGGGTCATTCCATACCCGCACCACCCCCAGCATCTCGCGCTGCGGCGACTCGCCTGGCTGGGCTTCCACTTCACGCTCGGCGATGAAGGCCATCTGACGGTCGTAATTGATCTGGGCGAGCAACGCGAGGTCTCGCTGCGTCAGCGCTGCCTTGTGATGGAAGTAGCGGAAACGAATGCTTTCCTCTGAGAGCCGCGCATGGAAGGCCGTGATCAAGGGCGCATCCTCGCCGCGTATCGGGCGCACCTCGACGTGCATGCCATTGTCCAGCGACACCCATTCACGCAGCTCCTCCGGATACGGCATGATCGCGAAACGAGCCGGTTTGCCGAGATCCAGCGCGAAATCCACCGCCACGGCTTCCTCGCGGTTGAGCAACAACGGATTGATTTCCAACCCTCTTATGTCAGGCAAATCCGATGCCAACTGTGAGAGCTTGATCAACAGCGTGCTGACGCGCTCGAAATCGCGCTCCGGGTCCGGCGAGTGCTCGGCGATCAGGCGGGAGGCATGGCTGCGTGAGATCAGCTCACGCGCCAGTGTCATGTTGAGGGGCGGCAAGGCGACCTGGCGGTCTGCCAGCACATTGACCTTGTAACCGCCGATGCCGAACACGATCACCGGGCCGAATTCGTCATCGCGCGTGATGCCTGCGCTCAACTGCAGCGAGTGTTTGCCACGCTGCATCGGCTGCAGGCAGAACTCATGAATGCGCGTGCGCTCGTGGTCACTGCGGTCGCGCTCGGCATCGCCCTCCGCCACCTTCTGGGTGATGCGGCGGATCGCCAGCGCGATATCCTCCGGACCGGAAAGGTCCTGCACCACGCCGGAAGACAGACGCTGTGGGTAGCGGCGATAGCGGAACGGCTGGCTGTTGTGTTCATGCACCACGCGCAGCGCATAGGGGCCCTGGGGGGAAGGCTTGTCGTCATCCGTGGCAGAACGCTGCAACTCGACGATGGCGCGCGCGCCTTCGGCAGCGTCGAGCACATAGCGGCTGGGCGCGGTCGCGATGCCGTAGGTATCGAGCACCTGCGCCGTCTCCGAGTGGGTCAACCATTCACGACCCGCACGCCGCGCGCTGTGCACCAGATCATGGGCGCGGGCGCGGATCTCGGCACTGGTCGAGAAGGCCAGGCTCGGCGGCGTCTGCTGCAACAGTGTCTGCACACGGTGGTAATCGACCATCTGCAGGAAGGCCTTGACGCCCTTCTCCGGCGACAGATAGGTCGGGATGCCGGCCAGATGGCATTCATGGCGGGCCGAAAGTGCCTGCTCGAGCCCCATCCAGCTGGTCAGCAGGTTGCGTCGGAATTGCTTGCGATGCGCCACCAACGCCTCGGCCGTCGCCCGCGAAGGAGCAAGGCGTGTCGGCGCATGCACGACCAGCACGGCGTCCACGCCACGGTCATTGGCCACGATGTTGACCGCGGCCAGGAAGTCTTCCGGCGTGGCATTGCCGCCCAGATCCACCGGATTGCGCCCCGGCAGGCTGACATCCAGCTCGGCCTTGAGCAGCGCCTGGCGGCTCTCCTCGCTCAGCTCGGCCAGCTTGCCGCCGCCCGCCATCAGCTTGTCGATGGCCAGCAAGGCCGGGCCCAACCCATTGGAGACGATCGCCAGCCGATCACCGCGCAACGGCTTCATGCGATTCAGCGTCTCCAGCGCATCGAACATGTCTTCGCTGTCATTGACGCGCACCACCCCGGCACGCGCGAGGGCAACATCGACGATCCGGTCGCGATTGGGCACGCCACGTGTGACATGTGTGCCGAACAGGTCGGCTTCTGGGGTACGGCCACTCTTGATCGCCAGCACCAGCCGATTGCGGGACGCCTCGCGCAGCGCGGTCATGAAGTGCATCGGGTCGTGAATGCGCTCCAGGTGCAACAGCAACGCTTGCGACGGCCCGTACTGGTTCAGATAGTCGATCAGATCGGGCAGCATCACATCGACGCTGTCGCCCAGGGTCACCAGATGCGAGAAGCCGATGTCGCGCCCCGCCGCCCAGTCGATCATCGCATTGCCCAGCATCCCCGACTGGCCAAGATAGGCGACCTTGCCCTTGGCGACAGGTTGCCCGCTGAAGGAGGCGTTCAGGTGACGGTTGGGCACGCAGATGCCCATGCATTCCGGCCCGAGCAGGCGAATCCCACTGCCTCGGGCAGCCTTGAGCAACCGACTGTTGAGGCTTTCCTGATCACGGTGGATACGCGGGACTTCGACACCCGGCTCTCGTGCCTGCGAGGCGTCCAGCACGTCGTCCGTGCTGTCGGCGATCCGCGGGTAGCGCTCGGCGCTCGACGCGGCAGGCTCGCCGGCCTCATCCAAAGGCGACGTCTCGGTGGCGGAGGGTTCGGGGACTGGCTTGCCAGTAGTGGACCTGTGAATGCCGGGCAGACGCGGGGCAGAGAAGTTCAGCCCGTCGCGGCGTGACAGCATCTCAAGCCCCTTGCCGGTGACGCGAGCCAGCGAGCTGACCGGCGTCGGCGCGACCCCTCCCGAAATCAGCAACGCCGCCTTGACGCCGCGCCGACCCAGCTTCTCGACCACACGCGGCAAGGTATCCGGCGGTGAGCACAGAATGGCCAGGTCCGGCACCTGCTCCAGCTCACTGACTCGCTTGACGCACGCCACGCCATGCACCGTCTCATATCCCTTGGGGTTGACCACCGTCAGGGCGCCCTTGAAGCCCCCTTCAAGCAGATTGCGCAGTACCTGCCCGCCCAGTGAATGCGGCTTTTCCGAGGCGCCGATCACCACGATACTGGCGGGCTCGAAGAAATTGCGCAGAAATCGCGTTCCCATAGGTTTGTCCTGTCAGCGGTTGCGCCTCGTCAGCGCGATATGAGCAGCATGCCGCGAAAGCGCAGGTCTGAACAGCCATCCTCGCGCCCTTCATGCGTGAAACAAGGTAGACCATCGGCGACTGGCTCATGCCATTGACGACTCTTACTGTTACGTCATGGTGCAGACCATTATGACCCGCACACTCACGCAGGCATGCCGATGATCACCTCCTACATATCCCATCGCGACTGCGGTCAGCATTTCATGGGCCCCACACATCCCGAGAGCCCACTGCGTCTGCAGGCCATCGAGCGTCAGCTGGCGCTGAGCGGCGTGATTCAGCATGTCCAGCAATACAGTGCACGAGCGGCAACGCTTGAGCAGCTGGCGCGCGTGCACCCCATGCGCCACCTGCAGGCGCTGGAGAAATGTCCGCCCCAGGCCGGGCAGCTGCTGACCATCAACGAAGACACCGTGATGTGTGCCGATAGCCTGGTCGCGGCGCGACTGGCCGCCGGCGCGGTGGTACGCGGGGTCGACCAGGTGATGCGCGATCAGGCCGACAACGTCTTCTGCGCCGTGCGGCCACCGGGCCACCATGCCGAACGCGCCGATGCGATGGGTTTCTGCTTCTACAACAACGTGGCGGTGGGCGCCCTGCACGCCCGCCAGCATTACGGCGTGAAGCGGATCGCGATCCTCGATTTCGATGTGCACCAGGGCAACGGCACCGTCGATATCTTCAAGCATGACCCCGATACGCTGGTGTGCTCCTCCTTTCAGGACGCCATGTACCCGTGGCGCTACCTGGAGAGCCGCTGGGAGCACATCCACAACACGCCCCTGAGCGAAGGCAGCGGCTCACTGGCCTTCCGGCGCGCCATTGAAGCCCAGTGGCTCAAGAAGCTTGATGACTTCAAGCCGGAGTTGATCCTGATCTCGGCGGGCTTTGATGCACACCGCGAAGACCCGATGGCGGAACTGTGCCTGGAAGATGACGACTATTACTGGGTCACCCTGCTGGCAATGGATGTCGCGCGGCGTCACTGCCACGGGCGTATCGTCTCCGTGCTGGAGGGCGGGTATTGCCTGGAGGCGCTGGGGCGCAGCACCGAGGCGCATCTCAAGGCGCTGGCGGGCTTGCCGATGCAGGATGGCCTCGATGCACGTGCCGGCAGCCATCGCCCCGACCAGCACCCATCAGACCAGCTCGATCTCGCGCCTCCCCCCGTGGATGCCCTCCCGCCCCGCTCCGCCTCTGGCACACCAGACGGCGTCCAGCCGCCGCTTGCCAAGCCCGCCGAGGATGAGCGTGACCACCCGCTGTTCTAGCGTCTGGCTGCTCTAGTGCCCGGCTGTTCTAGCGCTGGGCATCCCCCGCACCGGTAACTTTTCCCCTGGCGCACTCCACACCTCACGACAGGTTTCCCGCAGCCAGGAAACCTGTCGCTGCATCAAGGGAGTACCAGCGAGCCTTCGGTGTCGCGGACAGCCATGTTGGCTGCGTGTCGGGATGATGCGCGCTTGCCATGCTGTGATAAGCTGGCGATAAAGTTTCCGATAGTAAACTTTATCGCCAGCTGACAGCGCTGCGACACCCAATGTCGTGCGCCGCCAATATCACGCCCATAGCGAAGCCACTCTCATGAGCACACCGACAGACAAGGACGCCGCCGTCCGGATCGCCTCCGGTCGCAAACCCTTCGTTGAGCCCCTGAAGCTTGGCGAACGCGTGAAGCAGATCCGCCTCTCCCATCATTGGACGCTGGAAGATGTCAGCCAGCGCACGGGGCTGGCACGCTCGACATTGTCCAAGATCGAGAACGAGCAGATCTCGCCGACCTTCACGGCGGTCCAAAAGCTGATTCATGGTCTGAACATCGACCTGCCGCAGCTGCTGAGCCCGCCCAAGCGCCAGAGTGGCACTCTCGGGCGTCGCGACCTGACGCGCGTCGGTGATGGCAAGTCACACCCGACACCGACCTACGAGCACGAGCTGCTGTCCTGGCAGCTGGCGCAGAAACGCATGATTCCCTTCAAGACTCGCGTGCGCGCGCGCAGCTTCGATGACTTCCCCGACTGGGTGCGTCACGACGGCGAGGAGTTCCTGATGGTCTTGGCGGGCAGCATTCTGCTCTATTCGGAATTCTATGAACCCTTGCCGCTGGGCGATGGCGACAGCATCTATTTCGACTCCGACATGGGTCATGCCCTGGTTTCTACCAGCGAAGAAGATGCCATCGTGCTGTCGGTGTGCACTCGCAATGATTCGGATCCGAGCTGAGCTGATTTGAAATGAGCTGGGCTGTGTTGAAGTGAGATAAGCCAAGTAACGTGCTGGCAGGAAGCTAAACCGGAAAGATAGCCTTAACGCGAGCGCCACCTGGCCGGCCCATTCGAAACAACGACTTGCTTGACCATGCTCGCCGTCAGCCCGAAATAAAAAAATCGCCCACTAGCCATGCGCTAATGGGCGATTTTTTTGGATGTCGCAAAGACGCTCATGGCTTCCGCCGAGTCCTGACCGCCAGCATCCGCTAGGCTTTCAGTTTATCG
Organism: Cobetia sp. SIMBA_158; assembly: GCF_046566945.1. NCBI lineage: Bacteria > Pseudomonadati > Pseudomonadota > Gammaproteobacteria > Oceanospirillales > Halomonadaceae > Cobetia > Cobetia sp. SIMBA_158. The sequence continues at coordinate 268,217 of NZ_JAWJYL010000003.1, forward strand.
AACGTCTCAATACTGAGCGCCTCAATCGTGCTGTGCGGCATCGCCGCGCCAGATCAACTGACCGCATTCGCGCAGATCATAGCCACCGAGGGATTGCGCCAGCTGGATACCATTCGGTGTGGCCAGATAGTCCAGCAATCCCTGGAAGAGGTCGCGGAAGTAGACATTGCGCGGTACCACCAGGTCGAAGGCCTCTTCACAGACCGGCACGAAGCCGAGGCCGAACTCATTGGCGGCCGACAGCGTGCCGGGGCCGACATCCACCTCGCCCCGCGCCACCATCGAGGCCACCTCACGCTCGGAATAGGCGATCGCCAGGGTGTTGAGCTGCTCGGCACGCATCTGATGGCCGGACAGCCACTCTTGCAGGAAGCGCTGCGACCCCGCCCCCTCCTGTCGCACCGCCCAACGCCGCTGCGAACCGAACAGGCCGCTGGGGTCGATGGACAGATGGCGATCATCATTGCGGATGATCAGCCCCTGGGTACGACGCGCAAGCCGCACCATCACCCACTGACGATAGCCATCGTGGCCGCGAATCAGCGCCGGATGACGCAGCGCCGCCTCTTCCGCGCGCCCCCAGTGAATGGCGCAGACATCAGCACGCCCCTGGCTGAGCAGATCAAGCCCCAGACGCGTACCGGTCACACTCATGCCATAGAAGGCGCTACCGGCATGCTGCTGATTGAGACGCATGGAGAGCGCAGCCAGCAGCGGGTCGTCACTGCCGGTGATCATCAGGCGATCCGCCAGCACACCATGATGGCTGGACTCGAGAATCCATTGCTCCACCAGGCGCCGCGGAAACAACCACTTGCCGGTCACCTTGGTCGCCGGCATGGTCCCGTCACTGGCCAGCTGATAGATCTTCTTCTCGTTGAGGTGCAGCAGGCGCGCGACTTCCTGCACCGTCAGAAAGGGGTTGTCGTGGGGGACCGGAGCCTGCCGGCCGGTGGCCGCATTCAGTGCCTCGCCTGTAGACTCAGCGGTAGAGCCACCCGCAGGTGCGCCGAGTCCAGAGGAAAAGCCCTGTGAGGGTATGACGCCCAGAGGCGAAGAAAGACGACTCATCACTGCGCCCCCTTGTCATGTCCGGCTGCGCCATCTGCTGAAGATGGCTTTCCTGACGCGTCATGGCGAGATGACTTGAGAGCGTCGCCGGCACGCAGCGGCGGGATGGCGTCCAGCACCAGCCGCCCGGCAGGGTCCACCGCCTGGAAGTGGCGCCCCTTGGCGCGCGCGATCAACAACACGCCAAAGCGTTCCGCCAGCTCCACTCCCTTCTGCGTGACACCTGAGCGTGAGACCAGCACCGAGATCCCCGCCTGAGCCACCTTTAGCACCATCTCGGAAGTCAGACGACCGGTGGTGTAGAAGATATTGGCCCCCTGATAATCACTGGCATCATCACTCAAAGGCGCCAACCAGCTCAGCCCCGCCAGCGTATCGACGGCGTTGTGGCGGCCGACATCCTCGATGAACGCCAGCACTTCATCATCCCGACACAGGGCGCAACCATGCACCGCACCGGCCTTGCGATAGGTCGCGTTGTGCGCCGCCAGCGCCTCCAGCAGGCGATACAACAAGGCCTGGCTAAAGGGGCCTGCGTCCAGCGCAGCCAGCGATTGACGCTCCAGCAGATTGCCGAATACCGTGCCCTGCCCACAGCCGGTGGTCACGGTGCGCTTGCCGAGGCGCTGCTCGATATCCTCGGGCAGATGACGCGTCACCACCGAGGCGCTCTCGACTTCCCAGTCCACCTGCAGCGCCTCGAGGTCCTCAAGCTCACCCAGTAGGCCCTGGTTGCGCAGATAACCGGCCACCAGCGCCTCAGGTTCGGCGCCCAGAGTCATCAAGGTGACGATCTCGCGCCGATTGAGATAGATGGTCAGCGAGCGCTCGGCGGCAATGGACTGCTGATGGCGTTCACCGCGCTCATCCATGACTTCGATGTCCAGCGTGGTGGGTAGTGTGGCGCGACTGATCGCTGGCCGTGCAGAGGGCATCATGAACTCGGGTCTCCCTGATCGAGCCGGTTGGAATGGCAATTCTTGCGCTGAATCGCCGTAGAGTACCAGTCTGATGGCTAAGCTGTCCCCGCACTGACTGACGGTAACCCTGATATCGCGTGCGCCGGCATGTATCTTGCACACTAGCACCATCGCAGCATTCTTTTCAGACCCGCTTGCGGGTACAGCAGTGAACAAGGAAGCCATGTCTGAATCCATCCCTCCCCGCAGTGACGACACCCGCTGGTTGAGCGTCACCCTGGCGCCCACAACGCAGAAGCTGGGGCGCTTCAGCATCGACACCTGGCGCATTGCTGACCTCTCGCCCTCTGCAACGCCAGAGACGGAATCGCACGTAGCGGAGCCTGCCACCGCTGATGAAGTAGCGCATCGCCGCATCCTGCCGCTGCAGCTTCACCTGACAGAGCGCACCGATTACCGCTACAACCTGCGCTGCGAGCAGCCGCGTCTGTTCGTCCAATGCGATGAGCGCGAAGCCGACGGCATGCAGCCCCGCGTGGTGACGGCCTGTCAGGAGGTAGCATCGCATTGGATGGATGGCGACCAGCTGGTGCTGGACGTGCCGATGCCCCCGGCCTTGATGGTGTGGCTGGAAGCCTACCTCGCGCGTCACGGCGAACGACTCGATGAAGGCAAGAAGAAGAAACGCAAGGGCGCCGGGCGCGCCAGTCAGGCAGAGCAGCACGCCGCGACGCCCAACAAGACTCATCAGCCCGGTGATGGTACGGAAAGCACGTCATGAGCCAGCACGACGATAACGCAAGCCGGGCCAATGAAGGCCTGTTCTCGCGCTGGTCACGCCGCAAGCAAGGCGACAGCCGCCGTGAAGACCAACTGTCACAGGTGGACAGCGCCGAGGTGACCAAGGGCGACAGCCTCCCATCCTCACAGGTGGGAGTCGTCTTTGACAACAGCGTTGACACCCCTGCAGCGCGCGTCTCGCAGCACGAAGCCCTGGGCGGCGACAGCCCCTCCTCGACAGCAGAGCAGGCAGCAGAGCAGGCATCAGCCGAGAGCGATCAGCAGGCAGCAGACGCTGACAACGCTGAAGTGCCAGTCATCGAGCTGCCAGACCTCGACACCCTGACCCCAGACGCCGACATCAGCGCCTTCATGCAGAGCGGCGTGGACCCGGCGCTACGCCAGCGTGCGCTGCGACGCATCTTCATGGGGGGCGAGCACTCGGTGCGCGATGGGCTGGATGACTACGACCAGGACTTCTCCCAGATGCGCCCGCTCGCCGAAGGTGTCGCCGACACGCTGCGCAGCTGGACCCGCAAGGTCGAAGAAGGCCTGGAAAAGCTCGATGAGGCAAGCGAGACACCCCAGGCGGATACGGCGCAGGAGACAGACGACCAGATCGCTGAGCAGGCGCCTGACGGTGAGGCGCCAGTGGGCGAGTCACACGCGACGCCCAGCGACGAGATACTCGAGTCGCCTGACCCGCAAGCGATACCAGCAGAAGACTCGCGCGAGCCAGCTCCCGCGCCAGATGATGTCGACGGCGTCCGCCACAAGCCGTGAGCCGGGGCTGGCCCCACAAACGGCTCCAGTGCCAGGGCTGAGCGCGTCAGGGCTCAGGACACCAGAGCGTCAGGATGACGCGCCGCACAATCAACATGCATCATTATGACCCACGAGTAAGCCGAATACGTCTGACCGAGGTCATCCTGATGCCTCATGAGTCACCCTGACGCGCCTCATCAAGGCGCACTGACTGCAACGCACATGCAAGATTCAGCATGACATGCCAACCCTTGAAGATGATGACTGGCGTCAACCGCCTGCGCTGATGAGTGCCTGCGCGACCTGACCGCGCCTCTCTTCTCCCCGGGCGTGAAAACGGCAATGTTATCAACAGCAAGCAAAGATGGTTGGCCTGTCATGACCCCCCCACTGAACGACTGTCGATCGCCGACCCGGCTCTGACCGCGAGAGACCGCGAGAATCAGCGACGACCGGGACCTGCATCATCCGCCTGCCACCTGACGGCAGCTTGCATGCAAGGTCCGCCACGACCGAATAAGGATGAGGATGCTCAGCTCAAGCCTCGAGAGCGCTCAGCGCGCCCTCAATCAACAAGCACGCCAACGCGCCCTGTCATCCGCCATGGGTGGCTCGCCTGCCTCAAGTCTGCCGCTGTTGGCGACGGATGCCGGTAGCGCGCCCATCCGCTATCACAGTCAGGGACGCACCGTGATCATCGGCAGCGAAGCGCGAGTGCGAGCACTGGCGAGTCTGCTGACACGCCTGCCGGCCACCGCTCAGCTGCCGATGGCACTCTTGATCAGTGAGCAGGACAACAGTGCGCTGGTGACGATGGATGAACAGCATCTCGCCGCCAGTGAGTCGCTGCCTGCGCACAGTGCTCCGCGTGACATGCTCGCGTTGAGCGGTTACCTCGGCCAGTTCAGCCTTGCCAGTGATGGCGTCAATCTGGCCGCCGCGCTGATGCCGGCAGGTGCTGGCAGCGCGACCCATTTCGACCTGATCGCCGACCTGTCCAGCCAGCCGCTCAACCAGGCGGAACTGCCACCGCCCGGCTATCTGCAAGCCGGCTCGGACGTCATCGCCGAGCTGGATCAGCTGATCGCCGATGCTGAGGCCTCTCAGGAATCACTGTCACAGCTGACCGCCTGGGCGATGCAGTTCGCGGGCCTGATCGGCAACTTCGACAAACCGAATTACGTGACCGTCAATCTCGATACCTGCGCGCATTCCAGTGCCGGCAATATCGGCTGCACGCGTTGCCTGTCATCGTGCAGCGCCGATGCCATCTTCTCGGTGGCCGGTCGTCGCAATGCGCATATCGAGATCGATCCTTACCTGTGCCACGGCGCGGCCAGCTGCGTCAGCGCCTGCCCGACCGGCGCGCTGAGCTTCACCCAGCCCCCGGCCGAGCAGCGCATGGAGCAAATCCAGCGCCTGCTGGAGCGCTATCAGGATGGCGGTGGCCTCTACCCGCTGCTGCGCTATCGCCTGGAGCAACCCCCTGCCTCCCAGACTGCCCTGGCGAGTGTCGACCAGGAGCGCTGCCTCGATATCACTCTCGAGGAAATCTCCGCCACCGGGCAAGACGAGTGGCTGGCCGCACTCGCACTTGGCGCGACGCAGGTCATCGTCGAACTGCCCCACGACCTGCCTGCAGGCCAGCTCCAGCAGCTCGATAGCGAACGGCGCCTGGCACTGACCTTGCTCGACAGCATGGGGCTTGCCACTGCGGCCAGTGGCGAGCCGCGCATACGCTTCGTCTCGCTGCCATCCGCTCTGCCACAAATGGATAGCTACGAGGCTGCCCCCCTGCCCCTGATCACGCCGCTGTGTGTCGCTCTGGCGCCGGGCGCGGACAGTGAAGAAGAGCAGCACCCCAGCCAGCCGATCGCCCGTGACTGGCTGCTGGGTCAGCCGCAGGCACGCCCCGGCAAGCGCGAACGCCTCAATCGGGTGCTCGATCACCTGGCGACCCTGTCGGTCGCGGACCTGGCGCAGGACAGCGTCGCCGTGCCGACAGGCGCGCCCTTCGGCGTGGTGAACGTCGACAGCGACAACTGCACGCTGTGCCAGGGATGTGTCGCCGTCTGCCCGACCAGCGCTCTCTCGGCCAATCGCACGTCACCTGCACTATCCTTCACTCAAGGTGACTGCGTGCAGTGTGGCCTGTGCGAGCAGGCATGCCCGGAGCAGGTCATCACCCTGACGCCTGGCTTTGCCCCGCAGCCCGACGTGCGCCGCGAACCACAGCTCATCAAGCAGGATGTGCCCTTCCCCTGCATCAGCTGTGGCACGCCGTTCGGCTCCACCGCCACCATCACGGCGATGCAGACCAAACTGGCCTCGCATGCCTACTTCCAGGGCGATGGCGCACTGCGCCTGAAGATGTGCAGCGACTGCCGCGTCAAGGACATCTGGCACGAAATGGCACGCAATCCCGATGCCCAACTCAAGGTTTGAGCCAATGACATCACCCACGTCGACTCCCGACGACTTTGCAGCAGGTGGGACTGACGATCGTGCACCTGACACCACTGCGGCCGACTCTCTGATAAGCCATAGTGAAGAACAGCAGGCATTGCGCGCCGACCTCTACCGGCTGCTGGCGCGACTGTTGCGCGCGGCACCGGATGCGGAACTGATCGACTTTCTGGCCGAACTCGACCATGACGCCATCAGCCTGCCCGGGGCCGCCGAGCAGCAACTGCCGCGCGCGCTGGCATCGTTGTCATTGGCCGCCCGCGTCAGCGACTCGCGCCGGCTGGAAGACGACTTCTTCCAGAGCCTGGTAGGCGTGGTGCAGGGCGAGGTAGTGCCCTACGCCAGCTGGTACCTCACCGGCTCGCTGATGGAGATGCCGCTGGTCGCCCTGCGCCAGGACCTGAAACGCCTCGGCTTCGAACGCCAGAGCGATGTGCATGAGCCCGAAGATCATCTCGGCGCGCTGTGCGAAGTGATGGCCATGCTGATCGATGAGGTACCCGGCGAGCAGGTCAATTTCTTCCGCCGCCATGTGGCCAGCTGGGGCGAGCGCTGCTGCGCCGACCTCGCGGGACGCGAGAGCCCCTTCTATGCCGCCGTCGGCTACCTGGGGCAGGCCTTCCTGCGAGCGGAGCGCCTGAACCTCGGTGACTCGATCCCGCTGCATGCGGCGACCGAAAACAACTCTGGCGAGCAGGTGACGACCGAGGCCGTCCAGCTCGTCACGCCAGCCAGTGTGGCACCCGACGCAAGACACTGATGTCACGCATGACGTGAAGCAACATTCGAGACTGCAACGCTATCCATCTCGCATCACCCAGCAGCATTGCCGACAGGAGATCAGCATGAAGACTGATGACGCAAAAGACAGCCATAACCAGGCGCGCCAGGGGCGCCGCAAATTCCTGCGCGTACTGGGCGCCAGCACCGTAGGGGTTGCCGCAGCAGGGTCATTGGCCGGTGCCGTGATTCCGGACCAGGCCGCGCCAGAGGCACCCGTCAAGGACAAGGGCACTGACAATTATCGCGAGAGTGATCACGTCAAGGCCTTCTACGCAACGCTGCGTGACTGAATGCTAGACAGACAGTGCCCTGAGCCTGCGCCATGCGCGCGGCCAGCGGCCTGAACAACGGGCAGCGCGGAGAGGTTTCCGCCCGCCATCGACAGTGACAAGTCGGCACGGATCAGGACTGCCCCTGATCTGAAAGACCGCCGCTCCCGACATTGCCCCCTGACCCGCTCACGCGGCCCGGGCAATGATTCGGGTGACGAGGAGAGATGATGTCATGCGACTGACCCCCACCCCCTCTGCCAAAGAGACCTCAGGACTCGGTATCAACCGCCGCCAGTTCCTGAAACGCAGCGGTGTCGCCACCGGCGGCCTTGCCGCCGCGAGCTTCATGGCCGCCCCGATGATGAAACGCGCCGAAGCCAAGACCGAAGTGTCTGATGCGCCGGTCGAGACGAAGCGCACCATCTGCTCACACTGCTCCGTGGGCTGCGGCGTCTATGCCGAGGTCCAGGAAGGTGTCTGGACCAAGCAGGAACCCGCCTTCGATCACCCCTTCAACCGTGGCGCACACTGCGCCAAGGGCGCATCCCTGCGTGAGCATGGTCACTCTGACCGTCGCCTCAAGTACCCGATGAAGCTCGAAGGTGGCAAGTGGAAGAAGCTCTCCTGGGAGCAGGCCATCGAGGAAGTCGGCGACAAGGTGCTCGAGCTCACCAAGGAGCACGGCCCCGATAGCATCTACTGGCTGGGCTCGGCCAAGTTCAGCAATGAACAGGCCTACCTGATGCGCAAGTTCGCGGCCCTGTTCGGCACCAACAACGTCGATCACCAGGCGCGTATCTGCCACTCCACCACGGTGGCCGGGGTCGCGAATACCTGGGGCTACGGGGCGATGACCAACTCCTTCAACGACATGCACAACTGTCGTTCGATCCTGTTCATCGGCTCCAACCCGTCCGAAGCGCACCCGGTGGCCATGCAGCACATCCTGCTGGCCAAGGAGCGCTCCAACGCCGAGATCATCGTCGTCGATCCGCGCTTCACGCGGACCGCCGCCAAGGCCAACAAGTACGTGCGCCTGCGCCCGGGCACCGATGTCGCCTACATCTGGGGCCTGCTGTGGCACATCTTCGAGAACGGCTGGGAAGATGAGGCCTACATCCAGCAGCGTGTCTACGGCATGGATGAAGTGCGTGCCGAAGTCGCCAAGTTCCCGCCGGCGGAAGTCGAGCGCATCACCGGCGTAGCCGAGGCCGACATGCTCGACGTCGCGCGCCGGCTGTCCCAGAACCGTCCAGGCAGCGTCGTGTGGTGCATGGGCGGCACCCAGCACACCACCGGCAACAACAACACCCGCGCCTACTGCATCCTGGAACTGGCGCTGGGCAACATCGGCAAGTCCGGTGGCGGCGCCAACATCTTCCGTGGCCACGACAACGTCCAGGGCGCCACGGATCTGGGCCTGATGTCCCACTCCCTGCCGGGCTACTACGGCCTCTCCGAAGGCGCGTGGAAGCACTGGTCCAAGGTCTGGAACGTCGACTTCGAGTGGATCCAGAACCGCTACGACCAGACCGAATATCACGACGGCAAGCCGATGCACACCAACGGCATCACCGTCTCGCGCTGGGTCGATGGCGTGCTCGAGAACCCGGACCGCATCTCCCAGCGCACCGCGCTCAAGGCGATGTTCTACTGGGGCCATGCCGTCAACTCCCAGACCCGCGGGCCGGAGATGAAGAAGGCGATGGCCAAGCTGGACATGATGGTGGTGGTCGACCCCTATCCGACCATCGCCGCCGTCATGCACGACCGTACCGACGGCGTCTACCTGCTGCCGGCCGCGACCCAGTTCGAGACCACCGGCAGCGTGACCAACTCCAGCCGCTCCCTGCAGTGGCGCGATCAGGTCATCGAGCCGATGTTCGAGTCCAAGCCCGACCACGAGATCATGTACCTGCTGTCTCGCAAGCTGGGCTTCGCCGACGAACTGTTCCGCAACATCAAGGTCGAGGGCAGCGTGCCCGTCGTCGAGGACATCACGCGCGAGTTCAATGCCGGCATGTGGACGGTGGGTTACACCGCCCAGAGCCCTGAGCGCCTGAAGGCACACCAGCAGAACTGGCACACCTTCGACTTCGAGACGCTCAAGGCGCGCGGCGGCCCGGCCAACGGCGACTTCTACGGTCTTCCCTGGCCGTGCTGGGGCACGCCGGAGATGGGTCACCCGGGCTCGCCCATCCTGTATGACACCTCCAAGACGGTGGCCGAGGGTGGCGGCAACTTCCGCGCACGTTATGGCGTGGAGCACAACGGCACCAACATCCTCGCGGAAGGCTCCTGGTCCAAGGGCGCCGAGATCGAGGATGGCTATCCGGAATTCACCGACAAGCTGCTCAAGCAGCTGGGCTGGTGGGATGACCTGACGGCCGAGGAAAAGCAGGCGGCGGAAGGCAAGAACTGGAAGACCGATCTCTCCGGCGGCATCCAGCGCGTGTGCATCAAGCATGGCTGCATGCCGTATGGCAACGCCAAGGCGCGCGCCCTGGTGTGGACCTTCCCGGACCCGATCCCCAAGCACCGCGAGCCGCTCTACACCGCGCGTCGCGACCTGGTGAAGGACTACCCGACCTGGCCGGATTCCGAGTCCATCTATCGCCTGCCGACGCTCTACGCCTCCATCCAGGAGAAGGACGTCAGCGCCAAGTACCCGATCACCCTGACCTCGGGCCGCCTGGTGGAATACGAAGGGGGTGGCGAAGAGACACGCTCCATTCCGTGGCTGGCCGAGCTGCAGCAGGAGATGTTCGTCGAGATCAATCCGGCTCTGGCCAATGATCAGGGCATCAAGGACGGCGACATGGTGTGGGTCGAGGGTGCCGAGGGCGGCCGCGTCAAGGTGATGGCGATGGTCACCGAGCGTGTCGGCCCGGATGTCGTCTTCATGCCCTTCCACTTCGGTGGGCATTACGAGGGCGAATCCCTCGAGTCCCGCTATCCGGAAGGCACCGTGCCCTATGTGCTCGGTGAATCGGCCAATACCGCGACCACCTACGGCTACGACCCCGTGACCCTGATGCAGGAAACCAAGGTCACCTTGTGCCGCGTCAGCCTCGCCTGACTCGAGTGACGGCCGCGTCCCGGTGACGCGGCCCGGACGCAGCGCAAGACACGATCGGACGTATCCGTTACCAGAATCATCCGGCCTGTTGACCGAGGAATCCGGCGACAGGCCGTGAAGGAGAAGCACCATGGCCCAGATGAAATTTTTGTGTGATGCAGAGCGCTGCATCGAGTGCAATGGCTGCGTGACAGCCTGCAAGAACGCCAACGAGACCGAGTGGGGCGTTCAGCGCCGCCGCGTAGTGACCCTGGACGACGGCAAGCCGAGTGAAGTCTCCATCTCGGTGGCGTGCATGCATTGCGATGACGCGCCGTGCATGGCGGTCTGCCCCACCGACTGCTTCTACAAGACCGATGACGGTATCGTCCTGCACGACAAGGACATCTGCATCGGTTGCGGCTACTGCCTGTACGCCTGCCCGTTCGGCGCCCCGCAGTTCCCGCAGCAAGGCGCCTTCGGCGAGCGCGGCAAGATGGACAAGTGCACCTTCTGTGCCGGCGGCCCGGCCGAGAGCCCGGAAGAAGAGTTCGAGAAGTACGGCGCCAACCGCATCAGCGAAGGCAAGCTGCCGCTGTGCGCCGAGATGTGCTCCACCAAGGCCCTGCTGGCCGGCGATGCCGAGACCGTCTCCGACATCTTCCGTCAGCGTGTGGTCTACCGTGGCCATGAAGACGGCGCCTGGTCGCCGGTCGACAAGGCCAGCCATCCGGAAACCTCTGCCAACCTGACCACCAGCAGCGTTCAGCAGGCGGACCACCTGGCCTACGACGCAGCCCGCAAGGGGTAAGGAGGCGACATGCGCGCGCACTTTACAGCTTCACGGTTGACCGTGGTCGCCATGTTCCTGTGCCTGATGCTGGCCAGTCTCTGGCTGGCTCCTCAGGCACTGGCCGCGAACCCTGACGGCGAGATCGGTCAGGCGGTCGGCACGGTGGACGCCGATACCTGGCGGCAGGTCAAAAATGGGGGCAACTCTATCGACAGCCGTCATGACTCCAACTACAGCCTGATCAACCAGAGCGGCGAGACCTGGCGTCAGATCCGCAATCGCTGGATCTCACCGGGTGGCCTGATCGCGCTGGGTGGCATGCTGGCCGTGCTGGCGATCTTCTACCTGCTGGTGGGACGCAACAATCTGGACCACCCGCGCAGCGGCAAGCTGATGCTGCGCTGGACGGCGCTGGAGCGTGCCATGCACTGGACGCTGGCGACGCTGTTCCTGACGCTGGCCATCACCGGCATCAATCTGCTGTGGGGCAAGTTCGTGTTCCGCAATGTGTTCGGGGATGTGTTCTGGGCCAACATGATCATGGCGACCAAGGTGATCCACAACTATGTGGGCCCCCTGTTCTCGATCATGCTGATCCTGGTGCTGGCCAAGTGGCTGAAGCTCAATCTTCCCAAGAAGCATGACCTTGACTGGTTCCGTCAGGGTGGCGGCATGATGAAGGGCAAGCATCCGGACGCCGGCTTCGCCAATGGCGGGGAAAAGGCCTGGTACTGGATTCTGGCGACGGTCGGCCTAGTAGTGATTGCCAGCGGGCTGGTGCTCGACTTCCCGATCTTCGGCCAGACGCGTGACAACATGCAGTGGGCCAATGTCTTCCACGGCATCGCCTCGCTTATGCTGATCGCGGTGTCCTTCGGCCACATCTATATCGGCACCGCCGGTACCGAGGGCGCCTTCGAGGGCATGAAGACCGGTTATGTCGATGAGACCTGGGCCAAGCAGCACCACAATCTGTGGTACGACGAGGTCAAGCAGGCCGAAGCGGCAGACCCGGCAGCAGACCCCGCCACGGCGCCTGACGATAGCCTGGCACGTCAGCAACGTCCGAATTAGCGCGGCGTCAGACATCCGCTGGATGAGTGAAGATACGCCCGGTCAGGTTCGCCTGCCGGGCGTTTTCGCTTGCCAGCACAGACGCTGCCACCCACTAGCGTTCCACCGGCCAATCCGTCTGCCAATCCGTCTGCCAAACCACAGACCGAACCACAGGCGTGCAGCGCTGGTTCACAGCCCTGCATTAGTTGCGTAAAGTTTCAGATATCCGGCCTGGGCCCACTAGGCACCCCGACAGCATGAAGGCTGGCGCTTAGCTGCGCCTTCTCAGGAGAATTCGATGAGCGACCCGACCCCTCAAGCCGTACAAGACCTGAGCCAACTGGACGAACAGACCCGCACCGAACTGGAAGCGGCCGCTTTCCGTCGTCTGCTCAAGCATCTGGATGACAACAAGGATGTCCAGAACATCGATCTGATGATCCTCGCCGACTTCTGCCGCAACTGCCTCTCCAAGTGGCTGATGGCCGCTGGCGAGGAGCGTGGCGTGAGTTTCGATTACGACGCGGCGCGCGAGCATGTCTACGGCATGCCCTATTCCGAGTGGAAGACACATCACCAGGCGAAGGCGACCCCTGAGCAGCTGGCAGCGCTCGAGGCACGTCAACAAGGCAAGAAGGACTGATCATGAGCGGCAATAACGAACAGATCGGCCTCACCATCGCGGTATTGACCGTCTCGGATACACGTACCGCAGAGAATGACCGCTCCGGTGACGCTCTGGTCGACAACCTGACGGCGGCTGGCCATACCCTGCATGAAAAGCGCATCGTGCCCGATGACGTCTACCAGCTGCGCGCCGTGGTCAGCGAGTGGATCGCGGACCCGGCCGTGCAGGTCATCCTGACGACGGGGGGGACAGGCTTCACTGGGCGTGATTCCACGCCGGAAGCCATTCGCGTGCTGCTCGACAAGGAAATCCAGGGCTTCGGCGAACTCTTCCGTCAGCTTTCACACCAGGAAGTCGGCAGCTCGACAATCCAGAGCCGCTGTCTGGGCGGGCTGGCCAACCGTACCGTGGTGTTCTGTCTGCCCGGCTCCACCGGCGCCTGCAAGACGGCCTGGAACGGCATCCTCAGGGAGCAGCTCGACAGCCGTCATCGCCCCTGCAACTTCGCCAACCTGGTGATTCCGGAGCGCGGAACCCATGCCCACTGACGCCAGTAAAGACCCGCATTCTCGCCCGTCGCCTTCCGCGGCGGCAGAGTGTGGCTGCGACGCCGTACCTGTCGGCGCCAAGGGGCTGGCGCCCCTGGCCAGTGCACTCGCAGCGCTACGTGACAGCTGCCCGCTGATGCCTGCCGAGCGCGTGGCAGTCAGTGACGCTGCCGGGCGCGTGCTCGCCGAGGACGTGCATGCCGAGCTGGACGTGCCGCCTGCCGACAACTCCCAGATGGATGGCTACTGCGCCCGCGTGGCAGACATTGGTGACGGTGCCTGGCTGCCGATCAGTCAGCGTATCGCGGCAGGTCAACCTGCCACGCCGCTGGCCGTGGCGAGTTGCGCGCGCCTGTTCACCGGAGCGGAAATCCCCGACGGTGCCGACGTGGTGGTCATGCAGGAAGAGGTGACACTGCGTGAAGGCGAAGATGGCACCACCCTGGCCTGGCTGCCCGGACCTCGCACCCACGGCGACAACATTCGGGTTCAAGGCCGGGATGTCAGCAAGGGCAATCGATTGCTCGCCGCGGGCACGCGACTGGACGCTGCCGCGCTGGGCCTTCTGTGTGGCCAGGGGGCAAGTCACGTAATGGTGCGCCGCAAGGTACGGGTGGCCTTGTTCGCGACCGGTGATGAACTGATCGAACCCGGCCAGCCGCTCAAGCCCGGCCAGATCTACAACTCCAATCGCGTGATGCTCAGCCAGATGCTCAGCGACTTCGGGGCTGAGGTGGTGCTGGCGCCACTCAATGTGGCCGATACCTTCGAGGCCACCCGTGACGCCCTCGCTTCGGCGGCGCAACAGGCTGATCTGATCGTCACCTGCGGTGGAGTCAGCGTCGGCGAGGAAGACCACGTCCGCCCCGCCATCGAGGCGCTCGGCAGCTTGGATCTGTGGCGTCTGGCCATCAAACCGGGCAAACCACTGGCGCTGGGGCGCATCAACAGCCCCCGGGGTGACGCGGTGCGTGTCGTGGGCCTGCCGGGCAATCCGGTCTCAAGCTGGGTCGGAGGCTGGCTGTTCCTTCGTCCGTTACTGGGCGAGATGACCGACTGCACTGCATTGCGCGAGCTTAAACGTCTCACGGTACGCGCGGCCTTCTCTGCCCGCACCGCCATCCGTCAGGACCATCTGCGCGTCACCTTGGCGCCCGGCAGTGATGGACAGCTTGAGGCACATGCCTTCCCGGACCAGAACTCGGCGGTACTCTCCTCCTGCGCCGGTGCTCAGGCACTGGCCGTGATTCCGCCCCACGCACAGCTCAACCACGGCGACAGCGTGGAATGCCTGTGGCTCGAGCGCTGACACCGCTCTCCCCTCCCTTTTTCACAATTGTCTTTACAAATGTCGTGAGTACTACCGCGACAACTGACGCTGGAATGCGACACCCTAGTGATACTCCAGCGTCATCTTGACCTCGCCCCTGAGTCCGGCACACTGATTGCCTTCATTCATCTGAGTTCTGACTGCCTAGGGCGGCTCAGGACACTGATCGGTTACGGACTCTTGAGCAAGGACACCTCAATGCCAGCCTCTTCCTCGTCGCCCCGCGCGCTGTTACGCCCACTTGCCATGGCTGTGCTGCTTGCCACCACGTCGTCACCCTTGCCAGCGCTCGCCGATGACATTGCCACGTCGCCTGCGCCGGGCACGTCGGTCACTGAATGGAGCTATGCGAGTGAATCCGCGGATGACACCAACGCCGGAGCCAATGGCCCCGAGCATTGGGGAGAGCTCACCCCGGGCTATGCCGAGTGCTCAGCCGGCAGCCAGCAGTCGCCGATCGATATCGACAGCCAGTCACGCACGCTGAATGAAGCGGGCCCGAAACTCGACTACCACTCGCCGCTGCTCGTCACGCGCGATACGGGCCACACCCTGCAGATCGAAGGGGCCAGCGGCAATACCATGACGCTGGATGGCACCCAGTACACCCTGTCGCAGGTGCACCTGCATGTGCCGTCAGAGCACGCCATCGACGGCAAGCGTGCCGCCATGGAAATCCATCTGGTGCACAGCACGCCGGAAGGCAAGCTGGCCGTGCTGGCCGTAATGGTCCAGGAAGGGCATGACAACCTAGCTCTCAGCCGCCTCTTGAGCCGCCTGCCCCAGCGCGGTCTCTCCGAGACCCTGACAAGTGGCCTGTCTGCCAATCTGCTGCTGCCACGCGAGCATGCCGGCTGGCAGTACTCCGGCTCGCTTACCACTCCCCCATGCTCTGAGCCCGTCACCTGGTTTGTCATGCAGACGCCGATCGAAGCCTCCCAAGAACAGATCGACGCCTACCATGAATGGCAAGGCGGAGAGAATGCCCGCCCCCTTCAGCGCTGATTGACAAAAGCACGTCTACTTAGGCCGGCTGGCGCAATGCCAGCATGTCCGGCCACAACCGCGCGAAGCTGTCCTCGAGCATCGCGCGGTTATCCGCCAACCACGGCGTCATGTCCGCCAGCGGATTGGCTTCTGCATCCAGATCCCCCACCTTGTGCGTATGCCTTCCGCTGCGTGTATCACTTTGCTGGCGTAAGCGGCGTCTGGCCGTCATGCGCTCGCCGATGCTGGCAATGGTCGCGAGTGTGAACTCCAGCTCCTGATAGCGCCTGAGTGCATCGCGCACCTGAATCCATTCGATCAGGCTCGACAGACGTGACGGCATCTCCTCACGCGCCAGCAGTCGATAGAGGCGCTCGATATCGTCATCATGCATCTCGGCGGCCAGCAGGTGATCCCACATCATGTCGAAGGCGATGCCGGCGACACGTCGCGACGAAGGCGGCACCTGGGTCAACAACCAGCGTGTCTCGGGATGAGCGTCGATCACCGCGTCGCAGTGGCGGTGAAAGCGGATGCCCGCCTCTACCTCCGGCGACCAGTCGCTCAGGTCACTGCCGCGCACGCCATCGGCAATCAGGTTGCCAAACAGGAAGTTATCGCTGCCCGCCAGACTCAGGCGTGCATGACCGAGAAAGTTCAAGTTGCTAGACTCCTGCTTTTGCGAATCCTGTCGCCGGTCTCATCTGGCGCGCCCTGGCTCTGCATACCCTGCTCCTGTTTCCCTACTCTACTGACTATCGAGATTCACGATGCCGTCCGCCTCCATGCCAGTCAAAGCGCCTATCGTGCGTGATATCGTCCTGATCGGCGGTGGGCACAGCCACGTCGGCGTGCTGATGCGCTTTGCCATGCAGCCAGAGCCCGGTGTCCGCCTGACCGTCATCTGTCGCGACACCGACACGCCCTATTCCGGCATGTTGCCGGGCTACGTCGCCGGTCATTATACGTTCGACGATGTGCATATCGACCTGCGCCGGCTGTGTCAGTTCGCCGGCGCCCGCTTCTATCGCGATCAGGTGATCGACATCGACCGCCGCGAGCGCCGCGTGATCTGCGCCGAGCGCCCGGCGGTGGACTACGACCTGCTGTCGATCAATATCGGCTCCACGCCTCGCCTGTCCCACATCGACGGTATCGGTGACCCTGAAGCCGCAGACGCCCCCGTGGTGGCGGTCAAGCCGATCAGCACCTTCCAGCAGCGCTGGCTGAGTCTGCTCGAGCGCGCCAGAAGCGCCGAGCGCCCGCTCGATATCGTGCTGGTCGGCGGCGGTGCCGGCGGGGTCGAGCTGCTGCTGGCCATCCAGCAGCGCCTCGCCACCGAGTTGCCCGATGCGCTCGCGCCGAACCTGACGCTGATCACACGTGGTCAGCGTCTGTTGCCCACCCATGCGCACACGGTCAGTGAGGCGCTTGCCACTACCCTGCACGCGCGCGGTGTCCAGGTACATTTCGGCGAGGAGATCACGGCCGTCGAACGCGCATCCTCGACCGCCCAGCGCCAGCTGATCAGTGCCAGCGGTGCCTGCCATCAGGCCGATGAGGCCATCTGGGTGACACGGGCCGGTGGTGCGCGCTGGCTGGAGAAGACCGGACTGAGCCTGGACGAGGATGGCTTCCTCAAGGTTCGCGATAGCCTGCAGACGCTTGAGGATGACGCCATCTTCGCCGCGGGCGATATCGCGCATCAGCTCAACCATCCCCGCGAGAAGGCCGGCGTGTTTGCCGTGCGTCAGGCGCGGCCACTGGCCGACAATCTGCGACGGGCCGTGCGCGGCGAGCCACTCAAGGACCATATCCCGCAGTCGCGCTGGCTGGCGCTGATCAGCACCGGGGATCGCGATGCCATCGCCTCGCGCGGCAGCCTGGGGCTGGTCGCGCCGCGTCTGCGCCCGTGGCTGTGGCGCTGGAAGGACCATATCGATCGCCAGTTCATGGCACGCTTCAATGAACTGCCCAGCATGCAGGACGCCGCGGACACCGGCGGCCTTTCCGGGCTGTATCAGCGTATCAGCGCTGCTTGGCAGGCGCTCAAGGGCAGCGATGGCAAGCTGCATCCGCGCCTGACCGCCGAGCTGGATGAGCAGGAGGCGCATCAGGCCCTGTCCGCACTGGCGATGCGCTGCGGCGGCTGCGGGGCCAAGGTCGGCGCCAGCGTGCTGTCGCGAGCGCTGCAGAGCCTCGCCCCGCGCGAGAACCCGGACGTGCTGGTCGGGCTGCATGCCCCGGATGATGCCGCCATCGTGCGCGTACCCGATGGACAGGCGCTGGTGCACAGCGTCGACTTCTTCCGCGCCTTCATCGATGACCCCTATCTGTTCGGGCGCATCGCCGCCAATCACGCGCTGGGCGATCTCTACGCCATGGGCGCGACGCCGCATACGGCGACGGCGGTGGCCACGGTGCCACAGGGGGTCGAGCGCAAGGTCGAACCACTGGTGCGCGAGCTGATGCAAGGCGCGACCGAGGTGCTCAACGAGGCAGGTTGCAGTCTGGTCGGCGGCCACACCGGCGAAGGTCAGGAGCTGGCGCTGGGCTTCGCGCTCAATGGTCTGGTGGAGGAGGGTCTGGCCGGCGTCACCTGCAAGGGCGGCATGCAGCCGGGTGATGTGCTGCTGCTTACCAAGGCCATCGGCACCGGCACGCTGTTGGCGGCGCACGCACGCCTGGAAGCCCGCGGCCGCTGGATCGACGCCGCGCTGGACAGCATGCAGCAATCCAGTCAGCGCGCGGCGGATATCCTGCGCGCGCATCAGGTGAGCGCCTCCACCGATGTCACCGGCTTCGGTCTGCTCGGCCATCTGGTGGAGATGACCCGCGCCAGCGGCGTGGATGCCGAGCTCGAGATCGATGCCCTGCCAGTGCTCGACGGCGCCGAGTACTGTGTCGCCCGCGGCGTGGTCAGCTCGCTGCAACCGGCCAATCTGCGCCTCAAGCGTGCCCTGAAGGACCAGGCCGGCGTCATCGATCATCCGCGTTATCCGCTGCTGTTCGATCCACAGACCGCCGGTGGCCTTCTGGCCAGTGTGCCAGCCGGTGAGGCCGAGGCCTGCCTGGCCGCGCTCAAGGCTGCCGGCTATCACGCCAGCGCCATCATCGGGCGCATCTCCCCCCAGGGCGATGCACTGGCGCCGATCAGCATCAAGCACTGAGCACGGTAGAACACTCGCACGGAGAGCCAGCCAGCCGGCGGTGAATGACAACCGGCGATTCCCAGCGATGCTTCACAAGCGTTGTGATATTCAGATGGCAAGACGCCCGCCAGAGAATTCTCTGGCGGGCGTCTTCATGACTGCCGACTCATGCGCGGGGCAACTGGCGACAAGCGTCAGACTGACCGGCTATCTCAGGCTTCGGCTTCGCGCTTGAGCGCCTCGAAGGACTCCACGAACGCATCCATGGTCTCGGCGCAGTAATCCCGCAGCCCACTGACGACCAGCTTCTTGGAGCCACTGCCGATGCACTGCTCGCCATCATGGATGCTGAACTCGAGCAGGGTATCGCCACGCTTGCCGTTGACCTCGAGCGAGGACCCCACGAAGTCGAGGTGCAGGTCGGCGATATCCAGGCGCTCGAAACAGAAGCCCATGCTGTCGTAGATCACCAGCGGGCGGGCCGGGTTGAACATCACGCCCTTCTCCAGCATCAACGGCTGCAGGAAGTGCGGGAAGTTGCGCCCGGAGAAGGCGATGTACTGGCGGGTGAAATTGGCGACCACTTCCTCGTCATGGGTGGTATCGCCGCTGCGCTCGACCGTCAGGTAGACCTTGCCGGCTTCATCGCGCACCAGCAGGGACACGCCATTCTCGTCGGGGGCGTCCAGCGCTTCGAAGATCAAGGGCACATCGTTGCCGACCATGCCGCAGAAACGGATGGTCATGCACTGCGACAGACCGAATTTCGCCAGCAACAGGGAGAACAGCAGGTCGCCGGGCACACAGAAGCGTCGCGCGTCCGGGTCATGAATGGGGTTGTAATCCCCCGCCATCTGCTTGGCGAAACGACTTGCCTGCTCGGCGGTGATCCGCACGCGGCCATCTTCGACCCGGTGAAACTGATCAAGAAACATGGACTGCCTTCCTGCCCTGCTTGAATAATGATCGATGGCCCATCCTGAACCATCGCGGAAATGCCTCCGAGGGGAGGAATCGCGGTCGACGCGCTGTCACGCCTGCCCACCTGTCGTGTCATGAAGCTTTCAAGACATGCAGATGAAACGATTTTACCACTGGATGACAGTCAGGTGGTGACTCGTGACAGGCTTTGCAAGAGATTGCAGCGCGACAGATGGCCATATACTGTATATAACCCCATGCTTTCGGGCAAACCGCCGCACTGCCCGCTACTTCGACAGGTCGCCATGCAAGCCGCTCCCCTCGACAATCCGCGCTACTACCTGGCCAACTTCGACACCCTGATCGGCTGGGTCTGCCAGTGTCACGCCGATCTGCTGACAGAAGCGGAGCGTGCCACGGTGGACGCCATCACTCACCTGCCGGATGCCTCGCGGGCCTTGCTGGTGCGACTGCTGATGCGCAAGGGCGATCATTTCGAACGCTCGCAGCTGCATTATCCCGAGATCGGTGCGATCGAGGCCGCAAGCCAGCCATTGATCACACCGCTCGCCGACAGTGCCACGCCTGACGGCCTGTGCCGCCACAATGCCGACCTGACGCTGGACGAGATGCTGGCGCTGGTGACCTTGCCGCGCCTCCGGGCTGCCTTTGCCGAGCTGCCCAGAAGTACGCCCAAGCGTCGCATGCATGATGCCATCAGCGAGCTGCTGGGTGACATCACGCCACGGCCACTGCCAGCGTGGTTGAACGACCCTGCCGCAGACACCTTGAGTGTCCGGCTGGGTGAGCTGTCGCGGCGCCTGAGCCTGATGTTCTTCGGCAACCTGCGCCAGACTCTGTCGGACTTCGTACTCAGCGAGCTGGGCCTGCTGCGTTGCGAGACAGTCGCCCTGTCGCCGGCCTCGCGCGCCTTCACCCATCGCTGGGAGGTGGATCGCTATCTGGCGCTGGAGCAACTGCGTGAGGACTGGCAGCAAGCCAGCGAGCGGCTGGGCCGCACGGCGAACGCCGAGCTTGAGCGGCACTGGCAGCGCATCGTCGCGGCGCTGGATGCGACGCCGTCTGCAGCGGCAAACGAGCTCCGCAGTGAGCCGTCCACGACTCATCAGCTCACTGACGCTCATGCCACTGACGGGCGTGCTATTGATGATCGTGCCAATGCCTGGCTGGCGCAGCGGCGTGACCGCCTGCGCTTCTCGCTGGCCCGCGACGCCGAGCGTCAGGGCTGGCATCAGGCCGCTGCCCGTCAATACGCCTGTCTCGAGGATTCCGCATATGCCCCGCGTGCCATGCCGCGCCGGGTGAGAGCACTGGAGTTGTCTGGCGATATCAGCGCAGCTCACGCGCTGGCCAGCGAGCGGTTGGCGCGCGCCGAGATCACGCTGGACGAGCAGCTGGCACTCGAACGCGCCCTGCCGCGTCTGTGCCGTGGCCTCGGATTGCCCGCGCCCAGCCCCGCCAAGGCACCGACCACGCCGCAGATCACCCTCACGGTGCCCGACCTTGCCACCTCGGCGGCTGATGGCATCCACGGGGTCGAGCGCGCAGCCGCCCATGCGTTGGCCACGCCCGAGGCACCGGTCTTCTATGTCGAGAATGGCCTGATTCCCGCGCTCTTCACCCTGCTGTGCTGGGAGGTGCTGTTCGCCCCCTTGCCGGGGGCCTTCTTCCACGCCTTCCATACCGGCCCGGCGGACCTCTATCGTCCTGACTTCGTCAGCCGTCGCCAGGCCGCTTTCGAGGCCTGCTTCGCACGCCTGAACGATGAAAGCTACCGGGCGGTGATCCGTGAACGCCACCAGCAGAAACAGGGAATTCAGGCGCCCTTCGTGCACTGGGAGCTATTGAGCGAGGAACTGCTGAACCACGCACTGGACTGCATCCCACCCGCGCATCTGGAAGCCTGTTTCCGCCACCTGCTGGCCAACCCTCGCGAACATCGCGCCGGCCTGCCGGACCTGATCCAGTTCTTCCCCGAGCACAGCAGCGACCGTTATCGGCTGATCGAGGTCAAGGCGCCCACCGACCGTCTGCAGGACAACCAGCGTCACTGGCTGGCCCTGTTCGCACGCCATGCGATGCCGGCGCTGGAGTGTCGAGTCGAGTGGCTGAGCGCGACCGAGGCCTCAGCAGACGAATGCTCCCGGCACAAGGCACCTCCTGCATCATGATCAAGGCGGACAAGACCCACGCTGAGCCCGCACGCTACCGGATCGCGGTGCGTGAACTGTGCGCCTTTGCCGCGCGCGAGGGCGATCTGGACCTGCGCTTCACGCCATCGCCTACCGCCCAGCAGGGCATCCGTGGTCATCAGCGTATCGTGCGCCGCCGCGGCAAGGACTATGAAAGCGAGATCTCGCTCAGCGGTGACATCGGCAACCTGACCATCCGTGGGCGCGCCGATGGCTATGATCCCAAGCGCAACTGCCTCGAGGAGATCAAGACCCACCGCGGCGACCTCTCCCGCCAGCCCGCGCACCATCGCGCTCTGCATTGGGCCCAGGCACGCGTCTACGGCGCCCTGATGTGTCGCAGCCGAGACCTCGAAGGCATCACGCTGGCTCTGGTCTATCTGGACATCGCGGCGGATGCGCCCAGGGGCGTCAAGAGCACCAAGAAAGAGCAAGAAGAGCAGAACGAGCAGACTGACCCAAAACAAGGCCAGGCGCAGCATGATGAGCAGCGTCTGGAAGCCTGGTGGAGCCGTGAGGCGCTGGAGGCGGAGCTGGCACGTCTGGCGGCACGCTTCAGCGAATTCGCCGCCAATGAGCTGGCCCATCGCAGTGCCCGCGACAGCGCGCTGAGCCGCCTGGCCTTTCCATGGCCGAGCTGGCGCCCCGGGCAACGCCAGCTGGCCGAGCACGCCTACAAGGCAGTGATGACCGGCCGCGAGCTGCTTGCCGAGGCACCGACCGGCACCGGCAAGACCCTGGCGACGCTGTATCCGGCACTGCGCGCGATGCCCGCAAGCGGCACGGACAGACTCTTCTACCTCACCGCCCGCACGCCGGGGCGCGCGCTGGCACTCGACGCGCTGGCCACCTTGGCACCAGCCGCTGATGACAGCGAGGATCAGGACAAGACACCGGCGACACCGCTGCGCATTCTGGAACTGGGCGCGCGCAGCAAGACCTGCGAGCACCCGACACTCGCCTGTCATGGCGAGTCCTGCCCGCTGGCGCGCGGGTTCTATGATCGCCTGCCCGCGGCACGCGCCGCCGCGCTCGCCGACCAACGGCCACTGAATCTGGCGACGACACGCCGCCACGCTTTGGCCCACGACATCTGCCCCTATTTTCTCGCCCAGGAGCTCTCGCGCTGGGCGGATGTCATCATCGGCGACCACAACCACTACTTCGACAGTCATGCGCTGCTGTTCGCCCTGACCCAGGCCAATGACTGGCACACGGTGGTGCTGGTCGATGAGAGCCACAACCTCATCGAGCGCGCCCGCGGCATGTACAGCACCGAGCTCGACGCCCGGCAGTTCCACTTTCTGCTCAAGCAGCTGAGCCGCACGGGCCATCCGGCCCCGCTGCGCTCGGCCTCCCGCGCGCTGGCCCGGCAATGGCGAGCGCTGGAGCAGCTCGAGCTGGGTACTGACGACGATACACAGGCGAGCAAGGTCGATAGCAGGCACGAAGGCCACAAGGCGCAGCGCCTTGCGCTGGAGGCTCTGCCCGGCGACTTCCTCAAGGCCTTGAGCCAGTGGACCGGCGCGATGGGCGACTGGTTGGCGGAGCCTGACAAGGCCGCAAACCCTGCTGCGGCCAGGCAACAGCCAGCGAGAGCCAAAGCAACACAAGCCCCCGAACAGCTGGGCCTGATCGCAAGCGATGCCTCCTCTTCGGCACCGATTACCAAGGATACAGGCACTGCAACGACAGTCTCCGGCTCGGCCTCCTCCACGGCCAGGCGCCGCGTGGAGCCCGATGTCGAGATGATGGAGGCGTATTTTGCGGCACTGACACTGGCGCGACTCGCCGAAGGCTTCGGCGATCACTCTCTGTTCGAGGTCGAACTCGCCGCCACTCCCCCTGCGCGGCAGGCGTCGCTTGCCAGCGATTCAAGCTCGAGTTGCAGCGCAGCATCGGCTGTAGGGGCAGAAGCAGTAGGATCAGAAGCAGCAGCCCGGCCACGCAAGCCCCGCGGGCGCAGCGTGCGCCAGATCCAGCCGCGACTGCGCTGCGTCAGCCCGGCGCCGTGGCTGGCGCCCCGCCTGCGCGCCAGTCACGCCACTCTGCTGTTCTCGGCCACACTCAATCCACCGGCCTATCACCATCGCCTGCTAGGTCTGGCGGACGATGCCGTCTGGCTGAGTGTCGATTCCCCGTTCAGCGCGGCCCAGGTGCAGGTCAGTCGTCACCGGCTCTCGACACGCCTGCGGGATCGCGACGCCTCCTGTCGGCCGATCGCCGAGTTGATGGCGCGCCAATACCGGCAGCGCCCGGGCAACTATCTGGCGTTCTTCTCGAGCTTCGCCTATTTGGAGCAGGTCGCCAGCACCCTGCAACAGCTGGCGCCGGAGATTCCCCAATGGCGCCAGACCCGCGCCATGACGGAAGCGGAGCGCACCGGCTTCATTCAGCGCTTCACGCCCGAGGGCCAAGGCATCGGCTTCGCGGTACTGGGTGGCGCCTTCGGCGAAGGGATCGATCTACCCGGCTCGCGTCTGATCGGGGCCTTCATCGCCACCCTGGGACTGGCCGGTTTCAGCCCCGAGAATGAAGAGCTCAAGCAGCGCCTGGCCACATGGCTCGACAACGACGCTCAGCGGCGTAGCCAGCCGCAACAGGCTGAAGGCGACTCACGCGACGATACGCGCGCACCGCATCCGGTCATCCAGCCCTTGAATGCCGATGACTGCACCTATCTGTACCCGGGACTCACCAGAGTGGTGCAGGCTGCCGGCCGAGTGATTCGCAGCGAGCAGGATCAGGGCGTGATCCACTTGATCGATGACCGCTTCATGCGCCCGGAAGTCGCACGGTTGCTGCCTCGCTGGTGGACACCGACGAATTGATGCGGGATGCAAGCGTGATGTCGCCACCATGCGCCGTGATGGCACAAAGCCTGCACATCAATGGAGATGTGATTGTGTGTACATTTCGCACTTGTCTTCACTCTTCATTACGTTACGTTAGCCATCCGCAAGGAAGCCGCACGATGCCAGACACCGACAATGCCCTGTGGGGCGATGAGTATCCGCGTGACCTGATCGGTTATGCCGACACGCCACCGCATGCCAACTGGCCGGGTGGCGCAAAGATCGCGGTCCAGTTCGTGCTCAACTACGAGGAAGGCGGCGAGAATTGCCTGCTGCACGGCGATAGCGAGAGCGAGAAGTTTCTCTCCGAGATCATCGGTGCCGAGGCCTACCCCGCGCGGCACATGAGCATGGAGTCGATCTACGAATATGGCTCGCGCAGTGGCGTGTGGCGGATTCTGGATGAATTCAAGCGCCGGGAATTGCCGCTGACGGTCTTCGGGGTCGGCATGGCGCTGGCTCGCCATCCGGATCTGGTCGCGCGTTTCCTGGAGGACGGCCACGAGATCGCCAGTCATGGCTGGCGCTGGATTCATTACCAGCACATGGATGAGGCCCATGAGCGCGCCCATCTGGAACGCGCGGTGGAAAGCTATCGCGAGCTGGTCGGCCATGCGCCGCAGGGCTGGTATACCGGACGTGACAGCCCCAATACCCGCCGTCTGGTGGTGGAACACGGCGGCTTCACCTACGACAGCGATTACTACGGCGATGACCTGCCACTGTGGATGGAGGTGACTACCGCCAATGGTGAGCAGGTGCCGCATCTCGTCGTGCCCTACACCCTGGACACCAATGACATGCGCTTCGCCAGCGCCCAGGGCTTCAATAGCGGCGAGGACTTCTTCCAGTACCTGCGCGATGCCTTTGATGTGCTCTATGCCGAGGGCGACACCGCGCCCAAGATGCTCTCCATCGGGCTGCACTGTCGGATCGCCGGCCGCCCGGGACGCTTCGCGGCGCTGAAACGCTTCCTCGATTACATCCAGTCCCACGACAAGGTATGGATCACGCGACGCATCGATATCGCCGAGCACTGGCAACGCGAGCATCCCTATACCCCCGCCAACTGACGAACCATCCCTTCAAGCGCCAGCACCACAAACGCCGCAGCCCTTTCGGGATGCGGCGTTTCTGTTCAACTCCAGACAATGTCTGCAATCGCACATGCAAGGCAGCGCTGGTCAGTTTTCCAACATGCTGGCCAGTGCCAACAGGCTCTCATCACGACCCGGCAGGCCCAGCAATGACACGCCCCAGGGCGGGGGTGCGGATTCCTGTGGCAGACGTGCCGCCGAGTCGGCAAGCCACGGCAGACTCAGCTGCGGCGCACCGTTCAAGCCCGCCAGCGCGGTGAGTCCCATCAGGCGATGACGATAGGCCTCCATCACCTCTAGGCTAGCGCCCAGCAAAGGTGAGGCGCCCGGCGTGGTGGGCAGCACGAAGACCGCCTCGCTGGTGGCTTCGGCCTGGGCATGAGGCACGCGACTGCCAGCCTCCGCTGCCGACTCGCTTCCTTCCTGACTGGCCGCCAGCTGCTGGCGATACCAGCCTCGAACGGTATCTGCCTTGGCTTCTGCTGCCTGCTCGTCGGTATCGCTGAGCGTCATGCACCATTTGAGTCTTGCCGCGATATCCGGATTCAGCTGCGGCCAGCGAGTTTCGGGCCCCTGCTCCGGCGTACTCAACCACGCCTGGTGCGTACGCCGAATCTCGCAGCCCTGCAGAATCCGGAAGGCTTCACTGGCGCGTGCCATGAAGGCCTGGCTCAGCATGCGCCGCTCGCACTGAAAGCCGAGCGACTCAAGACGCCGGGACAGCGGCCCGAGCAGGCGCTGATAAGGCCCCGCGGCCAGCCCTTCCGGTACCAGCAGGATGATACGAGCCGGCAGTCGAGTGGCTGTCGCCGGCGGCATCAGCACCTCACTGACCTGCGTCAGCGTCGCCAGATCCCGCGTCATCCAGCCGACGGTGTCGAAGCGCGGCGCCAACGGCTTGAGCCCCGTCATGCTGATGCGTCCATGAGTCGGTCTTAATCCGTAAAGCCCGCAGTAACTGGACGGTACGCGGATGGAGCCGCCGGTATCGGTGCCCAGCCCGATCTCCGCCTCGCCACGTGCCACCGCCACCGCAGAGCCCACGCTCGAGCCGCCCGGCAACCTCAGCGGCGCGCGTGGGTTCTGCGGCGTGCCGAAATGCGCATTGGTGCCATTGAGGCTGTAGGCCAGCTCATCGGTGGTGGTGCGGGCTCGATAATCGGCCCCCGCCTGCTGAAGCGCGAGGACAGCAGGTGCCGTATGCCGCTCAATGGGGGCACTGGCCAGCAGGTCAGGATTGCCCTGGCCGATGCGCTCGCCCTTGATCGCGAACAGATCCTTCACCACCAGTCGCTGACCATTCAGCGGACCTTCTTCCTGCCGCCCCTGTCCCCGCGGCCCGGAGAAACGCGCCGAGGCAACATAGATACGCTTGTCCATCGGGACCGACTCCATTCGACTCATTAGGGGGTCGCCTTCTTGGCACGATCATGGTGCGGTGTGATCACAGCACCGCGCCAAGGAACTGGCGCAGCTCTTCCGTGGCCGGATTGGCAAACAGCGTCGCGGGGTCGCCTGATTCATGCACGCGCCCTTGATGCATGAAGATCACGCGATCCCCCACATCGCGGGCGAAATTCATCTCGTGGGTGACCAGAATCAGCGTCATGCCCTCACGCTTGAGCTGTTCCAGCACCTTGAGCACATCGCCGACCAGTTCCGGGTCCAGCGCCGAGGTGATCTCATCGCAGAGCAGCACCTTGGGGTGCATCGCCAGGGCGCGTGCGATCGCCACCCGCTGCTGCTGTCCACCGGAGAGCTGACTCGGCCAGGCATCGAATTTCTCCCCCAGCCCGACCTTGGCCAGCATCTCGCGGGCCTCGCGCTCGGCGACATCCCGGGCGACGCCCTTGACCAGCATCGGTGCCAGCATCACGTTCTCGCCGACGCGCTTGTGGGGAAACAGATTGAAGCTCTGGAACACCATACCGACATCCTGTGCCAGGGCGGCGGCGTCCATCTCGCTACCGTCCAGCAGCTTGCCGGCGACATGAATGGCGCCGCCGTCATGCTGTTCAAGCTGATTGATACAGCGCAGCAAGGTGCTCTTGCCGGAACCGCTGCGACCGATGATCGACACCACCTCACCCGGGCGCACCTCGAGATCGATCCCCTTGAGTACCGGCAGGTCACCGAAGGACTTGGTCAGCGCCGACAGACTGACCAGCGGCGCCTTGGCGCTCTCGGTATCAAGGGCGCTGTCGGAGACGGGAGCGCTCTCGGTGACGGCGGCCTTCTCGGAGACAGCAGCGTCGGATGAGGCGCTTTCCAGCGCAGAAACTTCAGCGAGCAGTGACATTGAGACGTGCCTCCAGATGGCGAGCCAGCCGCGACAGCGGATAGCACATGGCGAAATACAGCAACGCGACCAGCGCGAAGACGGTGAAGGGTTCCAGGGTGGCGTTGTTGAGCATGGTGCCGGCCTTGGTCAGCTCGACGAAGCCGATCACCGAGGCAAGCGCAGTGCCCTTGATGATCTGCACCGAGAAGCCGACGGTCGGCGCGATGGCCATGCGCAGCGCCTGCGGCAGGATGATGTGGCGCATGGTCTTCAGGTAGCCGAGCCCCAGCACCCGCGCCCCTTCCCACTGCCCCTTGGGCACCGCCTCGACACAGCCGCGCCAGATGTCATGCAGGAAGGCACTGCTGAACAGCGTCAGCGCCACGGCCGCCGCCGTCCAGGCCGAGACATCCAGCCCGAAGACCGCCACGCCGAAGAAGGCCAGGAACAACTGCATCAACAGCGGCGTGCCCTGGAACAGCTCGGTATAGAGACGACAGAAGAGCGCCGCCCCCGGCCAGCGGGTCAGGCGCAGAAAGGTCAGCGCCAGCCCGACCAGACTGCCGCCGATGAAGGCGATCAGGGACAGCGCCAGTGTCCAGCGCGCCGCCAGCAACAGGTTGCGCAGAATGTCCCACAGCGTGAAGTCGATCATGAGTGGGCCTCTTTCAGGACAGGGGAAGACAGACGGCTACGCGGGGCCGGCGTCAGGTGGCGAAAGCCGAACAGGCGACGCCCGATGCGGTTGAGCAAGGCGCGCATCGCGATGGCCAATAGCAGGTACATGCCTGCCGTCACCACGTAGCTCTCGAAGCTCAGGAAGGTACGTGACTGGATGAAGTTGGCCGCGAAGGTCAGGTCCGCCACGCTGATCTGGGAGACCACGGCGGAACCCAGCATCACGATCACGCACTGGCTGGTCAGCGCAGGATACATGCGTTCCAGCGCCGGCATCAGCACCACATGGCGATAGCTCTGCCAGCGGGTAAGCCCCAGTGCCCGCCCGGCTTCCCACTGGCCGCGACCGGTGGCATCGACCCCGGCACGCAGGATTTC
The DNA here is from genome assembly GCF_046566945.1 of Cobetia sp. SIMBA_158. Lineage (NCBI taxonomy): Bacteria > Pseudomonadati > Pseudomonadota > Gammaproteobacteria > Oceanospirillales > Halomonadaceae > Cobetia > Cobetia sp. SIMBA_158. Next base: position 297,249 of record NZ_JAWJYL010000003.1, read on the forward strand.
ACTGCTGTAGGCCGCCAGGTTGAGTGTCATCGCGATTACCGCAGCCATCTCGGCACTGAGTGACAGCCCCAGCGCCGGCAGACCGAAGAAGATGAAGAACAGCTGGACGATGAAGGGCGTGTTGCGCAGCAGCTCCACCAGCATGCCCAGCAGCCGGCTGAAGAGGCTGGTCGGCGCACGATGGCGCTGCCAGACACACAGCACCGCGCCGAGTATCCCCAGCGTGGTGGTCAGTGCCGTCAGCCAGACCGTCGTCATCAGCCCGGCCATCAGGTCGGGCAGATACGGCAACAGGCGCGGGAAATCCGGGAGATAGTTCATCGATCAAGCCTCACGGGCAAAGGGATCAGACGTGTGACGTCTCGATTCAGGCATCCAGTGACGGCAGCGGCGCCTTGAACCAGGTCTCGGAGAGCGTATTGAGCGTGCCATCCTCGATTCCCTGGGCGATCAGCTCATTCACGCGCGCCTTGAGCGCCGGCGAGTCATGACGCATGCCCACATAGCAGGGAGAATTTTTGAGCGGCAGCACGCTGACCGGCACGCGGGCAGGATTGCGCTCGGCGATGGCGGCGGTGACGAGATTGCCGGTGGCGATCATCTCGACCTGCCCTGACAGGAAGGCCGACAAGGTCGTGTTGTTGTCTTCGAAGCGCTTCACGGTGGTCGATTCCGGTGCCACCTTGCTGAGCTCCATGTCTTCCACCGAGCCACGTGTCACGCCGATGGTCTTCTCGCTCAGTGCTTGCGCGGAGTCCACCTCACTGCCCTTCTCGCCGAACACGCCTAGGAAGAACGGCGCATAGGCATCGGAAAAATCGATCGCCTTCTCACGCTCGGGATTCTTGCCCAGGCTCGAGATCACCAGATCGACCTTGCGGGTCTGTAGGTAAGGGATGCGATTGGCCGAGGTGACCGGCACCAGCTCAAGCTTCACATCCATCTCGTCTGCCAGATAGCGCGCCATGTCGATATCGTAGCCACGCGGCTTGAGGTCCGGGCCGACCGAGCCGAAGGGCGGGAAGTCCTGGGGCACCGCCACTTTCAACACCCCGCTATCTTTGATGTCACTCAGTGCATCCGCGTGTGCGCTCAGGGCGGTGGACGCCAACGTGCCCCACAGGGCCAGCAATATTCCCTTGCGGACCCAGTTGCCAAGACGCTGCTTGTTGCCTGTCCGTGTGGCGCGCTGCTGGGCCTTGCTCTCGTGACGCTTGCTCATCGGTCGACTCCGGTATCCGTCAATGCCAGGCGCTGATACGAGAACGACTCGTCATGCGCCTGGTGCCTTGCGGCAGTGGATTGTTGTTGGTTGTTGTTGATCGTCCCGCCGTGCTTCTTGCCGAGTGTCTCGCCGAGTCAGATCCAATGACTCGCTGTCCCATTCGTCTTCAGAACCTGACCAATGAAACAAGTGATTCCCTTATCAATCTTTGCAACAGGTGTGCCAAAGGCTTGCGCTAGATGCTCAATCAGGTGATCGAGTTGCAGGCAGCGCAGAGTCACCTGCGGCTCACACGCCCGAGCAGGGGCCTGAGAACGCGCTTGAGCACAGGCATGCAAGCCAAACAGCGAATGGAAAGGAGAAGAAGCGATACACACCTGCGGGAGGCGAAATCGAGGATGGTGGCCTCGACGGGCGGCGAGATCAGGGCGCCGACACCAGCGACATGGCAGCAGATGGTGCAGTCAGGCAGGCATATGCGCCCTGCGGGTGCGCAGAGCGCGGCGAGTCGAATCGGGCCGCCGCACAGATCAGAAGCAAGGCTGGCGGCCCACAGGGGGATAGAGAGGGAGAAAGGAAAGGCAGGAGCACTTCAAGCTGTACGATCAGCCGTCGCCCAGTTCCTCCAGCGCATCGAAGGTATCGGTCACGCGGCGTATCTGACTGCGCCCACCGACGAGGTCGTCATGCAGCAGGCGCGTGGCCAGCAGATTGATCTGGCTCATGGCTGCGGCGTAGCTGTCGAAGGCGCTGACGCTGTCCAACGGGCAGCGCAGAACATGCTCGATACCGGCGGGGATGGTGCTCAGGCTGTCATCGCAGACCAGCAGCACCGTACAGGGCGCCTGCCCCAGCCATTCAAGCAATCGTGCCAGCCCCTGCGGTCGCCGGCGCATGGCGAAAACCACCACGGCGTCATCGGCGCCCAGGCGTGCGACCTCCTCGCCGAGCGATTGTCCGGGTTGCGGCAGCACCGCCACCTGCTCGCGTAGCTGCAGCAACTGCTGGCGCAGGTGCAGCGCCAGTGGATAGGCATTGCGAAAGCCGATGATCTGCAGCCGCTCGGCCTTGGCCAGAGCGCTGTTCAAGGCCTCCATGTCGAGCATGTCCAGCGCCGCCAGTGCCTGACGCAGGTTGCGACACTCCTGCTCATAGTGACGCTGGTGATGGTCTGCCGTCGGCGCTGCCGCCACCGGCACACCGGATTGGCGCAGACTGCGCGCCTGGTCCCGCGCCTCACGGAAGTCCTGATAGCCGAGGCGGCGGAACAGGCGGCTGACCGTCGCCTTGGAGACGTCGGTCAGACGTGACAGTTCCGCGGCGTTGTATAGCGCCAGTTCATCCTGATGCGCGAGCAGAAAGCGCGCGATGCGCTGCTCGTTCGGGGTGAGCTCCTCAAGCGAGCGGGTCAGACGCTGATGCAGACTCAGGCTCCTGGTTCCCTGCCTTGCGGCATGGCGAGCGAGACTGACGGTGGCATCGGCATCGACATCGACATCGGGGGCAGGCACTTCCCCATCCGGGTGCACTGCCCGGGATTCACCGGACACGTCATCCTCGGAGGGCGCGCTGTGATCTATGGGCGCTCGTGGCATTAAGAGACACTCCTGAAAAGATTCTGCGTGAGCGCAGAGCAACGATTGCATCAACGATTGCATCAAGACAGTGCAAAGCCTGGGCCAGGTGCTGACTGACAGTGCATAGACGAAAGGCGTAACCCTCGCGATGAGCGCTTTTTCCTCATCCTGAACGCCTCTGACGCCCTCAAGCGCTGCACGACGCCAACCATCCGCACCGCGCGACAGACACAAGCGACTGTTTTTACTGTTCATCACATCAAAACGGCACGCAAGCCGCTTGATCAAGACTAGCCAGCCGACAGGTCATACGCCGCGCAGTAACGCCAACGACCCTTGCCGGACTGCAATATTCCCGATAAAGCGCTCGCGATGCGCAAGGAGCATTCTCATGGCCACCTCAACGATGACTGCCCTCCTCGATACCTGCCGAGCCATGACAGCCAAGGTCACGACACAGACATTCACCCTCTTGCCGCGCTCTGGTAGCGCCACCCAGGATGTCGCCAATGCCCAGTCCGCTCAATTGCTGGGCGTGATGGCGATGGGCTACGAGGCACCGCCGCTGAGCCTGAAGACAACGGCGGCCCCCACGACGCCTTCACCGGCCCATGACACGCGCAGCCAGGCTGACATTGCCGCCTCGGCAGTGGCAGCCCAGACCTCAGCCGAGACATCGACTCCGACAGCATCGCCCATCGCGCAGCAGAAAGCCGTCTTCAACCCTGACATCAATCACAAGGCTCACGCTGACTGGGAGGCGATGCACCGTCACCACACCCTGCTGCGTCAGAGCATGACGCGTCGAGGAATGCTGGCATGAGCGTCTATACCATCGGCATGGAATGCGGCATGCACATACCGCTGGAGAACAGCATCGCCCTCGCCCCGGCGCCTCGCACCAAGCTGGAGCTGACCGCCGGCCAGCACGCTGGCGAATACCTGAGCATGATGTCAGGAGCCATCCAGCCGCTGACGGATAGCGACGATGCGTTGCTGAAAAGCCTGGAGGCGCAGCTGCCGCGCCGCAGCCTGATCTGGACGGCGCGCGGGATCACCGAAGTCGGGCGTGGCTGGCGTTGGCAGTCATCGCCCGGCCATCCCCAGGCGCCCTGGCTGGACGCCGTGCATCACAGCTGGCCGAGTCATGCGCCGCGCTGGCTGCGCAAGGCGCCGGTGGTGGTAGTCACCGCCGATGCGCTGCCGCTGGCCAACCGCACCCGCCACCAACGTGACCTCGCGCGTCTGTGGTCCAGCGCCGATGCCGCGCTGATCTATCTGGCCGACGATGCCCGCGATGGCTGGCAGATGCATCAACACTGTGACATCTCTCAATTGGAAAAAGCCGAGTTGTCGGGGGCCAAGCAAGAGGAAGAAGCCGTGCTGGATCGCGATCCTGGCATGCCCTTGGAGATGGCAAGCTGACCGCCTGATGGCGGTTTCCTTCACTTTTCCAGAATGACGCAAGAACGACGCAACAACCAAAAAGCCCGCCCCGGATTCCGGGGCGGGCTTTTTGCTGTGCGGCGAGGCAGTGACAACAGACAACAGGCGACTGACAGAGCGCTGAACCCGCCGGCTTAAGCGCTCATGCCGCTCTTGCCGCTCTTGCCGCTCTTGCCGGTCATGCCTGAGAAGGGCACAGACCATCACAAAGCGTGCTGGCCACGAAATCCGCCAGCTGCTCCCAGTCTTCATCGCTCTGTGGCGCTCCCCCCAGCTGATCGATCTGGGCGGCGAAATCCGCGTAATGCTGAGTGGTGGACCAGATGAGGTAGATCACCCACATCGGCTCCGCCTCACGCAGTTTACCCGCGGCCATCCAGGCCTTCATGACATCACAGCGCGCCTGTACCCAGTCACGCAGGTCGCCACTGAGATAATCGCGCAGGAAAGGCGCCCCGCTGATCACCTCCGCCGCGAACAGGCGCGAGGCCTGCGGTGCCTGGCGTGCCAGCTTGAGCTTGACGCGCACCAGCGCTTCCAGCACCTCACGCGGCTCATCGTCGGGCGAGATATCCTCGAGCGAGGCATTCCAGCGCGTCAGGGTCTGCTCCAGCAGGTGAACGTAGAGCTTCTCCTTGGAGCCGAAATAATAGAGCAGATTGGCCTTGGGCAACTCGGCCACTTCCGCAATCTGCTTCAAGGTGCTGCCGCGATAACCGTGACAGGCGAATACGCATTCGGCGGCCTCGAGAATGCGGCTCTCGGCTTGCTCACGAGGAGAGCTGGCAGGCGGCACGCTCAACTCCGCACTACGGGTACGACGGACTTCAGCGTAAAGGGAAGAAGGAGAATCCGCGGGCATCGGCATCACTCATCAGGTCAGAAAAAAGCATTCGAGTCTCTTGGCGACAGCCCCCTGTCTATCTCACTCGCTTGTCAGCGGCGATGTGCGCAAGCAGGAGGCTCTGGTCAAGCGACTATCACGTGGCGTTGGAACAGCAGTGAAAACAGCCCGTTGAGACACCGGCGAACAAAATACCACAACATGCACTGACCATTTGGTCAGATTCTTGCAGGAATCACAATACGACCTGTTACATTGATAGAGACAACAGCCTGCAGACCAACGCTCGCCGCCATGGCAGACCCAGCCCGCTGGCAAGACAGAGCAAGCCCGTCGACAAGGCAGAACAAGGACTTGAGCGTTGGAACCACGCTGTACGCGACAAGGCACCACAATGACAATACGACCTGACAGGATGCCCGCATGATCGACTTCACCTTGAACGGGCGCGCGTGCCGACTGCCCTCACCTGCACCGGGAACGAGCGTACTCGAAGTGCTGCGCACCTCACTTGGGCAAGACGGCACCAAGGAAGGCTGTGCCTCCGGCGACTGCGGCGCCTGCACCATTGCCTTGCAGGGGCCGGGCCACAATGTGAGCACCGCCAATGCCTGCCTGATGCCCGCCCATCAGCTGGCCGGCTGTGACTTGATCACCGTCGAGGGATTGGCGGATGCCAGCCAGGCGCCAACCCTCTCGGCAGTGCAGCAGGCATTGGTCAGCACCCATGCCAGTCAATGCGGTTTCTGCACCCCGGGCATCGCCATGAGTCTTGCTGTGCTGCATGCCCGTCATCAGCGCCAGATCGATCAGGGCGAAGTGATCAATGCCAGACAGCGCGACACCATGATCGACCATGCACTGGGCGGCAACCTGTGCCGCTGCACCGGCTATCGCCCGATCCGCGAGGCCGCTCACCGTCTGCTGCAAGGCGAATTCGGGCCAGCCAGCCTGCAGGACGCTGGCGTGAGCACAACGGAAGCGCACGACACCGCCCCTGATGATGATCGAGACACCGGCCGCTTCTATCGGCCGGTCACCTTGCAGGCCCTGCTGGCGCTGCGCGCCGAGCGCCCGGATGCCGCGCTGATCGCCGGTGGCACGGACCTGATGCTGGAGCACACCCAGCGCCTGCGCGACTTCCCGGCCTTGATCGACACCACCCAGGTCGCGGCGCTTGGCAAGATAGAGGAAGGCGAGCACGCCGGTCAGGCAGGCTGGTGGATCGGGGCCGCGGTCAGCTATTACCAGCTGATGCCGCTGCTGCGGGAGCATTACCCGGATGGTGCGGAGCTGCTCACGCGACTGGGCAGTGAACAGATCCGCCATCGTGGCACCCTGGGCGGCAATATCGGCAATGCCTCGCCCATCGGCGACATGCCGCCGCTGCTGATCGCGCTGGACGCCTATATCCAGCTGATGAGCCAGGACAATGAGCGCATTCTGAAGCTCGAGGACTACTTCCTCGACTACAAGCGTACCCAGCTGATGCCGGACGAGATCATCCACTCCGTCTTCCTGCCACGCCCGCTACCCAACCAGCGACTGGCGGTGCACAAGCTGTCCAAGCGGCGTGACGATGATATCTCCACCCTGCTCGGCGTCTTCGCCTGGCGGCGTGATGCCAGCGGGCGCGCCCAGCACTGGCGCGTGGCCTTCGGCGGCATGGCCGGCGTTCCGGCCCGCGCCCCGCACTTGGAGGCACTGCTGACGCTGCAAGCGCTGGAATCTCTCACGCCCGCCCAGCTGACGGCGCAGACTCGCCAGCAGATCGAACAGGCCGTGCAGGCCGATTTCTCACCACTCAGTGACGTGCGCGGCTCACGCGAGTATCGCCTGCTGGCCGCCAGCCATCTGATTCCCCGCGTGGCCCAGCGTATCCTGAATGAGCGCCAGCCCACGACTTCCCTCACGCCACTGGAGAGCCTCGATGCGTACCTTGCACAGTCTTGAGTCCGACGCCAGCGCTGCGCCGGCCGCCCCCGTTCTCCAGTCACGTCAGCATGAAAGCGCCCAGCGCCATGTCAGCGGTTCGGCGCGTTATGTGGATGACCTGCCACTGCCCACCGGCACGCTGCATCTGGCCATCGGCATGAGCGAGGTCGCGCACGCCACTCTGGATGCGCTGGATCTCGAAGCGGTGCGCCGTGCCCCCGGCGTGGTCTGCGTGCTCAGCGCCGCCGACATCCCCGGTCACAGCGATGTGGGGCCGGTCTACCCCGGCGACCCACTGCTGGTCAGTAACATCATCAGCCATCATGGTCAGGCGCTCTTCGTGGTCGCCGCCGACAGCGAGCGCGCGGCACGTCAGGCCGCGCGACTGGCCAAGGTCGCAACGTCCCCCCTGCCGGTATGCCTGGACCCGCGCGAGGCGGCCAGCCGCGGTGATCTGGTGCGCCCGACCCACACCCAGGCACGGCTTGCCAATGGTCGCGCCGGCGATCTCGACAGCATCAGCACCAAACTCGCCAAATCCGCCTGGCAATTGAGCGGTGAGCTGGAAAGCGGCGGCCAGGAACACTTCTATCTGGAGAGTCAGGCCGCACTGGCCTTGCCCGGCGAAGATGACGAGATGCTGGTGCACAGCTCCTCCCAGCACCCCAGCGAAGTCCAGAAGCTGATTGCCGAAGTGCTCGGCGTGCCCTTCCACGCCATCACGGTGGAGACCCGCCGCATGGGGGGCGGCTTCGGCGGCAAGGAAACCCAGGCCGCGCCGGTGGCCTGTCTGGCCGCGATGATCGCCCGGCGCACCGGCCGCGCGGCACGCCTGCGACTGGCACGCGCAGATGACATGCGCCTGACCGGCAAGCGCCACCCTTTCCACCATCGCTATGAATTCGGCGTCGATGACAGCGGGCGCATCGAGTCCGCCATCATCGAGCTGACCGGCGACTGTGGCCACTCGCCGGACCTATCGGATGCCATCGTCGATCGCGCCATGTTCCATGCCGACAACGCCTACTACCTGGGCAATGCCCACGTGCGCGGCATTCGCGCACGCACCAATGTGGCGTCCAATACCGCCTTCCGCGGTTTTGGCGGCCCTCAGGGCATGTTGGCGGTCGAATCCGCGATGGAGGATATCGCCCGGCGTCTGGGGCGTGACCCGCTGGAGATCCGCAAGCGCAATCTCTACTGCGAAGGCCGTGAGACCACGCACTATGGCCAACACGTCAATCAACACCCGCTGCTGGCGACCCTGATCGATCAGCTCGAGGACAGTGGCCGCTACTGGGCGCGCCGCGCCGAGATACGTGCCTTCAATGCCACCAATCCGGTGGTCAGGAAGGGGCTGGCGCTGACACCGGTCAAGTTCGGCATCTCCTTCACCGCCAAGCACCTCAATCAGGCAGGCGCCCTGGTGCATGTCTACACCGATGGCAGCGTGCAGGTGAATCACGGCGGCACTGAGATGGGCCAGGGCCTGCACACCAAGATCACCCAGGTCGCGGCGCGTGAACTGGGGCTGAGCGTGGACAAGGTGCGCATCACCGCCACCCGCACCGACAAGGTGCCCAACACCTCGCCGACGGCGGCAAGCTCCGGCGCGGACCTCAACGGCATGGCGACGCGTGATGCCTGCCTGCGCCTCAAGATGCGCCTGCTCGACTTCGCCGCCGAGCATCTCGCCCAGCCACGCGTCAGCCTGAGTCTCACGGATGGCGAGCTGCATGGACCGAGTGGTGTGCTGATGACCTGGGGAGAGCTGATCCAGGCGGCGTATCTGGAACGCATCTCACTGTCCGAGAAAGGCTTCTATGCCACCCCGGATATCCATTACGATCGCGCCAGCGGCACCGGCCACCCCTTCTATTACTACGCCTTCGGCGCGGCGCTGTGCGAAGTGGTCGTCGATACGCTGAGTGGTGAATACCGTCTGGAAAGCGCCGAGATCCTGCATGATGTCGGTGATTCGCTCAATCCGGCCATCGACATCGGCCAGATCGAGGGCGGCTTCGTGCAGGGCATGGGCTGGCTGACGACGGAGGAGCTCAAATGGAACGAGGACGGCCGGCTGCTCACCGATGGCCCGGCGACCTACAAGATTCCGGCGATCAGTGACGTGCCGGCCGGCGCGCTAAAGGTACGCCTGCTGGAGGGACACCCCAACTCGGCCGCCAGCATCTACCGCTCCAAGGCGGTCGGCGAGCCGCCCTTCATGCTCGCCATCAGCGTGTGGGCGGCGTTGCGCGATGCGCTGGCCTCGCTGACCGACTACCGCCGCGCGATCCGCCTGGATACCCCGGCCACTCCGGAGCGGGTGATGCTGGCGGCGCGCGAACAGCGTGACTGGCAGGAGCAGCACGACACTGCTGGCGCAGAGCCAACGCAGGTGCCGTCATGAATGTCGACAAGAGTGCCGACAAGAGTGCCGCGACCGGCCGCTGGTATCAGGCGCTCGCCGAGGCTCAGGCAGCGCTGACGGCGCATGCACTGGCCACCGTGGTGACGGTGGCGGGCTCTGCCCCGCGTGGTGCCGGCAGCAAGATGCTGATCACCCCCGATACGCTGCACGACAGCCTCGGCGGCGGTCGGCTGGAGCAGCTGGTGGTGGAGCGCGCCCGCGAGAGGCTGGCCCAAGGGCAGTCAGGCTGCCTGCTCGAGGAAATCGCGCTCGGCCAGCATGCCCAGCAATGCTGCGGCGGCCATGTGCAGGTGCTGATCGAGCTGTACCCGGCACTTGCGCCACGGCTGGCCCTGTTCGGCGCCGGCCATGTCGGTCAGGCGATCGTCACGCTGCTGGCACCGCTGGGCTGGCAGATCGACTGGCGGGACTCACGCCCCGAGCAGCTCACGGCCGCCACGACTCCCGCGGGTTGTGAGGGCCGTGTAGTGCGTCAGGCGTTCAATATCCTGACTTACCTGCCGACCGCGAAAGCCGCGCCCGCCAGTGAGTCACTGTCCGTAATGGCGGGCAGTCATGTGCTGGTATTGACCCATGACCATGTCGAGGACCAGGCGTTGATCGCCGCGCTCGCGGCGCGTGATGACCTGGCGTCACTGGGACTGATCGGCTCCAGCAGCAAGTGGGCGCGCTTTCGCCAGCGCCTGCGTGGCGATCTTGCGGAGCATCAGATCGCCCGCGTTCGCTGTCCGATTGGCGTGCCCGGCATTCCCGGAAAACGCCCTGAGGAAATCGCGATTGGCGTCGTCGCGGACCTGCTGCAGATCGAGGCGCGGCGCAGTGACGAAGCGGCCGTGAACTCGCCCGACAAGGCCACCGGACATGGCACGTCAATTCAAGGTACGTCACTGGACAGCCATGGGCTGACGCGTCAGGGTGCCCGCCAGCTGCGCGCCCATTTTGCCCCTGACGCGATGCACCAGACAAAAACGACACAGAAGGCCGAATGATGACTGACCAAGACACGTCGCACACTGCGGCCTGCCACCTGGATGAGCACCGCCTGACGACAGCCCTGCGCGCGGCCGCCAAGGACGCTTCCTGCGTCAGCCTGCTGCGCGGAGCACTGCTGCATTTCGTCGCCGACCCTGAAGACGCCATGCTGAGTGAGGCGGCCTCGAGCGATGACGACGATGATAGAGACAACCGAGCCTCTGACATGGCGGCGACCCTGGCGCGCACCGTCGAACACTACGCCGATGCCCTGCTGGTGATGTATGCAGGCCATGTGGTCGCCGTGGGGGATCATCGCTCGCTTGCCCGGCATGAGGCCGTGGACGAGCTGATGCGTCTTTTTCCGCCGCGTAACGTCGAAGGCCTGATGATGCCGGGCTTCATCGATACCCATGTGCACTTCCCGCAGCTGGATATCATCGCAAGCTACGGCCACTGCCTGATCGACTGGCTGAACACCTACACTTTCCCCGCCGAGCAGCGTTTCGCCGACCCCGCACATGCCGCCGAGGTCGCCGATGCTTTCCTCGATGCGCTGCTGTGTCATGGCTCGACCAGCGCCCAGGTGTTCGCCACCTCACATGCCAGCAGTGCCGATGCCCTGTTCCGGGCTGCCCGGGCGCGCGACATGCGCGTACACGCCGGGCGCGTGATGATGGACCGCAACGCGCCGCCCGAGTTGCTGGACTCCGGGGTCGCCGCGCTCAAGGACGACGAGCGCCTGATCGCAGACTGGCACGGGCGTGACCGCCTCGGCTATGTGCTGACGCCGCGCTTCGCGCCGACCTCCACGCCCGAGCAACTCGAGGCTGCCGGCCAACTGCTCAAGAGCCAGCCGGACCTGCACCTGCAGACCCATCTGGCCGAGAATCTCGATGAGGTGAAGTGGGTCGCCGAGCTGTTCCCCGACGCTCGGGATTATCTGGCGGTCTATGAGAATGTCGGCCTGAGCCATGAGCGCACCACCTTCGCCCACGGCATCCACCTGGACGATGGCATGCGCCAGCGCATCGCGGATCGTGGCGCCAGCATCGCCTTCTGCCCGACCTCCAACCTGTTTCTCGGCAGCGGACTGTTCGATCGCGCCAGTGCCCGCGCCATGGGCATGAACATCAGCATCGCCACCGATGTCGGCGGTGGCTCCAGCCTGTGTCAGCTGGAGAGCCTCAAGGCCGCCTATCAGGTCGGCCAGCTTCACGGCGCGGTAGCCCATGATGTGGCGGGGCTTGAGTCACGCGCCAATCAACCGCTGACACCCTGGCAGGGCTTCTATCAACTGACGCTGGGCAATGCGCGCGCCATGCGCCTGCAAGACAAGGTCGGCAACCTGCGTCCGGGCATGGAAGCCGATGTCATCGTGCTCGACCCCGCCGCCACGCCCTTGCTGGCACGGCGCACTCGCTGGGGTCAGTCCAGCCAGGTATCGCTGCAGGAGGTGCTGTTCGCATTGATGATGCTGGGCGACGACCGCGTGATACGCGAAGTCCATGTGGCGGGCCAGTGCCGCAAGCTGCACGGCCTGATGCTGAGTGCTTGTTCTGATACGCCATCCAGAGAGCCTGCCGCAGCATTAATGCCATGAAAGCATCACAGCGATGACAAGTAATTGACATATGGCACCAATTCTCGGGATTGGTGCCGTTTTTTCATCTTAAAGATGCGCGCAACGCGGATACTCAACGCTGAATCCACTCGCTATGATGGCGACATCTTCTTCCAAAAGGTCATGGACGCTCAGCGACTGGCCTGCCACTACGAGGACCATCATCATGACTCCCACCGCCATCATGCAACGTCGTTATTCCACCAAGGCCTTCGATCCGGCACGCAAGATCAGCGCCGCCGACTGGCAGGAACTGGAAAACGTGATGCGCCTGAGCGCCTCCAGCGTCAATTCCCAGCCGTGGCACTTCCTGGTGCTGGAATCTGACGATGCCAAGCAGCGCTTCGCTCGCGCCGGTACCGATGACAAGTACGCCTTCAACTCGCCAAAGATCACCAATGCGTCTCACGTCGTACTGTTCTGCACTCGCTCCACCCTGGACGACGACTACCTGAACCACCTGCTGGACACCGAAGCGTCTGATGGCCGCTTCAAGAAGGATGACGAGTTCAGCGCGATGATGGACGGCGCGCGTCGTCTGTTCATCGACCTGCACCGTCATGACCTCAAGGACCTGCAGCACTGGATGGACAAGCAGGTTTACCTCAACTACGGCAGCCTGCTGTATGCGGCCTCCAGCCTGAACATCGATGCGGTGCCGCTGGAAGGCATCGACCCGGTAGCGCTGGATGCGGAATTCGGCCTGCGCGAGAAAGGCTTCAACGCCCTGGTCGCCGTGAGCCTGGGTTACCGCGCCGCTGACGACTTCAATGCCGAGCTGCCCAAGTCCCGTCTGCCGGCAGACGAGATCTTCACTCGCCTGTAAGGCTCGCTCTCAAGGCCGGGCTCTCAAGATCGGATTCTGAAGATCTGTTCAGAGCAGCTGTCCGCAAGACATCGACGTGTCCGCCTTGTGGGCCAACGGCGGGCACGGGGGCAAGTCGCCGCCCGTGCCCGCCGCATTGCATCCCGATGGCGGACATGCCACCTTTTCGAGGCAGGCCAGCGCAGCGCATTCCCGGCGGCGATGGCCGGCTTATGTGCCTGATTCGTTTCGCCTATCTGTTACGTCCACTTCTTACGCCCACGACAGGATTCATGCCATGTCCATCAAGCTTATCGCGACACTGACCTTCCCCGCCGACCAGCAGGACAAGGCACGCGATGCTCTCGCCGAACTGGTCGAGAAGAGCCAGTCCGACAAGGGCTGCCTGCAGTACGAATTCTTCGCGATCGACAAGAACGTCGCGGAAGGTGAGCCGGTACCGGAAGGCGACTTCGTGGTACTGGAAGAATGGTGGGATGAAGACGCCATCGAAGCCCACGTGGCCACCGAGCACTTCCAGGGCTTCCTGAGCACCTTCGGCGAAGGCGAGATCAGCCTCAATATCCAGCGCCTGCTGACGCCCTGAGCCGCTGAGCCGCTGGGCGTACTTTCGCTCAGACAAGGCGCCGCGAGAGCAAAGACAGATCCCCGCCGGGCATCACGCCCGGCGGGGATCTTGCGTTTGTGGCACACGGGCTTGGCCTGCTCATCCGCTGGCCTGGCCGCGGGACACGCAACAAGTGATGGAAAAATCGATACGAGCACTGAACTTGGTTCACATCTTGCTTATAATTGGCTGCCCGCGCTGAACACTCCAGTGCCCGACACCATTTTCGCCATTGCATCGCGAGCAGAACAAGGAGCGTCACATGAGCCAATCCTCTTCCGATTCCAAGGGGATCGACGAACCACTGCTCGGCCTCGAAAGCTGCCCGTCGGTCCCCATCTCGGCCCTCGCCGGCGCCCAGCATCTGCTGGCCAGTCTGGCCGGTATCATTGCACCGACATTGATCATCACCAGCGCGCTGGGCCTCGATGCCTACACCGCCAGCCTGCTGTCGATGGCACTGGTGGTCTCCGGTGTCGCCACCTGGATCCAGTCCCAGCGCATCGGCCCGTTCGGCTCAGGGCTGTTGAGCATCCAGGGCACCAGTTTCAGCTTCGTGTCCGCGCTGATCACCGCCGGATTGATCGCTCGTTCGCAGAATGCCAGTGACGAACAGGTACTGGCGGTGCTGTTCGGCACCTGCCTGGCGGGCAGCCTGATCGAGATGGCGCTGGGCACGGTGCTGCCGTGGCTCAAGCGGGTCATCACGCCCGTGGTCACCGGCGTGGTGGTGATGCTGATCGGCCTGAGCCTGATTCAGGTCGGCATGACGGATATCGGCGGCGGCTTCGGCGCCGAGGACTTCGGTGCACCCGCCAATCTGGCGCTGGCCGGTTGTGTGCTGATCACGGTGCTGGCCTGTCAGGTCTCGCGTCATCCGTGGCTGAGAATCGCCTCCATCTTCATCGGCATGGCCGTCGGCTGCATCATCGCCGCCATCGGTGGCCTCTATGATGCACCGCAGCTGGCCGATGCCGCCCTGCTGGCCCTGCCGCATCCGGCGACCCTGAATACCGGCTTCGATTTCTCGCTGGCCGCCTTCCTGCCGGTGGCCTTCATCTTCATGATCACCGCCATCGAGACCGTCGGTGACCTCACCGGCAGCGCACGCGCCTCGGGTCTCGCCGTGGATGATGAGCTGCACCAGAAGCGTCTGCGTGGCGGCGTGCTGGGCGATGGCCTGAATTCCGCGCTCGGCGCGCTAGCCGGCACCTTCCCCAACACCACCTTCAGCCAGAACACCGGCGTGATCCAGCTGACCGGCATCGCCAGCCGCCATGTGGGCCGCTACGTGGCCGGCTTCCTGCTGCTGCTGGGCCTGTCGCCCTTCATCGCTACCCTGCTGACCCAGATGCCGCGTCCGGTGCTCGGTGCCACCACCACGCTGATGTTCGCGCTGATCGCGGTGTCCGGCATCCGCATCCTGATGGCGCAGCCCATCGGGCGCCGCGAGATGATGATCATCGCGCTGGCCCTGGGGCTGGGACTTGGCGTCGGCATGGTGCCGGATGTGCTGAACGCCATTCCGGGCGCCTTCGCCGATGCGCTGCGCTCGCCGATCACCATGGGCGGCCTGACCGCCATCATCGCCGAGCTGCTGCTGCCGAAGATGGAAGACGCCGAGGTGTTCAACCCGAGAGCGAGTGAGCGTGAATCCACCGACAGCATCAGCGCGGACCAGGAACACGCCTGACCCGCAGGCGCAGCAATGAGACATGAAAGAACCGGCGCATCATTGGCCGGTTTTTTCATGTCGGTCTAGAAAGTTCGCACTTGGGGTGTCGGTCATCCAATCTCCACAGCAATGAGGCAGACTGCATGGGTTTGTTCATGCCATCTCCACTCTTCAAGCAGTTTTACCATCAACACACTTGCAATCAGTACTCTTACAATCAGCACTAACAGATTGGAACGCGCCATTGCGCCTCGGAGCCAGACACAAGGAACGTATCGCTCATGCTGAATACTCGACTCATCTCATCAAATGCGCCGGGCTTGCGCGCATCCCCCCGCTCGCGCATGGCGCTGAAGGCCCTGCTGGGGACTGCATTGCTCAGCACGCTGAGTGCCTGTGCCAGCCAGGCGGGCCATGAATGGCAGGCCGACACCACCTATCACCTGACGGTGCTGCACACCAACGATCACCACGGTCGCTTCTGGCAAAGCAGTGATGGCGAATACGGCATGTCGGCGCGCAAGACGCTGGTCGACCGTATCCGCACCGAGGTGGAATCCGCAGACGGCAGCGTGCTGCTGCTGTCGGGTGGCGACATCAACACCGGCGTGCCGGAATCCGATCTCCAGCAGGCCGAACCCGACTTCAAGGGCATGAACCGCATCGGCTACGACGCCATGGCGGTGGGCAACCATGAATTCGACAACCCGCTGGAGGTGCTGCTCAAGCAGCGCGACTGGGCCGACTTCCCGATGCTGGCTGCCAACATCTATGACAAGACCACCGGCGAGCGCCTGTTCGCGCCCTGGAAGATCTTCGTTGAGCATGGCATCCAGATCGCGGTGATCGGCCTGACCACCGAAGACACCGTGCGCATTGGCAACCCCGAATACTTCAGCAATCTCGACTTCCGTGACCCCAAGGAAGAGGCGCGCAAGGCCATCGAGGAGCTCAACGAGCATGAGCAGCCGGACCTGATCTTCGCCGTCACCCACAGGGGCCACTATCAGAATGCCGAGCATGGCATCAATGCGCCGGGCGATGTCTCGCTGGCGCGCTATCTGCCCTACGGCGAACTGGACATGATTGTCGGAGGCCACTCCCAGGAGCCAGTCTGCATGGAGGGCGCCAACCGGATGGCGGACTTTGCGCCCGGCGATGATTGCCAGCCGGACCGCCAGAACGGCACCTACATCGTGCAGGCGCATGAATGGGGCAAGTACGTGGGACGCGCCGATTACGAGTTCCGCAATGGCGAGCTGGCCATGGTCAACTATCAGCTGATTCCGGTGAATCTCAAGAAGACCGTCGAGGAGAATGGCGAGCGCAGGAAGGTGCTGGTCGCGGAGGAAATTGCCGAGGACAGCGAACTGCGCGAATTCCTGCGCCCCTATCAGGAAAAGGGCCAGGCGCAGCTCAACGTCACGCTCGCGCAGAGCAACGGCAAGCTGGAAGGCGATCGCGACGTGGTGCGCTTTGTCCAGACCAACCTGGGACGTCTGATCGCCACCGCCGCCATGCAGGCCGGCAAGGCCGACTTCGGCGTGATGAACGCAGGTGGCGTGCGCGCCTCGCTGCCCGCGGGCGAGATCACCTACAAGGATGTGCTGACCGTACTGCCCTTCGGCAACACCGTGGGGGTCGTCAGCATGTCGGGCAGCGAGGTGCTCGAGTATCTCGAGGCGGTGGCCACCCAACCGGTGGACTCCGGCGCCTATGCCCAGTTCGCCGGCGTCAGCCTGCGCGTCAATCGCGAGGAAGGCAGCGTCTCCGACGTGATGATTCAGGGCCAGCCATTGGCCATGGACGCGCAGTATCGCTTCACCATCCCGAGCTTCAATGCCGCCGGCGGGGATGGCTATCCGAAGGTCACTGAGCTGCCGGGTTACCTGGATACCGGCTTCGTCGATGCCGATGTGCTCAAGGCCTACCTTGCCGAGCAGAGCCCGATCGACGTCGCGGCATACGCGCCCCAGGGCGAGATCGTCTATCAGTGACGCTTGAGGCTTCTGCTCTAAACATGCACATGACAACGGGACGCCTTGGCGACCCGTTGTGGTTTCCAGAGCCGGAATATCCTCGCCAGAGGTGGAAGTCGGACTATACAAGTGCGGATCTCACAGGTTTGATAAGGCATGCGCACCACTACAACAAAGACCGTCGAGACCCTGGCCCATGAACCTCAACCGCACCGACAGTGAGCTGCTCAACCTGCTGATCAAGGACGGTCGCATGTCCTACGCCGATATCGCCCGCAAGCTCGGCATTTCGCGAGCCCATGCACGCAGCCGCGTCCAGGCGCTGGTCGAGAGCGGCGTGATTGAACAGTTCACCGCCGTCATCAACCCCGACAAGCTCGGCAAGGGCATCTCCACCTTCGTGGATCTGACCGTCGCCCCCAGTGCCATCGAACGCATCGCCGAGGAGCTTTCCGCCTGCGTCGAGGTGGTCAGCCTCTATATCATGAGCGACCTGAAAAGCCTGCACATCCACACCCTCACCGACAGCTACGAGGCCTTCGATGCCTTCGTGCGCGCGCATATCTTCAATCGCGACGAGATTCTCTCCGTCGACTGCAAGTCGCTGATGACGCGCGTGAAGCACCGGCGTGGCGGCGCGCGGCTATGACGTCTCTGTCTCTGTCACTGTCTCTGTCTCTGACGCCGCAGCCCCGGACGGCGCCGGAGCCGTCATTTCACTCGTCACCTCACATATCACTGTAAGCGTCACTGCAAGCGTCACTTCAACCTTGCCAGCCCGCGCAGTAGCCGTAGCACGACCCACAGAAAGCCCAGCGGGAACAGCACCGTCTGGGTGATGAACAGCATGGTGAGGTCGATCACCTTGTCGGTCATCGCATCAAAACCCTGGGTGACACTGGTGATCGGCCCACCGACCCAACCTTCCATGCTGCCCTTGAACTGCTGCCACCAGCTGCGCTCCTCGTGCGCGCCACCTACCTGCTTGTCGGCGACTTCCGCCAGCTGCTGCTGCGTCACGCTCAGCTGCGCCATCTGGGTATCGCGGCTGTCATCGAGAAAGGCCTGACCCGCAGCGCCGCTGGCCAGCGCGACACTCAGCACCGCGAAGCGCAGTGCGATGCCCCACAGGGCCACGCGCAGAATGGCCACCTGCCACCAGCGCTGACGGGAATGCACGCCATCGACCGATTGGCGACTACCCGTGAGCAGCCCCAGCGCCGCCAGCAGGCAGGCACCACTGGCGAAGGCCTTGATGATCAGCGAGCCGGAGATGCCCAGCAGCAGCTTCTGCAGCGCCAGCGAGCCGGTCGCCGCGAACATCACCCACGAGAAGCGCTCGATCATGTCATTGGCGGGGTCCAGCGCTTCCCCGGGCGAGACCTGAAACACCTGCAGGTCGATGGTCGAGGACTGCAGCACCGAGATGGTCGCGTTCAGGCCCTTGGCGATGGCGAAGGCACTGAACGCCTGGCCCAGTGTGGCGTCGAGGAAATCCAGCGCCCACTGCTGCGGCATTTCCCACCAGGCAAGCACCGCCATCACCACCAGGATGGCGACCAGCAGAATACGCGGCACCTGTGCCTCTCCTGATGCCCCGAGCGTGACGGGCAGGCGCGGCCCGGCAGTCTTCGTCACGGAAGTGGATGCGGCGGCAGGCGAAGACTCCGAGCGGGCGGTAGGCTCTTCAGGCTCATGAGGTGACATCTAACGCTCCATCAGGACAAAGCCGCATGATGCCACCGACCCGTCAGACTGTCGTCTGTGGCGCCTCGCATGAAGACTAGAGGTGGTCGAACCGGCTCTGATTTGGCGACTCTGATTTGGCGACTCTGATTGACCGACGCTGATTGACCGACTCTGGGCGCCCCTATCCAGGCGCACCATGATCGATCGCACGCACCATCAGGTCGCGAGCATGACAATTGATCATCCCCACCCCACATTCGTGAGCCAGATGTCACCCTCCCCGTCGCTATCGGTGAACAAATGCCGCGACAGGCGTCATCTCCTGACATTTGTCAGGCCCTGAACTCTGCCAATCAGCGCTGCCACGGCCTCACTTGGGCAACGCCAGGGGCGCGCTCACGCTCCATACGCGGAACACAGCGTCCAGAATCCCCATGTAATCAATTGAAAATACAGAATAAATCTCCCTGCGCGCCAAATGGCACATGCTTTGCAATGTCTTCCACGTAGCCCACTGACAAATGGCAGCCTCCTGGCTGACAAATGACAGGCAACGCTACTCAAGAACATGCAGAAACACCTACACAACAAGATCGCCGGCCTCGATGTCGGCATGCCGTACAGGCGCCCCTTGAGACAGAAGACTCTTTCACACAGAGCATTCAAAGCAGTCTGTCGCAAGGGCATTACTGGTCATCCGTCCGCAGGAGATCCTCCCATGACATTCGATCGTCGCAAGTTCCTGGGTGCCGCACTGGCAACCTCAACCGCTGGACTCGTGATGGGTGCGCCCGCCATCGTGCGCGCGGAATCCAACAAGACCTATCAATGGAAGATGACCAATGCCTATGGTCCGGGCTCGCCCTTCTATGTCGAGGGCCCGGGCAGTCCGACCGACTTCTGCCGCAAGGTGGAGGCCATGTCCGGTGGGCGCATGAAGATCCAGCACTTCGCGGCCGGTGAGCTGATTCCGGCTCTGGAGGGCTTCAATGCCGTCGCCAGTGGCGTGGTGGAGATGAATGCCGGCAATGCCTACTTCTGGGCCGGCAAGATTCCCGCCGCCCAGTACTTCACTACCGTGCCCTTCGGCATGAATACCCAGGGCATGAACGCCTGGCTGTATCACGGTGGCGGTCTGGAGCTGTGGCATGAGCTCTACGCCCCCAAGGGGCTGATCGCCTTCCCGATGGGCAATACCGGCGTGCAGATGACCGGCTGGTTCCGCAAGCCGATCAATACGGTCGAGGACTTGAAGGGCCTGAAGATGCGTATCCCGGGGCTGGCCGGCAAGGTCTACGCCGAACTGGGCGTGGCCGTGCGTCTGTTGCCCGGCGGAGAGATCTTCCCGGCGCTGGAACGTGGCGTCATCGATGCCGCCGAGTTCGTCGGCCCCTATCAGGATCGCCGTCTGGGCCTGCAGAAGGCCGCCAAGTACTACTACACCACCGGCTGGCACGAGCCGACCAACGTCACCGAGCTGATGATCAACAAGGCAGCCTGGGAGGGCCTGCCGGAAGACCTGCAGGCCATCGTCAAGGCCGCCGCCCAGGCGTGCAACGTCGAGAGCCAGGCCTGGTGCGAGTCGGTGAATGCCGAGGCGCTCAATGACCTGGTCGAGAACGAAGGCGTCACCGCTCAACCACTGCCGGACGCGGTAGTAGCGCGCCTCAAGGAAGTCACCGAGAAGACGCTGACCGACATGGCGGCGGCCGATCCGGACACCGCGCGCGTCCACGAGTCCTTCATGGCCTTCCGCGACCAGCACAAGGAATGGGCCGCCGTCAGCGAGAAGACCTTCCTGGCGCTCTGACGCCTGGTGTCTCGGGTCTCGGGTCTCGGGTCTCGCGGCTCGCACCTGTCGACTCGGGTCTCGCGTTCAGACCCGTCGCCCGATGAACTCGCCCTTCGCTGCGCTCCGGGGGCGAACTCAAGGTACAAGCCCTGAGCGCAAACGCCTTTCTCCGTCTTCCTGCTTCCCTGTCTAACGCCACGACCTGTCCCGTCGTGGCGTTCATGAGGCCATGCCATGCTGTACGTCATCCATTTTCTCGAGGGCATCATCGAGCGACTGGGCGTCATCGCCCGTTACTCGCTGTTGGCGCTCGTGTTGCTGGTCGCCAGTAACGTGCTACTGCGTTACTTCTTCAGCATCAGCCCCGTGCCACTTCAGGAATTCGAGTGGCACCTAATTTCTCCCATCGCGCTGCTGGGCATCTCCTACGCCCTCAAGCATCGCGCCGACGTTCGCGTCGATGTCTTCTACGACCGTTTCTCTCTCAAGGGCCGCGCGCTGGTGGATCTGATCGCTGCGCTGATGACTATCGCCATCGGCGCCGCCATCGCCTGGCTGGGCCTGAGCTACACCGAGCAGTCCTGGCAGTTGATGGAAGGCTCGCCCGACCCCGGCGGTCTTCCCTATCGCTATCTGCTCAAGGCCTTCATTCCCCTCGGGTTCGCCGCACTTGCGCTGCAGGGCGTGGCAGATTGCCTGCGCGCGCTGCTGGTGCTATCGGGCAAGCCCGTCGACGGTGACCTGGAACGCGAGGTGACGCCATGAGCCCGAACGAATGGATCGCGCTGGCCATGATCGGCGGTTTTCTGATCCTGATGCTGATCGGCATTCCGGTCGCGATTTCCCTGGCCGTGGCCGGTTTCGTGGCAGGGCTTGCGGGCTTTGGCCCGCTGCTGTTCAGCCTAATGCCGGCCCGTCTGTATGGCGTGGTCACCAACTACACCCTGCTGGCGATCCCCTTGTTTGTCTTCATGGGGGTCATGCTCGAGAAATCGCGGGTTGCCGAGGACATGCTCGAGACCATCGGGCGCGCCATGGGCGGCGTCAATGGCGGCATGGGCATCGCGATCATCCTGGTCGGCGTGCTGATGGGCGCCTCCACCGGCATCGTCGGCGCGACGGTGGTCACCGTCGGCATGCTGACGCTGCCGACCCTGCTGCGACGCGGCTATCACCCGGGCGTGGCCTCGGCCACCATCTGCGCCTCCGGCACCCTGGGGCAGATCATTCCGCCGAGCCTGGTGCTGATTCTGCTCTCGGAAATTCTCGGCGAATCCGTCGGCACCCTGTTTGCCGCCGCCTTCGTACCGGGGCTGGCCATCGCCGTCATCTATATCGTCTATCTACTGGTGCTGGGCTGGTGGAAGCCGGACCTCGTCCCGGCCATCCCGGAAGAGGAGCGCGCCGCTGCCGGTGGTATGAAGGAATTGCTGCGTGACCTGGCGCGTAGCGTGATTCCGCCGCTGATGCTGGTGTTCGCGGTGCTTGGCTCGATTCTGGGTGGCGTGGCCGCTCCCACCGAAGCGGCCTCGATGGGGGCCTTGGGCAGCATGCTGATCGCGCTGCTGGCCCGGCGTCTCAACTTCACCATGCTCAAGGCCTGTCTGCACTCGACCCTGACCATCACCGCCATGGTCTATTTCATCCTGCTGTGCGCGCAGCCGTTCTCGCTGGCCTTCCGCGGCCTTGGCGGCGAGAACATGGTGCATGATCTGTTCAACCTGCTGCCGGGCGGCGAGCTGGGCGCGCTGATCTTCCTGATGGTGATACTGTTCGTGCTCGGCTTTTTCCTCGAGTGGATCGAGATAAGCTATATCGCGCTGCCGATGTTCCTGCCGGTCTTCATCGGCTATGGCACCGACATGGTGTGGCTGGGCGTGCTGGTGGCGATGAATCTGCAGATGTCCTTCCTGACGCCGCCCTTTGGCTGGGCGTTGTTCTTCCTCAAGGGCGTCGCCCCGCCAGAGGTCACCACCCGCCATCTGTATCTCGGTGTACTGCCCTTCGTGGGCCTGCAGGCTGCGGCAGTCGTGCTGCTGTTCTGCTTCCCGGGTCTCGCTACCTGGCTGCCGGAAGCGATCGGTTGGTAAGCCGGCCAGCCATGTACCGGCGCGGTTCGGGACGCTTGACGAGGGATTCAGCGCAAAGGCCATTGGAAAGGTAATTCAGCAACGCGTAATGTCTTGTGGCCTGCCCACCGGCTCGCCTCCCCTGGAGACAGCAAACCTGCCAGCGCTCCAGGGACATGCATCGACTGCCGATGGCGTTCATCGGCAACCTTCATCAGCAATGAACCACCCCGCGCCATACGGGGACGACAAGGAAACACCATGGAACTGTTCTCAGCCTATCCACTGCACTGGATTCTCGGCCTGATCGCCGCACTGATCGTCACCGGCATGATTGCCGGCGTGATGGCCGGCCTGCTGGGGGTCGGCGGCGGCATCGTCATCGTGCCCGTGCTCTTTCACCTCTTCAGCCTGCTGGGCGTCGATGAAGCGGTGCGCATGCACCAGGCCGTCGGCACTTCACTTGCGACCATCATTCCCACCTCGATCATGTCGGCCAGGGCGCATTACGCCAAGGGCAACCTGGACCCGGCGATTCTCAAGCGCCTGCTGCCGGGCGTGATCATCGGCGTCATCATCGGCGGCCTGCTCTCCAACCTGTTCAGCGGTGCGGTATTGATGGGGCTGTTTGCCACCGTGGCCTTCCTGGTCGCGCTCAACATGTTCCGCCGTCAGTCCACCGTGCTGGGCTCTGGCCTGCCGGGCCCGCTGGGTAGCGGCGCACTGGGCACCTTCATCGGTGGCGTCTCGACGCTGATGGGCATCGGCGGCGGTACCCTGAGCGTGCCGACCCTTAGCACCCTGGGCACCCCGATGCACCTGGCCGTCGGCACAGGCGCGGCGCTGGGTCTGGTCATCAGCCTGCCGGGCACCGCCAGCTTCCTGCTCAATGGCATCGGCGAACCGAACCTGCTGCCGGGTTCCATCGGCTACGTCAATCTGCTCGGCTTCGCCGCCATTGTGCCGGCCACCATGCTGTGCGCTCCGATCGGCGCGAAGCTGGCCCACGCGATGGACGCCGCCAAGCTCAAGAAGGTCTTCGCCATCTTCCTGATGTTCACGGCACTGCGCATGTTCTACGACCTGTTCACCGGTAGCTGAGACTCACTGGACGCTCAATAACAACAACGGAATCCTCAGGAGCAAGACGCCATGATTCATACCCGACGTGGTTTTGGCGGCGCCTGCGCCGCGCCCCATCATCTGGCGGCGCAAGCGGGCCGCGATATCCTGCGCGATGGTGGCAACGCCATCGAGGCAATGGTCGCGATGGCAGCGACCATCGCGGTGGTCTACCCCCATATGAACGGCATCGGCGGTGATGGCTTCTGGCTGATCAAGCGTCCGGGGCTGGCGCCGCTGGCGATCGATGCCTGTGGCCCGGCGGCAGGGCTTGCCAGTCGCGAATTCTATGCCGAACACGGCCATGGCTATGCGGCTGACAGTGATGGGGCCACTCCTCTGGCCAATGGCAGCAGCATCCCGACCCGCGGGCCGCTGTCCGCCTTGACCGTGGCCGGCACCATCGGCGGCTGGCAGGAGGCAATGGCCTTCTCTGCCGAAACCTCGGCGGATGAGCGATCGCCCCTGGCGCTTTCGACACTGTTGGGCCACGCCATCCGGCATGCCAATGATGGCGTGGCCGTCAGCGCCAGCCAGAAGGCTCTCAGCGAAAAACACCTGGCCGTGCTCTCGCAGCAGCCCGGCTTCGCTGAGCGCTATCTGGGTCAGAGTGAGTCAGGTGAGCCTATCGCGCTGGAAGAAGGCGCGCGACTGCGTCAGCCGGCGCTGGCCGCAACGCTCTCGCGTCTGGCAGATGCCGGACTCGATGACTTCTATCGTGGCGAGCTTGCCACGCGCATGGCACAGGAGCTGGAAGCCGCCGGTAGCCCGCTGCGCCTGGCAGACCTCAACGGCTATCGCGCCCAGCGCGTCACGCCGCTCAAGGTCCGCCTGCGTGACAGTGAGGTATACAACCTGCCCGCCCCGACCCAGGGCCTCGCGACGCTGATGATTCTGGGGCTCTACGATGCATTGAGCGCGACGCATGGCATCAGCGAGGCGGACGGCAACACGCCACGTCACCTGCATGCGCTGATCGAAGCCACCAAGCGCGCCTTCCTGGTACGCGACAGCCTGATTACCTCGCCGGAATGCATCGAGGGGGCGCTCGAGGACAGCCTCGAAGGCAGCATTGCCACGCAACAGGCGCAGCTTTCTCCGGAGGCCCTCGCTCGCCAGGCCGAAATGATCGACATGCAGTCCGCGCTGGGCTGGCCGCACGAGCCCGCCGAGGGCGACACCATCTGGATGGGCGCGACGGACAGTGACGGCACCACCGTCAGTTTCATCCAGAGCGTCTATTGGGAATTCGGCAGTGGCGTGGTGCTGCCGAGCAGTGGCGTGATGTGGCAGAACCGTGGGCTGGCGTTCGATCTGGCGCCGGACAGACTGCGCAGCCTGGCGCCGGGCCGCAAGCCCTTCCATACCCTCAATCCGTCACTGGCCTGCTTCGATGATGGCCGTGTGATGGCCTTCGGCACCATGGGCGGTGAAGGCCAGCCGCAGACTCAGGCGGCTGTCTTCACGCGCATCGCCCGCCACGGCATGTCATTGCAGGCCGCGATCAGCGCGCCTCGCTGGCTGCTCGGCCGCACCTGGGGCGATGTCAGCACCAGCCTCAAGCTCGAATCGCGCCTCGCGGGCGAGATGGCTCAGACACTCGCGGCCATTGGCCACGAAGTGGAAGTCCTCAATGAGGCCTTCAGCGACACCCTGGGGCACGCCGGTGCCGTGATGCGCCACCCGGACGGTCAGGTCGAGGCGGCCCACGACCCACGCAGTGATGGTGGCGCGGCGCTGACGTGATGCAAACCGGCCAGTGTCATGTCTCGAACTGGCCGGCTTCTTGCTTGACTCGATGGGGGATGAAGCCTTTCGCCTGACTCCCGCCTCCACCCCATGCTGAGCATCAATCGCCACACAAGATGACAAGGAGAACTGACCTCTCAAATTTAGATATTCCTTATTCATGAATAATGAAAGATCGAGACACGACCTTCATTTGCACTCATAACAACGACAGAGCGACTCACCACAATGACAACAGCTGACTTCTTGACTCCCCGCCGCCTTGTAGCTGCCATCTCGATCGCCGCCTGTTCACTGGCCTATGGCATTCAGGCCAACGCCGCGGAACATCCGGGGGTGAAGATCTATGCCACCGGCGGCACGATTGCGGGTAGCTCTGCCTCCTCCACGGACACCACCAACTACACATCCGGCAGCCTGGGGGTGCAAGCGCTGCTGGACGCCGTGCCAGAGCTGGCCGATGTCGCCGAGGTGACCGGTGAACAGATCGCCAACACCGGCAGCAGCAATATCGATCAGGAAATCCTGCTTAAGCTGTCGAAGGCGATCAATGAAGAGCTCGCGACGGACGCCACCCACGGCGTAGTCATCACCCACGGTACCGACACGCTGGAGGAGACCGGCTTCTTCCTGGATCTCACCGTCGACAGTGACAAGCCGGTGGTAATGGTCGGCGCCATGCGTCCGGCGACTGCCATCAGTGCCGATGGCCCCTTCAACCTGCTGGAGGCGGTCACCCTGGCAGCCGATGAAGGTGCGGAGGGACGTGGGGCGATGATCGTGCTCAACGACCGCATCGGCTCGGCGTATTACACCACCAAGACCAATGCCATCATGATGGACACCTTCAAGGCGACCGAGCAGGGTTACCTCGGTGCCTTCATCAGCGGCAAGCCGCACTTCTATTACACACCGGCGACACCGACCGACAAGCCTCACTTTGACGTGACGTCCCTCGATGGCCTGCCGAAGGTCGATATCATCTACGCCCACCAGGACATGGACCCGGCGCTGTTCACCGCCGCCCTCGACAACGGCGCCAAGGGCATCGTGATCGCCGGCAGCGGCAATGGCTCGATTCCGGAGACCGTCAAGCCGCTGGTCAAGCAGGCCATGGCGGATGGCATCCCGGTCGTGCGCAGCACCCGTACCGGCAATGGTATCGTCAGTGCCAAGGAAGAAGGCATCGGCAGTGGCGCCCTCAATCCTCAGAAGGCGCGCATTCTGCTCTCGCTGGCGCTGACGGAGACTGATGACATGGACAAGGTGCGTGGCTACTTCGAGTGAGCCGGCAGTCAATGACGTGACGAAACGTGACTGACTATCAATGCAAAAAGGGACTGCTCAGGCAGTCCCTTTTTGCTGCGTCACCCATTTATCGAGGCAAAGAACGCTATCACTCCTTCAAGGCGCGTTGCGCTGCGAGGGGCTGCGCGTGAAGGCGCCGGGGCGCTTCTCACCGTCTTCGCTCTCGTGATAACGCCTGGCGGCATTCGCCCACCAGGCAAGTTGTTCGAAGGCGCGGTCGAGATAGCCGCCCCATTCCCGGGCATCCTGATTCTCGGCGTAGCCGCCATCTTCATTGAGTACTTCCTGCGCCCGAGGCACGTGAATCATCGCCGAGACCGGCAAGCAGCTCAGCTCCGAAAGGAAGGTGCGCATGTTGACCGCTGCGCGTACCCCGCCCCACTGTCCTGCGGAATAAGTCGCAATCACCGAGGGCTTGTAGGAGTAAAGCGAGCTGCCGAAGTGATTCAGGAGATTGGCCAGCGCCGGACTCATGGAATGGTTGTACTCGGGGCTGACCATCACGTAACCATCCGCCGCTTCGATCTGCTGGGCGAGGTTGAGCAAGTCCTGGGGGGCATTGCGCTGCGCATAGGAGAACAGCGGCTTGAAGGGGTCTGCCAGATCGTAATCGAGTGGATCGATCAATACCGCCTCATGGCCACTTTCCTCGAGCTGTGTGACGCAGCACCTGGCAACCCTTTCCCCAAGACGTGCAGGTGCGGGGGGTGTACTGGTCCGCACCGACCCCAGAAAGACCAGAATCTTCAGTGCCATCGTTCTCTCCTTGTTGCGAGCCACATTAAATGGATTCCTGTGCTCGATATTCGCTCTTGCATTGCATCATACCTCGGACTCTGAACACCGATGCACTGCATCGCAAGACACTGCATCAATCTTCATGCTGCGCCTGACACAGATCATGAATGTGCATTCCCAGCCGTGCATGCCCTTACATGAATTTCCTGCCATGAATTCCTTGCCTGGCGGCTTTACCACCTTCCCCATTCTTTCCTTGATTGCTGCGCCAGCCCCCTTTCAATCCCCGAAGGGCATGACCTGCTGGCATGAACCATATCACCCTCAGTATCTGCAATTGGCGACTGATACCCCTCTGCGAAGGTAGCGTGGCGGAGTCCTTGGCGTTGCGTCATCAGCCCCGCCATTTCTCATGACAATACCGCTCTCGCATCTCGTGGGGCAAAGGCCTCAAGGCCATCCACAAGCCCGTCTCAGACAATGCAGTAAAGCGCAGCTTCATCTCTTTTCGCCTCATGTTAGCCGCCCATATCGAGTTTATCGTGACATGCGGACATCATCCGCCACGCCGGATCCATTTCGTCGGCGCGCTGACAATCATGCTATCTGGGCCATCTTCGCCATAGCCAACTCCGCGTCATGATGCTGCAACAAACATGCACTAAAACTAATTAAGTGTTAGATTTGCCATCCCAAAAGCATGAGAAAACTAGCCAACCTCATGACACGAGGAGACAGAAAGGGAATGCAAGACACTCAAGACGTTGCCGTCATCCAGCAGTTCACCGCTTCTTTCACGCATCAGACCCATCGAGAGACAGTGTCTTTCTTTGGTCGCAATCACCCGCTCTTCCGCCATGTGCGCACGCTACGTGAAGACCACCACAGCGCCTCGAAGGCTTACCTCCAGAAGCATAGTGATCACGATGATGTGATCGACAGCAACAGCCAGCATATCTGCCTGATGGACACCCAGCACGACACCCTACTGGGCAGAATTCGCGTCACCCCCGGTAGTCTCGAGTCGCGCACGCTCTTCGATGACAGCGATGCGGTGTCCATCCCGGAGGGCGCCATCTATGAGTTCAGCCGGCTGGTGATGGCCCCGGAGGCAAAGCGATTTGCCCATGGCAATCTACTGATGGCTGCTGCGGCACGTCATGTCAGATCCCGAAAAGGCGATGGCATTCTGGCCTTGTGCAAACGCGCCAACATGAAGATCTTCAAGCGTTTTGGCCTGGCGCCACTGCATGATGCCACGCTCAGGACTGACAAGAACCTGGGAGATCTCTACATGGTGTATGCCAGCATGGAGACCATCATGCACACAGCGAAAAAGCGCTATTCCTCGCCCGAGCAAGCGCCACAGCCAGCGGAACTCTCACCAGACGCCACCTCGCTCTCGCCGGGCCCGGGCCTCGCAAGCCAACCGCTCTGAACGTAGAACGCTCACCAGCCCCCCGTCGTCCGCCAGTCTGTGCACTGACAGCTCGCGTCTGATCTTGCGCGCAATACCCGGGGCCAAGCCGCCTTCCCCCTGATTTGCCATCCCCTCTTGCAGTCGCCGAGGCTTTGCATCACTATTGAATGATAATGATTATCATAATCATGGCGATTTGCTTAGGAAGATGATATCCGGTCACGGGAGGGCCTCATGGACGAATGGAAGCGTGAAACACAGGCAGGCAATGCGTTGTTCGAACAGGGCGACTACACCATGGCAGAGCAGCACTATCTCAGTGCCTGCCATTTTGCCGACATCTTTCTGATGCCCTGTGCAGACCCGGATGGCGGCGTCGCGGCACTGGTCGTGAGTTACCAGAATCTGGCGGAGCTCTATCGCGCCCAGGGCCAACACCCGCAAGCGATGCGCTCCCTCCAGGCTGCCCATGCTCGCCTCTCCCATGCGCTCTCCGCCCCGGGTCTGTGCCATGCCCATCAACAGGCCTTGCTGCGCGGCAGCGGCCAGGTACGCATGGAGATCATGAACACCGTGCAATGGCTCGGCGTTACCACGCGACGGACTCACCAGGCGAACCCCGCGGGACACTCCACGACGCGGGTCCATCACTGACACTCACCCCCACAGGAGATACGGCATGAAGAAAATCCTCACCGCGAGCGGACTGCTGTTGCTGACCGCCGCCAATACGGCCCTGGCCCACCCGGGACATGACCACAGTGACTGGAGCAGCCCGCTCGTTCATACCCTGTTCTATGGCGCCATCGCAGCCGTCATCGGTACCGCGTTCTTCGTCATTCGTCAGTCGCGTCACAAGCGCCAGAACACTCAGCAAAAGGAGGATTGAGCATGATTCACGCCCTGCTTCGCGGCATTGACCGCCTGGTATCAGTCCCTGCGGCTTCCGCGCACTGTGATATTCCCTGCAAGATCTACGACCCGTCTGCTGCACAGATCGCCGCACTCAGCGTGATTCGCTTCATGGACCTCATCAATGAGCTGGGCCAGAAGGACAGCCTGACGCTGGCAGACCAGGCCTTGTTGGCGCGTCTGGTGGAGCAGAAGGAAAGCCACGCCGAGAAAGCCAAGCATGAGATCCGCATCATCTGGGGCGATTACATCAAGCAACCGCAGCGGGATGCCTATCCGAATATCGATGCGCTGGTCCACAGCATCATGCTGGCCGGCTCTGCCTGCAAACAAGGCATCGAGCGGGACAAGGGGGAAAAGCTGCTGACCCTCATCAATGAATTCGCGGCGGCGTTCTGGGATACCAAGGGTGTCACGACCTTTACCGCGACCTGCCCGTATCCGCCGTCTGAAACTGTCGTCTATCCAAAGCTGGATTGATGCAACGACATGACGCGCCAAAGAACTGATGAAGAGTGAATTGATCAAGAGTGAACGGATGCCGATCGGACTCTATCGCGTCAATGGACTCAGCATGTCTCCCGGCCTTGCGCCGGGAGATTATGTCGTGACGCTGAAACGCTGGAAATCGCGCTATCGCATCGGCGATATCGTGGTGGCACAGCACCCCCACTTCGGCCGCATCATCAAGCGCATCCGCGCGATACAACCAGACGGCATGCTATGGCTGGAAGGCACCCATCCTGACAGTACCTCTACTGACAAGATGGGGTTGATGAGGCGCGAGCGGATCCAGGGGCGGGTAATTCGATCCATTTCTCAAAGCACTATGTAAGACGTTTCACGCCACCCTGTGAGACTTGCCCAGCCCGTGTCATGTCTCTGCAGTAGTGTCCCTTCTCTGTCACCCCCTCACACCACCTTCATCAGCCTCAGCGCGTCATGGATCGCCGCATGGGTATTGCGGGTCGCAACAGCGTCACCTATGCGATAGAGCTGAAAGCTGCCCTCTGCTGCGCGCTCGGTGTGTTCCGGGCTCGGGCCGTCCACCGGTTGGGCGAGGCCTGCGATCAGGGCGTCGTAGTCCACTGCCCCGCCATTGCGTGAGTGAGGCTTGAGTTCGAAGTAGAGATCTTCCATCGGGCGGGCACCGTAGTTGACCACTACCTGGTCGACGAGGCGCTGATCCGCGTAGACACCGGTGCCCTTCCCCTGCGCCACGGCGTCATCCAGATAATCACTGCCGATATGGGCGATCAGCTGGCCATCCTCACTGCGCGTGACGCTGCCGAGGCGATAGGTCGGCGTGAAGGTGACGGCGAGACGTTGCAGGCTGCGCATGTAGGGCACCAGGTTCATGGCCATGATTTCCGGCGCGAAGGTGCGATCTGGCGTCATCATCTCGAGCCTGGCTCCGGAGTTGGCGATCATCTCGGCGGCCTGTAGCGCAGCGTGGTCTCCCGCATCATCGAACAGCAGCACGTTGCGGCCAGGCGTGACATGGCCCGAGAGAATGTCCCAACTGGAGACGACCAGCTCGCTGCCGACCTGCGGCATGTCTTCCTCGGGATAGCCACCGGTGGCGACGATGACGACATCGGGTTGCTCCGCCAGCACATCCTCGGCCTCGGCGAAGACGTTGTAGCGCATCTCGACGCCAAGCGCCTCACAGCGACTGATGCGCCAATCGATGATGCCGATCATCTCGCGTCGCCGCTCGCTCTGGGCGGTGAGGCGAATCTGGCCACCCGGCTGGTCGGCCGCTTCCAGCACCACCACCTGATGGCCGCGCTCACCGGCGACGCGTGCGGCCTCCAGCCCTGCCGGGCCCGCCCCGATGATCACGACCTTTCGGGTGACCTCGGCAGGCGTGATGTCATGCGGTTGCTCCAGCTCCCGCCCGGTCGCAGCGTTATGAATGCAGTAGGCGGAGCCGCCCTGATAGATGCGATCCAGACAATAGTTGGCCCCGACACAGGGGCGGATGGTCTCCTCCTGCTTGGCCATCAGCTTGCGCACGATGTGCGGATCCGCCATGTGGGCGCGCGTCATGCCGACCATGTCGACCTTGCCAGTGGCGATGGCGTGACGTGCGGTGGCGATGTCCTGAATCTTGGCGCCGTGGAAGGTCGGGAAATCCATTGCTTCGCGAATCTGTCCGGCAAAGTCGAGATGCGGCGCACTGGCCATGCCCTGGATCGGGATGACATCGGTGAGGCCCGCATCGGTATCGATATGGCCGCGCACCACATTGAGAAAATCGACCTGACCGCTATCGCGCAGCAGACGCGAGACTTCCAGGCCATCGCTGGCATCCAGCCCGCCACTCAGACACTCATCTCCCGTGTAGCGAACGCCGACGATGAACTCGCTGCCCACCCGTGCGCGAATGGCGCTCAACACTTCCATGGTGAAGCGCAGTCGATTCTCGAGACTGCCGCCGTAGGGGCCCTCAAGGGTATTGGTGAGCGGCGACCAGAACTGGTCCATCAGATGGCCATAGGCCTGCAGTTCGATACCGTCGAGACCGGCTGCCTGCATGCGCTCGGCGGCGTCGGCGTAGTCCTGGATCAGCCGTGCGATATCCCAGTCCTCGACCCGCTTGGGAAAGGCGCGGTGCGCCGCCTCACGACGATGGGACGCCGAGACCGCCGGCAGCCAGTCGGCCTTGTCCCACCGAGTACGGCGCCCCAGGTGAGTGAGCTGGATCATCACCGCGGTGCCGTGCTCATGACAGGCATCGGTCAGCTCGCTGAGCCACGGCACCACCTCATCGCGATACGCCAGGATGTTGTTGAACACCGGCGGGCTGTCCTTGGCGACCGAGGCAGAGCCCGCCGTCATGGTCAGGGCGATACCGGCGCGCGCCCGCTCCTCGTGATAGGCGCGATAACGCGCCTTGGGCATGCCATCTTCCGGATAGGCAGGCTCGTGGGAGGTCATCATCAAGCGATTCTTGAGGGTCAGATGCTTGAGCGTGAACGGCGTGAGCAGAGGGTCCTGAGCCATGTGGCCTCCTGATGAGCAGACAGCGAGAACAGGGGTGTCTTTATTGAGTACACCTGTGTACATACGCTGACTATAGTCCTAGGCTTCAGACCATGCGTCGCGGGAAACACCGTTCTCGCCCGCCTGACGCAGCCAGACTCGTCGCTGTCGCAAACAGCATGCTCATGCTGTCATCGCGCGATCGACCTCACATCAGCCCCACCAACCCCCGCCTTTCAGGAGACCGCCCATGCCAGAGTCCCCAAGCGTCCCCCCGGCAAGTGACGGCGCCCAGGCTGCCGGGCGCGGCAAGGCCGAGGACTGGCTGGAAGCCGCCTATCAGCAGCTGTTGCTGGGCGGCGTGGATTCGGTGCGCGTCCTGACATTGGCCAAGACGCTGGGCCTGTCACGCACCAGCTTCTACTGGAGCTTCAAGGACCGCGACGCCCTGCTCACCGCGCTGCTCGCGCGCTGGGATGCTCACAATACCGCCGGCCTGATCGGGCGCTGCGAGCAATACGCCGCCACGGTGGTGGAAGCCATGCTCAATGTCTTCGACTGCTGGCTGGATGCGTCACTGTTCGATGCACGCTTCGAGCTGGCGATCCGCAACTGGGCCTCTCAGAACGTGGAGGTCGCCGCTGCCGTCGCCCGCGCCGATCAGGCACGCATTCAGGCGCTGACCAGCATGCTGATGCGCTACGGCCAGCCCGAGCAACTCGCCAACGTGCGGGCACGCACCACCTACCTGACCCAGATCGGCTATCTGTCGATGCGCACTCAGGAAAGCGTCAGCGAGCGCATCAGCCGCGTCGCTGAGTATGTCGAGGTCTTCGTCGGCGAGCGCTGCGAGCCTCAGGAGCTGGCACGCTTCGCGTCCCGACACCCGGCCTGAAAGGACAAAGCCCTCACCGACGGCAGTCGGCAAGGGCTTGGTAGAAACGTCAACGGCTAGCTGTGTTCAATGGCGCTCGATCAAGACCTGAACACAGGGGCGCGCGGCTCAGAAGGCTTCCCACTCCTCCTCTTCACGACGCCGGGAGCCGCGCGGGGCGGTTGCCGGCGGCGTGAAGGCAGACTGCTCGCCATCCGCCATCGGCTGAGTGCTCATAGGCGACATGGCCTGGTGCGACATGGCGTGTGTGGTCATGGTCTGTCCACCCGCCACCTTGAAGCCTGCCATCAGCTGCT
Organism: Cobetia sp. SIMBA_158; assembly: GCF_046566945.1. Lineage (NCBI taxonomy): Bacteria > Pseudomonadati > Pseudomonadota > Gammaproteobacteria > Oceanospirillales > Halomonadaceae > Cobetia > Cobetia sp. SIMBA_158. The sequence goes on from NZ_JAWJYL010000003.1 coordinate 331,368, forward strand.
CCAGCGCCTGAGCCTGTGCGCTCATGCTGCGCGCCGCTCCACTGACCTGATTGACCAGCGTGGTGTTCTGCTGCGTCATCGCATCCAGCTCGCTCACCGCGGTATTCACCTGGCCGACGCCGGCACTCTGCTCACGTGCGCCGGCACTGATCTCGGCGATCATGTCGTTGACGCGCTCGACACTTGAGAGAATCTCGGCCATGGCCTGACTGGCGTCCTTCACCTGCGCCACGCCCTGCTGCGTGTGCGAGATCGACTCGTCGATCAGGCCGCGAATCTCGCGGGATGCATCGCTTGAGCGCGTCGCCAGGGTGCGCACTTCCTGCGCGACCACCGCGAAGCCACGCCCATGCTCACCGGCCCGCGCCGCCTCCACCGAGGCATTCAGCGCCAGGATGTTGGTCTGGAAGGCGATGCCGTCGATCAGACTGATGATCTCGCTGATGCGCTCGGCGGAACGATTGATGTCTTCCATGCTCGCCTGCGCCTTGCGCATGTCGTCATTGCCGCGGCGCGCCTGCTCGGAGGTCGAATTGACCAGCTGACTGGCCTGCTGGGCGGAATCGGCACTGTGCTGCACGGTGGTGGTGATCTCCTCCATCGAGGCCGAGGTTTCCTGCAGGCTGGAGGCGGACTGCTCGGTGCGTGCCGAAAGCTCCTCGTTGCCCTGGGCAATCTCGCCGGCGGCCTGATTGACAGCGCCCGTGGTGCCCCGCACCTGACCCACCACTCTGCTCAAGTCCTCACCGACGCTGTTCATGGCCGCGGTCAGCTTGCCGATCTCATCCTGACGCTGACTGGTGATGCGCTGGGACAGATCGCCCCGCGCCAATGCCTGAGCCAGTGATACCAGCGCATCCAGCGGACGACTGATCAAGCGACGCTCCAACCAGTACAACAGGCCCGCCACCGCCAATGCCAACAGCAACGACAGGCCGAGCACCAGGTTGCGCAGATGGATGATATCGGCGGTGATGGCCTGCTTGTCGACCGTGGTCGCCACCACCCAGTCCCACGCCGGGTATTGTTCGAAGCGCGTGACCTTGGTGCCCGTCTCTCCGGGCAGGCGATATTCCATCTGGCCCTGGGGCTGGTCGAGCAACTTCGCGAAGATCTGACGCCCCTGGTCGTCACGGACATCAAGCAATGAAGTCCCCTGCCACTGGTCGCCAGCCAGTACCCGGCCAGGGCTCGCGGCGGCAGTGCTTGCCAGCAGACTGAAATCTCCCTCATGCCATTTCACGTTGGTGATCGTGGTGTAGAGCTCCAGGATCTGAGCGCCGATATCCACGCCAATGAAGGAGGCACCCACGATACTTCCCGCCTCGTCCTCGATGGGCTGATAACGCGTCATGTAATGCTTGTCTGCCAGGTTCAGCAAGCCGCTGTAGGACTGACCATTGCGCAGCGCAGCCAGCACCTCGCCCTCCAGAGCGAAGCCGAGCATCCGTGAACCATCGGTATTCTGCAACGAGGTGGAAATGCCGACGAAGTCATCGCCATCGCGCACGAACAGACTGACAGGGGCGCCGGTCCTCTGGGTGAAGTTGTCCAGATACAGCGGCTGGCTGTTCTGCATGATGCCGGCATTGCGCAGCACCGGTACCAGACGCTCACCAGCTTTCAGTCTGCGACTGTCATCGAGACTGAAACTGTCGGGAATCGTGGCCAGGAATGCGCTCAGCATGCGTGTGACACTCGCCTGCATCGAGGTATCGAACAAGCTGAGCATCTGGGTGACCTGACGCTGTTGCTGCTTGAGGGCAATCTCCATGTCTCCTTCAACCTGGCGAGCGCTGGCGCTCGAGAACACCAGTCCCAGCGTCAGAAACGCTGCCATCATGAGGATCAGGATCAATAGCGCCAACTTGCTGCCGACGCTGGCATGCGCCAGACGCTGTCTGAGTGAAGTCATACCGCGGGTACCCGGTGTGGTGGAAGTTCACCGACTATCGACCAACGTTGACTTAACTGAAGGGCCAGAAAAAAGAATTCATCATTTTTCAGGAGACAGAAAAAAACACCACCAATTGTCATCAAGATGACACTTTCATATGGTGCTGATATCAGTGGCGGGCGTTGGCCACATAAGCGTTGATCACATGGACGTGGGTCACATAAGCCCTGGCCACGAAAAAGCCCTCACCGACGACAGTCGGCAAGGGCTTGGCGGAAACATCAACGGCTAGCTGTCACATTCAATGGCGCTCGATCAAGCTCTTGGCTCAGGGCCGCGCACTCAGAAGGCTTCCCACTCCTCCTCTTCACGACGCTGGGAGCCGCGCGGGGCGGTTGCCGGCGGCGTGAAGGCTGTCTGCTCGCCATCCGCCATCGGCTGAGTGTTCATGTGCGACATGGACTGGTGCGAAACGGATTGGCGTGACATTGACGATGTTGCCATGTTCTGAGCGCCCGCCACCTTGAAGCCTGCCATCAGCTGCTCCAGTGCCTGGGCCTGGGCGCTCATGCTGCGCGCCGCGCCACTGACCTGATTGACCAGCGTGGTGTTCTGCTGCGTCATTGCATCCAGCTCGCTCACCGCCGTATTCACCTGGCCGACGCCGGCACTCTGTTCACGCGCGCCGGCGCTGATCTCGGCGATCATGTCGTTGACACGCTCGACACTTGAGAGAATCTCGGCCATCGCCTGACTGGCATCCTTCACCTGCGCCACGCCCTGCTGAGTGTGCGAGATCGACTCGTCGATCAGGCCGCGAATCTCGCGGGATGCATCACTTGAGCGCGTCGCCAGGGTGCGCACTTCCTGCGCGACCACCGCAAAGCCACGCCCATGCTCACCGGCCCGCGCCGCTTCCACCGAGGCATTCAGCGCCAGAATGTTGGTCTGGAAGGCGATGCCGTCGATCAGACTGATGATCTCGCTGATGCGCTCGGCGGAGCGGTTGATGTCTTCCATGCTTGCCTGCGCCTTGCGCATGTCGTCATTGCCGCGGCGCGCCTGCTCGGAGGTCGAATTGACCAGCTGGCTGGCCTGCTGGGCGGAATCGGCACTGTGCTGCACGGTGGTGGTGATCTCTTCCATCGAGGCCGAGGTTTCCTGCAGGCTGGAGGCGGACTGCTCGGTACGCGCCGAAAGCTCCTCGTTGCCCTGGGCAATCTCGCCGGCGGCCTGATTGACGGCGCCCGTGGTGCCCCGCACCTGACCCACCACTCGGCTCAGGTCCTCGCCGACGCTGTTCATGGCCGCGGTCAGCTTGCCGATCTCATCCTGACGCTGACTGGTGATGCGTTGAGACAGATCGCCCCGCGCCAATGCCTGAGCCAGTGACACCAGCGCATCCAGCGGACGACTGATCAGACGACGCTCGAGGAAGTAGAGGATGCCCGCCACGGCCAGCGCCAACAGCAGTGCCAGCCCGAAGACCTGATTGCGGACCTGCGTGATGCCCGCCGTCACTTCCTGCTTGTCGATCGTGGTCGCCACCACCCAGTCCCAGGCGGGATAGTGCTGGAAGCTGGTGATGCGATCACTGTCTTCACCCGCCAGGCGGTAATCGATCTGACCGCTGTCGGCAGCGAAGAGCGGCGCGAAGGCCGGCTCGCCCTGCGCATTCTTGAAGTCCATCAGCGAGCGGCCCTGCCACTGACCCGTCGTCAGCACCTTGCCCTGCTGGCCCGGCGCCGTGCTCGCCACCAGACTGAAGTCCTTCTCATGCAACTGGATATTGGTGATGGTGGCATACAGCTCATCGATCTGCTCGCCGACATCCACCCCGATGAACGAGGCCCCGATGAGGTTGTCATTGAAGTCGGTGATCGGACGATAGCGCGTCATGTAGTGACGGCCTGCCAGATAGAGCATGCCGGTATAGGGCTGGCCGGCATTCAGCGCATCCTTGACCCCACCACTCAGCGTCAGCCCGAGCAGGCTTGAGCCATCATCGGTCTTGAGAGTGGTGGCAATGCGCACAAAATCCTCACCATCGCGCACGAAGAAGCTGACCGGCGCACCGGTGCGATTTGCGAAATCGGCCAGATAACCGGATTGATTGTTGAGCATGAAGCCGGCATTGAGCAGCGCCGGCGCATCGCGCTCGCCGATCGGCAGACGTCGGTCTTCGATCAGCGTGAAGTTGTCAGGAATGGTCGCCAGGAAGGCATTGAGCATGCGCGTCACGCTGGACTGCATGGTGGTGTCGAACAGCTCGATGGTGTTGGTGATCTGTTGCTGCTGCTGAGCGAGAGCGCGTTCGGTGCCCTCTTCTACCTGCATCTTGCTAGCCGTCGAGAACACCAGGCCCAGCGCCGTGAAGGCCGCCATCATCAACAGCAATACCAGCAAGGCGAGCTTGCTGCCGACACTGGCGCGGGCCAGACGCTTTTTTATTGTCATCACTACGCGATACCCCGATCCATGAGAGAAGTATCACGTCTATCGGCCACCGGACTCAGAACTGTAGCGTTGCTGCTGACGAGTGGGTGCTGACGAGTTCTTGCGAGTTGATTCTGACCAGCGGCGTCTTGGAGCGCCGCTGGTCAGTACGCCCTCATTCATGACTCTCTCAGCCATCGCCCCCTAATCCATTGCCCTCTCATCCTTCCCCCTCAGCGTGTCGCCTGCCACCAGTCATCCAGCAGCTGGCGTTCGGCATCGGTCATCTGGGTCATGTTGGCCAGCGGCATACTCTTGTCGACCACCGTGCGCTGATGGATACGCATGGCCTGACGCTGGATGTCATCCCAGCCATTGAAGGCCACACCTGCTGCCGGAGCCGTCAAGCCGATCAAGTTCGGCGTATCACTGTGACAGCCGGTGCAGCGTTGCTCGACGATATGACTGACCTTGTCTCGCAAGGCCTGATTCTCCCCCGGGGCCTCATTGTCAGCGCCGCTGCTGGCCGCAACGGACGCTGAAGGCGCGCTTGTCTCGACAGTCGCGGGCGCCGTCTGTGAGCGCGGCGCGCAGAGCAGGATCACGCCGATCAACGCCAACACTGCCCCCACGGGTACCCACAGGCGCTTGACGCCCTTGTGGTGATCCACCGTGGCGATGCGGATCAGACCGCCCGTCACCAGCAACAGTAGAATGACGCCGAGGCGATAGTCATTGGCATACAGCAGCGGATAGTGGTTGCTGATCATCATCAGCACCGCAGGCAGCGTGATGAAGGTGTTGTGCACCGAACGCTGCTTTGCGCGCTGGCCGTGGATCGGGTCCGGCGTTTCCCCACGCTGGGCAGCAACCAGCAGGGCCTTCTGACCCGGGATGATCACATTGAAGACGTTGCCCGCCATGATGCTGCCCATCAGCGCGCCCATCAGCAGGAAGGCGGCACGCCCCGAGAACAGTTCGGTCGCCACCCACGCCGCCAGCGTCAGCCACACACCGACCGCGACGAACAGCGCCCCGGCATGGCGCTTGAAGGGGCTGCGACACAGCGCCTCGTAGCCCAGCCAGCCGCCGACGAGCACGCCAAGAGCGCTGCACACGGCCAGGGTGCCGCTCATCTCGAACACGCGCGGGTCGATCAGGTAGGCGTGAGGCTGCAGCAAGTAGATCAGCGTGAAAAGTCCCATCCCGGACAACCAGGTGACATAGGCCTCCCACTTGAACCAGTGGATCTCGCTGGGCAGCGTTTCACTGACCCCATCGTGACGAAACAGATGATAGAGACCGCCGCCATGCACCGCCCACAGCTCGCCGCCAGGGCGGCCATCCACCGCATGACTGGCAGGCTTTCGCCGATTGTCGAGCCAGATGAAGAAGAACGATGCGCCGATCCAGGCGATCCCCGCCATGACATGCAGCCAGCGGGTCAGCAGCATCGCCCAATCGAGAAGATATGCGCTCATGCCGGCTCCTTAGCTGCCGCGGTAGACACTGTAGGCCCACGGAGTGACCAGTAGCGGAATGTGATAATGGCCACTGGCCTCGAGTGTGAACTCGACCGGCACCCGGCCGAGCATGCCCTTGCCCACCGCGCGGCTGGCAAAGTAATCCCCGACCTGAAACGTCAGACGATAGACGCCGGAGAGATCAGCGGAAGCGTCGGTTTCCTCAAGCAGCGGCGCATCGAGACGCCCATCGGCATTGGTCGTGACCTGCGCGATCTCGTGAAAGTGACCCTGCGCATCCTGGCGCTCCAGGGTGATATGCACACCGCTGGCAGCGATGCCTTCGGCCTGATTGAGCACATGCGTCGTCAGTCTGGGCATGGCGATTTCCTGTTCTTGTGTGGATGTGGCGGGTACGACTCAAATCTGGGCAGATGGAAGCTGTACGAATGAAGACTGTGTTCTTTTTTCTGGCCTGGCATGTTCTTGCCTGACCTGTTCTGGCTTGCCCTGCTCTGGCCTGCCGTCAGCGGTTGGTGGTATTGCACCCGATGAGTGCATTGCTGCATTCTGACCGATCGGTCAAGGTGCAGGCCGTATCGCCCCATGACAGACGCCGCTCGGCGCCGTCAGGCAAGCCGGTGGCGATACAGCCTTGTCGTCAACCACTGGCATGGCGATGCAACGTGTGACACAGCGTTGGTCAGACGCGTTGCCAGCGACGGCATGCGCCTTGCAAGCTGATGATTCCTTGAGCTTTTCAAACCTATCCCCCTCTCTGGAGCAAGGCGCATGCCAATCGAGACCCCGATGCACTATCTGGTGATGCTGGACACGCTCAACGCCCTGCCACCCGAGGCGCTGGCACGACGCTTGAGTGGTCTCTATGAGCACTCGGACTGGGTGGTGGAACGCGCCGCGGCAGAGCGTCCGTTCGCGAGCATGGAAGTCCTGCTGACGGCGTGTGCCAATGCGGTACGCCAGGCCAGTGATGTCGAGCGCCACCAATTGATTCTGGCCCATCCTGAGCTGGCTGCCGGCAAGCTGGAGACCCTGACGCCCGCCTCGCAGGGCGAGCAGCGTGGCGCAGGGCTCGATCAGCTTGATGACGCCACCCGTGAACGTTTCCTGACGGCCAATGCCGACTACCAGGCGCGCCACGGCATTCCGTTCATCATCTGCGTCAAGGGCCACAGCGCCAGCAGCATTCTCGAGGAACTGGAGCGCCGTCTGCCGCAATCCACCGAGGCGGAGTACCAGGAGGCATTGGCCCAGATAAATGCGATCGCCGCAGTGCGCCTGCCGGGGCTGCTCGAAGCCAGTTAGCGACCAGCGCCCCTGCGGCCGCCGAGGCGTGCTGTCCTACACGTGCCTGGCGGCCACGGCCTCGATACTGGCGATCAGTGCCGCCAGGGCCTTGGCGACATCGTCTTCGGTTACCGCCTCCAGCGGGTGGTGGCTGATACCGCGCTCGCAGCGCAGGAACAGCATGCCCACCGGGCACAGATGACTGACCGCCATGGCGTCATGCCCGGCACCACTCGGTAGCCGGAATGGCGCCTGACCGATGGCGGCAATACCGGCATCGACGGCCTGCATCAATCCCTCGTCACAGGCCACGGCATCGGCCGCATGCGTCTGCTCACAGTGGAAGGTGAGGCCCCGTCGCGCCGCGATTCGATGTGCCTCGTTCAAGAGTTCATCCAGCGCACGATCCCGCTGCGCATCGTCCAGCGCGCGGATATCCAGACTCAGTGCCGCCCCCCCGGGGATGACATTCACCGCCCCGGGACGCAGCTCGCAACAACCCACGGTCGCGACCAACGAGTGGTCCGCCATGTCAGCCCGCTTGCCCGCCTGGACATCACGCGCCAGCGATTCCACCGCCAGTGTCCACTCCGCCGCCGCACACAGCGCATCCTGACGCAGCGCCATCGGCGTTGTACCGGCATGCCCCGCCTGGCCGACGAAGTTGACCGCGAAGCGTCGCGCACCGGCGATACCGGTCACGGTACCCAGCGCCAGCTTCTCGGCTTCCAGCACCGGGCCCTGCTCGATATGCACTTCCAGATAGCCCAGCGGCGGATCCTCCTGCAGGCTGGCCCTGGCGGCCGTCTGCCCGGAAAGCCCGAAACGTTCGAGCGCGTCGCCAAGCGGGATGCCGTCCTCATCCTCTACCCGCTCCCAGTCCGACTGCCAGCGTCCGGCGATGGCATGGCTGCCGAGCAGGGTCGCACCGAAGCGGGTGCCCTCTTCATCACCGAAACCGACCACTTCCAGCGCGAAGGGCAAGCTCTGCTCGCCCGTATCGGCGCGCTGCCTGAAATGCGTCAAGGCGGCCACCCCGAGCAGGACACCAAGAATGCCGTCGTAGCGGCCGGCATCCGGCACGCTGTCCAGATGCGAGCCGATCACCAGACGCGGCACGCCGGCTTCGCTGTCAGCGGCAGCGGTGATAGCGGGTGGACACCAGCGGCCCCAGAGATTGCCGGCGCCATCCTGCCAGCTGCGCAGACCGGCAGCCTTGAGCCAGCCAGCCATGGTGGCATTGGCGGCGGCGTGTTCCGGCGTCAGATAGCGGCGGTCGATCCCGCTGTCGCTGCTCGAGATCGCCGCCAGGGTGTCGCAGGCGGTCAGCACATCGGCGGCCGTTTCCAGCGGCGCGGTGGCGTCCGGGGGTATGGATCCGGCATCGCTCATGACTGGCCTCCCGTGCTGGGATTGGCACGGCCATTGGCCGCCTGACCCTGATGCTCCTGATAGAAGTCCAGCGCGGCACCGACGCCACCGCCGGCCACAGTCTTGACGCCACCACGGCGCAGGGTCTGCTCCAGCGCCGCCAACGTGGTCAGCACGGTATCGCGACGCGCGTTGTAGCCCATCACGCCGAGACGCCAGACCTTGCCGTGCAGCGGGCCGAAGCTGGTGCCGATCTCGATGCCGAAGTCCTCCAGCATGCTGCGGCGCAGGCCATCGCCATCCAGGCCGTCGGGAATCATCACCGCGCTGACGTTGTTCATGCGGTGGGCCTGGTCGCCGAACAGCGCAAGTCCCAACCCCTTCAAGCCCTCGACCATCGCCTGACCATGCAGCGCATGGCGCGCGATGGCGTTGTCCATGCCCTCATTGACCAGCAGGCGCGCACACTCACGTGCGCCATACAGCATGCTGGTAGCTTCGGTGTGGTGATTGAGGCGAAGCTCTCCCCAGTAATCGAGCACCATGGAGAGATCGAAATAGTTGGAGCGGATGCGCGCGCCCGGCTCCGCCAGACGATCACTGCCGCTGCTGATGCCCGCCTCGACATGCCGCCGGGCATGCACCACCTCCACCGCACGCGGCGACAGCGTCAACGGCGAGCTGCCTGACGGCCCCGCCAGACACTTCTGCAAGCCTGCGGTGACGGCGTCCAGCCCCCACTCATCGGTCTTGAGCGGATTGCCCGCCAATGACGCCGTGGCATCGCTGTAGAACAGCACGCCTTCGCGGCGACAGATGGCGCCGATGTCTTTAAGCGGCTGGCACATGGTGGTCGAGGTATCGCCCTGCACCAGTGCCAGCACGCTGGGCTTGACCTCGCGAATGGCGGCTTCGATCTGCTCCGGGCGGAACACCTGGCCCCACTCGCATTCCAGCGTATGCACCTCGGCACCGCAGCGCTCGGCGATCTCGCGCAGCAGATGACCGAAACGGCCGAAAATCGGCACCAGCACACGCTCCCCCGGCTGGATCAACGAGACCAGCACCGCCTCGATACCGGCACGCGAGGTGCCATCGATCAACAGGGTGGCATCATTGGTGGTCTCGAAGACGCCGCGATAGAGCTGCATCGTCTCGTTCATGTAGTGCGTCATCGCCGGGTCGTACTGGCCGATCAAGGGAGCGGAAAGCGCTCGCAATACACGCGGATCCGCATTGATCGGACCGGGGCCCATCAGCAGGCGCTGGGGAGGATGAATCTGGTCAAAGGTCGGGCTCACGGTCGCTCCTCGTGCAGCAGGGCATGGAATGCGGAAAGACTCGCCAACTCGCCGAGCCTCATGACCACACTACTGCAACAAGTGCGCCAGAATTTAAGAAATGAAACAAATGTTGAATTACTGGTGTGTTCGACGGGCGCCACCGCCCTGTCATGGCGTGCGCATCGAGGGGCAAAAGGCTCTCTAATAACCGAGTGACAGAAAGGCAGCCCGGTAAAAGACGGCATGGCTGCAATATAACGCTATAATCTTGCTAGCCACACTGACCCGGAGTCACGCTGACAGTGCATACCTTGCCTGCCAGGCACCATGACAGGGCATGAATGAGCTGAATCGACGCTTTCATTACCTGTTTCATGCGCCGGCGCTCAGTGCCCGAGGCTGAACTCGCCACATGAGTCTGTTATACAAGGAGGCATCGGATGAGTGAGGGTTGCCTCATCCGACCTGATCATCGCTGCCGGAGAGCCACATGACGCTGGAACAACGCCTGGAACGAGCAACGGAACTGGCCAGACAGGCTGGTGAACGCATGGTGCAAGCGCGCGAGGAACAGGGTTTCGCGCACCATTACAAGAAAGGCGATGAGCTGGTCACCGACATCGACGTGGCAATCGATACCTTCCTGGCGGAAGCGCTCGAAGCCGAGTTTCCCGAGGATGCGCGCCTTACCGAAGAGCTGTCACCTGAGCGGGATGTGATCGGTACCAAGGGTGGTCTGTGGGTGATCGACCCCATCGACGGTACCGTCAATTTTGCCCATGGCCTGCGCCATGTCGCCGTGTCCATCGCCTGGTGCGAGCGCGGCAAGATCCAGATGGGGGTCGTGCATGCGCCCTTCCTCGGAGAGACCTTCACCGCCATCCGCGGCAAGGGAGCCTGGCTCAACGGCGAGAGCATCTCGGTCAGCGAGACCGATGAGATGAGCCGCGCACTGGTCGCGACCGGCTTCCCCTACAACCGTGACAGTCGTCCGCCGCTGCTCAAGCGCCTCTCGGCCATGCTGCTGGTCTGTCAGGATGTACGCCGCAACGGCAGTGCCGCGCTGGATCTCTGTGATGTGGCGTGCGGACGTCTGGATGCCTATTACGAAAGCGTCTCCCCCTGGGACTTTGCGGCGGGTCTTCTGATCGCGCGTGAAGCCGGCGCACGCACGGGTCACCTGTATCGCTGTCCGGACGGCATTCCCGATGAGCTTTATGGCGAGAATATCGTGGTGGCCTCACCGGCCTTGCACGCTCCGCTCAAGCGCCTGCTGGAAGAGGCCGATGCCAGTTCAGGGCTGCCGGGGCTGTAGTGAAGAACTCAAATACAGGACTGTAGTGACGCGGCTGTGATGACCTGACTTTCATGACATGACTTTCATGACATGACTTTCATGACATGACTTTCATGACATGACTGCCGCTGCAATACGCAAGAGCCCCGCCAATTGGCGGGGCTCTGTGTTTCTGGCTGGCACTCGGCATCAATCGCCCAGGTTACCGCCCTTCTTCTTGCCCTTGGCGGCCGACTTGCTGGCCGACTTGCTGCTGTCTTTGCTGGCAGAGTCCTTGCTCGCCGGCTTCTTGTCAGCACTGGGCGCTTTCTTGCTGGCAGGCTTGGCCGCTGGTTTGCTTGAGGCTTCCTTGCTGGCAGGCTTGGCGTCTGGCTTGCTGGCCGCCTCCCCTTTGGCGCTGGCCTTGCCGGTAGCAGCACCTTGAGGCGCGGTGACGGTTGATTCAGCCTCAGCGGCCTTGGCGGCGGCTGGCGCTGACGCCACTGTCGGCTCCTTGAGCAGGCTCAGCCGTTGGCCGATTTCCTGCCACAGGCTGCGATAGCTGACCGCCGGTGAGCTGTTGCGCGAGAAAGTCCCGATGGGCTTGCGCTCGATCCCCATGCGCTCGACCACGCTGGAATACGGGATAAAGCCACTGAGCTGCAGCGGATAATCCTGCTTGAGCGATTCCATCACATCCTTGTGCAATGTCTTGCGGCGATCCACCAGAGTGAAGAACGGCCAAACGGGCACATCGAGATCGATCTCGGCCAGATAGGCGTTCAATTGCTCCAGGGTACGCAGCGACAGAACCGTGGGAATGATCGGCACCAGCAGGGTATCGGCAGAAGCGAAGACCTGCTCGGAAAGACTGGAAATGCTCGGCGGACAATCGAGGATGACGAGGTCGTAGTCATCGCGTACCGGCTTGAGGACCTTGCGCAGTCGGGTGCGCTTCTCTTCCTCGAGTATATGGTCGAGGTTGCGGTAGGAGAATTCCGCCGGCAGGACATCCAGGTTCTGATAATCCGTGGAACGGATCACGCGGGACATGTCCTGCTTGCCGCTGATAAGTTTCTCGACCCCGCCCTTCAGCTTGGGCTTGGTACGCACATAGAAGGTCGCAGCGGCCTGCGGATCAAGATCCCACAGCAATACACGCAGGCCACTGTTGGCGGCACAATGCGCCAGATTGATGGCAGAAGCAGTCTTGCCCACGCCCCCTTTGATGCTGTACACCGCAGCGATTTTCATGGCTCCCTCCCGTCATTCCAGTTTGTGCAACGTTAGCACAATCCGGTGCCATGTCCCTGACTGACAACGGCGAAACGGGAGAAAATGATATGACAGTTTTATGTCAGACAGGCTCTCGCTCATCGACCAAGCCGCGCTTGAGCAACTGATTCGTGAGGCGATTGAGCAACAATCCGTACATCGGCAGGAACAGCAATATCGAGATGGCCAGCTTGATCGCGTAATCCACCCAGGCGATCTCGACCCAGTGAGCCGCCATGAAAGCATCGGGCCCATTGCGGAACGCCACCGAGAAGAAGGCAAAGGTGTCAGCGAGATTGCCGAACAATGTCGACGCCAACGGCGCGATCCACCAGTGGGCATTGCGACGCAGACGATCGAACACCTGAATGTCGAGCAACTGACCGATCACGTAGGCAATGAAGCTTGCCAGCGCGATACGGGCCACAAACAGGTTGAAGTCAGCCAGTGCCTCTACCCCGGCAAAGCTGCCCGCCTGAAACGTCACCGACACCATGTAGCTGACCAACAGCGCCGGCAGCATGACCAGCGCAATGATGCGCCGCGCCTGATGCTTGCCGAACAGACGCACCGTCAGATCCGTTGCCAGGAAGATGAACGGGAAACTGAAGGCGCCCCAGGTGGTATGGAAGCCAAACAGGGTCATCGGCAACTGCACCAGGTAATTGCTGGCGGTGATGATGAGGATGTGAAACAGGGCCAGGGCGACGAGTGCGCGCTGCGACTGGGCAGACGAGAGGAGTAGCATTGCAGGTCCTTTTTGGATCAAAGCCGTCGTCCAGGGGTGAGGGAACCCTGTCACGAGCGTGTTGAGGTTTGCGTCGTCGATTCTGACATCAACTGCCATAGCCTGACATCGGCCTTGACGCCTTGTCGCAGCGATTGAGCGCTGCAGGCATGCTTCACTGACAACCGCCGCGAGGCTTGCACATCGCCAGAACGCAAAATGGCCGCGCATCGTATCACGATGCGCGGCCATTGACAGGTACCTGCGGGGAAAATCTGGCCAGATGGTCAAGCCGTCATTCTCCCCCGGCGCCCCTTACGTTGCAAAGACAGCGATGCAATGAAATCCATGCAATGAAAGCGAGTGTCAGAGTCACTTCTTCCAGATGCTGGCATCGACCTTGCCCTTGAGCTCCGGGAACTGCTCCGGATCAAAGGTCGGCTCCTTGCCGGCCTTATGCTGACGGTCGTAATCCTTGAAGATACGGAAGGCCAACGGCGACAGCAGCAGGATGGCGATCAGGTTGATCAAGGCCATCGCACCCATCGACAGATCAGCGAAGTTCCAGATGTTCTTCAGGCTGGCGACAGCACCGAGCATGACCATGCCGAGCACGGCGAAGCGGTAGACCATGATGACGGCCTTGGCGTTCTTCTTGCCGGCGATGTACTCGATGTTGGACTCGCCATAGGAGTAGTTGGCGACCAGAGAGGTGAAGGCGAACAGCAGAATGGCGATGGCCACGAAGCCACCACCCCAGCTACCGACCTGTGAGGACAGCGCCGCCTGGGTGATCTGGATGCCGTCATTGCCGCCATCGTTGCCCAGGGTGCCGCTCATGATGATGATGGCCGCGGTCGCGGTGCAGATGACCAGGGTGTCGATGAACACGCCCAGCATCTGGACGAAGCCCTGGGACGCCGGGTGCTTGGTGGTCGCCATCGCGGCGGCGTTCGGGGCAGAACCCATACCCGCTTCGTTGGAGAACAGACCCCGCTTGATGCCGTTCATCATCGCCTGGGCAATGGTGTAACCCAGCGCGCCACCTGCGGCCTGCTCAAGACCGAAGGCACTGCGGAAGATGGTGCCCAGCGCCGCCGGCAGCTCGGTGATGTTGATGGCCACGACGAAGATGGCCAGCAGCAGATAGAGCAGCGCCATGATCGGCACGATCAGCTCGGCGGTACGCGTGATGCGTTTCATGCCACCGAAGATGATCGGCACCATGACCACGACCAGCACCACGCCCATGATCCACGGCGGCACGCTGAAGGCCTGCTCCATGGCCAGTGCGATGGAGTTGGACTGCACGGAGTTGAAGGCCAGGCCGAAGGCGATGATCAGGCACACGGAGAACAGGATCGCCATCCACCGCTGACCGAGGCCCTTCTCGATGTAGTAGGCCGGGCCACCACGGAAGGTGTTGTCATCGTGGGAGACCTTGTAGGCCTGCGCCAGGGTGGACTCGATGAAGCTGGTGGACATGCCGACCAGCGCCGTCATCCACATCCAGAAGATGGCGCCCGGGCCACCCAGGGAAATCGCCACGGCAACACCGGCGAGGTTACCGGTACCGACGCGCGCCGCCAGAGAGGTAGCCAGTGCCTGGAAGGAAGAGATGCCGCCTTCGCTGCCCTGACGAGACGTGGCCAGCAGCTTCCACATGTGTCCGAAATAACGGAACTGGATACCCTTGGTCATGACCGTGAAGAAGAGACCCGCTCCGATGAGCAGGTAAATCAATACACTGCCCCACAGCAGGCCATTGCCTGCATCGATCAACGCCAGAATCGGCGCTGGAATGATGGACGTTGTTTCCGACATGTCGGTCTCGCTTTGGCGGGTTTTTGGTCTTGTCGACGCTGCCAAGGCAACGGAAAGCCCATGACTTTCCTGCGACTGACAGCGAGCAACCACTACGATGGGGTTGCTCGACATGCTTTGGTGAGCGCCATTCTTCATATCCCACGGGGATAAGCAAGAAGAGCCCACTGTAAAGCGGACTTCTACGCCCGAATTCTAGGGGAAAAATAGCGCAATGGCGGTGTTTTTCACTGCGACCTAGACTTTAGGTGAACACGGTAATGTTTCACGTCTTGTTTGGCTCGGGCATAATGCGCCCCCTTCCGGAAGTCGCCGCCTGCCAGTGGCGGCCCAGGACTTGTCGGGCGCAGGCTCGCGACTCATCAATTGCCGTTGCGCAACGGCGATCCCGCGAGTGTGCGCTGCGATCAGGCGGTGCAACTCCCTGACACCCACGCACCATAACCGCCATAACGGCACCCGGTAGCGCGCTTTGTCCCGGCGCCTGCCTTTGATTACAGGTGATACATGGAACTGACCAGCTACGCGGCGTCCCCGCTTTCGCTGCTCGCCCCGATCATAGCCATCGGTCTCGCAATACTGACACGTCGTGTCATGCTCTCCCTCGGGCTGGGTATCGTGTCAGGCGCCCTGCTGCTGAATGATTTCTCGCCGCTCGTCACGCTGCACTATCTCTGGCAGCAGCTGGTTGCCGTCTTCATCGAGATGCCGGACAGCGGTCAGCTTGCCGAGGCCAGCCTCAACAGCTGGAATGTCTATATCCTGCTGTTCCTGCTGGCACTGGGTGCCATGGTCGGCGTGATCACGCTGGCAGGCGGCACCCGTGCCTTCGGCAACTGGGCTCGGGCGCGAGTCACGACCCGCCGTGGCTCGCAGCTGATGACCGTGCTGCTGGGGGTATTCATCTTCATCGATGATTATTTCAATAGCCTGGCCGTGGGCAACATCTGTCGTCCGCTGACCGATCGTCAGGGGCTGTCGCGCGCGCGCCTGGCCTATCTGATCGACTCCACCGCCGCGCCCATCTGCGTGTTGACGCCGATCTCCAGCTGGGGTGCCTACATCATCAGCCTGATCGCCGGTATCCTGGCAACCCACCACATCACGGATGTCAGTCCGTTCGGTGCCTTCCTCGAGCTGTCCGCCCTCAACTACTACGCGATTGCGGCGCTGGTGCTGGTGATCGCCTCGGCCTGGTTCGACATCAACTTCGGTGCCATGCGCCGTCATGCCATCGCGGCGCGCGACGGTGAGCTTTTCGATGCCAAGCGCGGCAATCCACCGGGCAACACCCACGTGGAAGAGTCCGAGCGTGGCCGGCCCATGGACCTGCTGATCCCGATCATCGTGCTGGTCATCGCGACCTTCTTCATGATCGTGCAGACAGGCGCCAGCGCACTGGCCGCTGAGGGCGAGGCCTTCGGTCTGATTCGCGCCTTCGAGCTGACGGATGTCGCCAAGTCACTGATCATCGGCGGCGCCATCGGCCTGCTGGCCGCGGTAGTGATGCTGCTGCGTCATCGCATGGGCGCTGGGCGCAGCCTGAGCGCCATCGCCCAGGGCGCCAGCTCCATGCTGCCGGCCGTCTATATCCTCGTCTTCGCCTGGTTGCTGACCGGCATCATCGGCTCTCTGGGGACCGGACAGTACCTGGCCACGCTGGTCGAGGGCGTCGTGTCTCCGACCTGGCTGCCGATGCTGCTGTTCGTGCTCTCCGGCCTGATGGCCTTTGCCACCGGCACCAGCTGGGGCACCTTCGGCATCATGCTGCCCATTGCCGGTGACATGGCGGCCGCCACCGAGCTCGCCATGATGTTGCCGATGATGGGCGCGGTGCTGGCCGGCTCCGTGTTCGGGGATCACTGCTCGCCGATTTCCGACACCACCATCCTGTCCTCGACGGGTGCCAGCTGCCATCACATCGATCACGTCATGACCCAGCTGCCCTACGCCCTGCTGGGTGCTGCGATCTCGCTGATCGCCTACCTGGTGATGGGCCTGACCGACAGTACCCTGTTCGGCTGGTTGAGCCTGGCGGGTCTGCTGGTCATCAGCATTGCCTGGCTTGCACGCCGCGAGATGGCCAATCCGGTCGTGGCACGCGCGTGATGCAATAAATGCTGCCTTGCTGAAAAAAAGCCCCCGCCATGTCTCATGGCGGGGGCTTTTTCATTATTGGAGCAGCGCGAGCCGCGTCATGCGTCCGCGATATCACTGCATCGGTTCATGCGCTGCGTGCCTCACTCGCCTGACCGACGCCGGCCTCGCTCAGCGCCTCACGCACATCTTCCAGGCTTGAGGGGTCATCTATCGTCGAGGGCACCTGGTATTGCTCGCCCGCGGCGATCTGACGGATCATCTTGCGCAGTATCTTGCCGGAGCGCGTCTTAGGCAGGCGCTCGACGATCAGCACCTCCTTGAGCGAGGCAAAGGCCCCGATTTCCTGGCGTATCCGCTGGGCAAGCTCGGCGCACAGGCTGGCTTCATCCCCCTGCCAGCCATCCTTGAGAATTACCAGCCCCAACGGCATCTCGCCCTTGAGCGAATCCTCGATACCGATCACCGCGCATTCCGCGATCGCGGCGTGTGCACCGAGCACCTGCTCCATCTCACCCGTCGACAGACGGTGCCCCGCCACGTTGATGACATCGTCAATGCGCCCCATCACGAACAGATAGCCCTGCTCATCGAAGTAGCCGCCATCACCGGACAGGTAATAGCCGGGGTAGGCGGCAAGATAGGCAGCATGGAAGCGTCCGGGGTCCTGATAGAGTCCGGTCAGGCAGCCCGGCGGCAGAGGTTGGCGCAACACGACATTGCCCTGCTCTCCCGTGGGCACCTCATCCCCCATGCCATCAAGAATCTGTACATTGAAGCCCGGCAACGGCCAGGTGGCGCTACCGGCGCGTGCCTCGACCGGCGCCTTCACCTCGCGGCTGCCTTCGGTGAACATGTCGAGGCCCAGCAGGTTGCCGGCGATGGGCCAGCCGGTTTCGGTCTGCCACCAGTGATCGACGACCGGCACCGGCAGGAGATCGGCGAGCCAGTGATAGGTCGGCGGGTCCAGTCGTTCTCCGGCCAGGAACAGACTGCGCAGGCTGGAAAGGTCGTAATTGGCCATTTGACTGGCTTCCGGATCTTCCTTCTTCATGGCGCGAAATGCCGTCGGCGCAGTGAAGAAGCAGTTGATGCGGTATTCCTCGATCAAGCGCCAGAAGGCTCCGGCATCCGGTGTCTTGACCGGCTTGCCTTCATACATGACGGTACTGGCCCCCATTAGCAGCGGGCCATAGACGATATAGGAGTGGCCGACGACCCAGCCGATATCCGAGGCCGCCATGAAGGTATCCCCGGGGCGGGTCGCATAGAGAAGCTCCATTGAATAATGCAGCGCCACGGCGTAACCGGCGTGATCACGCACCACTCCCTTGGGCTTGCCGGTGGTGCCGGAGGTATAGAGGACATAGAGAGGTTCGCTACCCAGCATGCTGACCGCTTCGGTAGCCTGGGCGCTGGCCAGACATTCATGCCAGTCATGATCACGCGGCCCGAGTGTCGCCCGCTGCTGTTCACGCTGCAGGACCAGACAGGCTTGCGGGGTATGCTCGGCAAGCTCGATGGCTTCATCCAGCCATGGCTTGTAGGGAATGATGCGATCGACTTCCACCCCACAGGATGCCGCCATGATCACCTTGGGCGCGGCGTCATCGATACGTACCGCCAGCTCCTTGGGGGAAAAGCCGCCGAAGACCACCGAATGCACCGCCCCGAGGCGTGCACAGGCCAGCATCGCCATCATGGCCTCGGCGACCATCGGCATGTAGAGCACGACACGATCGCCCTTCTCCACCCCGAGATTGCGCAGCGCCCCCGCCAGCAGGGCCACCTCATCACGCAGCTCACGAAACGTGTACTGCCGCTTGCTCTGGGTGACCGGCGAATCCCAGTACAACGCGATCTGATCCGCGCGCCCATTGGCGACGTGATGGTCCAGCGCGGCATGGCAGATGTTCATCTCGCCATCGATGAACCAGCGCGCATGCTGTTGCTCATCCCAGGCCAGAATGGTCTGCGGCGGGCGAAACCAGGCGATGCGTTGCGCCTGCTCAGCCCAGAAGTCTTCTGGCGTCTCGTTGGCTCTCGCCGTCAGAGCTAGATAACGCTCGCGTGCACAGGAGTGATTGGCGTCGGGCATGGCGTACCTCGTGATCCACGAATGGCTTTGTGGGCATCTCTTGCCTGTCCTGACGCAAGGCCTTGTCTCCGGGGCCCGTTGACCGGACCTCTTTTCATGTCGTCATTGATGTCGCTCGCCAACGGCGATGCGACAGACGACGATGGAGGAAGGACAGACAGAACAGAGATGCCTGAACCGATAGTTACGTTGAAACCTTAGGCCAAAAATCGCCCTTCAAACGTGCTCGGCTCACCGTTTTCAGCGTCTGATGGTCTTATACTCAATCCTTGGTTGCAGACGACCTGACAGCGTGAAAGGCGTCATTCGCGCAATAAAACATACGCTTGAACGCGGTCTCACAGCAGATGCGACAAAAAGTCAAAGCCTGAGAACGACAAAGTCGATGATTTATCGTTTAAGATTGTCTTGGACGTAGCACGCGGAGTTATTGATCATTCACTAAAACAAGGTTAGGTCATAACAACATGCCAATGGCCCATTGCGTCCCTCGGGATGCACCAAGATAGACCGACCGGGAGAGACCGCATGAACGCAACACTTTCTACAGCTGCAAGGAATAACCCCATGCCAGTGTCCAGCGATGCCATCACCCTGCACCAGGCCGGTGACCGCGTCATCGAAGAAGCCACTGCCCTGCTCAAGGCGATGGGCAACGAGAACCGCCTGCGCATCCTGTGCCTGCTCAGCGACAGCGAAATGTCGGTGAGCGAGCTCAACTCGCGCCTGGAACTGTCGCAATCCGCGCTGTCGCAGCATCTGGCGATTCTGCGTCGTGAAGGCATGGTGCGGACGCGCCGCGCTTCGCAGACCATCTACTATTCGCTGCAAGGCCCCAACGCCGCAGGTGTCATTCGTGCCCTGCAGGACCTCTATAACTGAAAAAGAGCGCCAGCCGGTGACTGACGCCCTTTGAGGGGAATGTCGCTGAGTCACGCTGATCGTGACCCGCTAGACATCTGTATCACTCGCCGACTCCAACAAGATCGGGCAGGCCACGGAATGGCCTTCCAAGCCTCTTCTCTTCGCCCGCGACGGCAATCTGTCGCTTATTGCTGATGCCAGCGCGACTCCGCATTGCGCTCCAGCACGCGGTCCAGCACACGATCCAGACTCGATGTCACGCCCTTGCCGAAACGGTCCATCACGCGGCGCGGCTTCTCGAGACTCACCTCGAAGATCTTGACCTCTTCCTTCAGATAGCGTGCCAGTAACGCCTGACTGGTACCGACCTCGTCGATCAGACCGATATCGATGGCTTCACTGCCATACCAGATATCACCCTGGGACACTGCCTCGACGTCCAATTGCGGACGACGGCTGCCGACATGCTGCTTGAACAGCTCATGGGTGCGCGCCAGGTCCGACAGGAACTTCTCACGCCCTTCTTCACTGTTCTCGCCGAGCATGGTCAAGGTGCGCTTGTAACGCCCCGCCGTCAGAATCTCGACATCCACATCATGCTTCTTGAGCAGACGGTGCACATTGGGCACCTGAGCCACGACACCGATCGAGCCGATGACCGCAAAGGGCGCTGCCACCACGTGGTCCGCCGCACAGGCCATCATGTAGCCACCACTGGCCGCGACCTTGTCGACCGTGATCGTCAGGCGCGCGCCACTGGCACGCAGGCGGTCAAGCTGTGCCGCGGCCAGGCCATAGGCATGCACCAGGCCACCACCGGACTCCAGTCGTAGCACGACCTCATCCTGCTCACCCAGCACGCCTTCCAGTGCCGTGATCTGCTCCGCCAGGCTTTCTACACCGCTAGCCTTGATGTCGCCGACGAAGTCGAGCACGAAGACCCGACGCCCACGCGTACTGGCCGGCGCATCGTCCTTGTCCGCATTGCCGCCCTTGTTGGCTTTCGACTTGGCCTTGAGCGATTTCTTGAGCGCCTTGGCTTCCTGCTTGTGCTTCTTGGCCCGCGCCTTTTCCTTGGCGGCGTACTCTGCCTCCTCCAGTCCGGCGTGGCTCAATTCGCGCTGATAGCCCTTGATGCGCTCATGCCAAGGGCGAATCTTCAGCTTGGCCTGGCGCTCCCCCGCTTCCCCTTGTCGTGCACGTGCAATGATGAGCACGATGGCCCCGATCGCGACCACCACGGTGATCGCCTGGGCCAGAAAGAGGCCGTACTGTGAAATCCATTGCATGCACTTGCTCCTGAAACATTGAAGAAGGTGTCTGATCTCTCGCCAGCACGTGAGCGGCAATTGCTCGCTCTCGAGTGCATGGGTGTCAGGCAGAAGGTCAAGGCAACTGCCAAACGATCAGGGCCCCATAACGAAATCACCGGCTAAAGGGCCGGTGCGGGATGGTACTCGATATGGGGGCGAGCTTGCCCGCCTGCAAGGCTGGCAAGCGCCTGGGCAGATTACCCATTGCTCGTATTGTCATGGGACTGGCGTACCGCCTGTGCGGGCTCTCCAGGTGGCCTGGACGCCATCCGTACGTTATCTCTGTACGTTACCTCTGCAGGTTCAGAGCTGGGCGCTGAAGCGCGGAACACGCCAGATCGATCACACGACTTGATTGGAACGCTCGTTTGAAATAGTCTGATGTCAGTCTTGAAGGCCAGCAGCGTGATCACTTCATGGTGAGCTAGGTGATGGACGACACCTCACCTCTCGCCATGTACGTCATCTTTCCCCGTGATCATTGGCCTTTCTCCACCGCTAGCACTGACAAGGAATATCACCATGGCCGACGCCAACGCCGTCATCGATATGCTCAAGAGTCGTTTCAACCCCGAAGCCGCCAAGGGCATGGATGAGGTCTTTCAATTCAACATCACCGACAGCGATGACTACTACATGGTCGTCAAGGACGGCACTCTGGACGTCGGCGAAGGTGAGCACGATGACCCGTCCGTGACCCTGAGCACCGACAGCGACACCCTCAAGGGCGTGATGAAGGGCGAAGTCGACGGCATGCAGGCCTTCATGACAGGCCGTCTGAAAGCCACCGGCAACATCATGCTGGCCACCAAACTGACGTCTCTGTTCCCGAACAAGTAAGCGTCTGCTTGAGCAGGTGCATCGCTGCGAACAAGCCTGATGGAAAGGTTCGCAGCGATACACCAGCCAAAGAAAACGCCCCGGCCAATGGTCGGGGCGTTTTCTTTGGGGAGAGGCTTGCAATATCAGCGGCCCGTCGCGACCGAGCGCAGGAAGTTGTCGATCAAGGCATGCGAGATCGAGAACTTCGGTGGCAGCCCCGGCAAGTCTTCCGGTGTGAACCACTGGGCATCCTCGATCTCGACACCATCGATGGTGATGTCGCCACCGGCATATTCCGCGTAGTAGCCCAGCATGAACGAGTGCGGGAACGGCCACGACTGACTCTGGAAATAGCTGACTCGCCCGACTTCAACACCGACTTCCTCGTGCACCTCACGCCGCACGGCTTCCTCGGCACTTTCACCGGCTTCGATGAAGCCCGCCAGGGTCGAATACATGCCCGGCCCGAAGCGCGGACTGCGCGCCAGCAACATCTCGCGGCCCCGGGTGATCAGCGTGATGATGCACGGCGAGATACGCGGGTAGCTGCGATGCTGACAGCCGGTGCAGTGCATGGCGAATTCATGCTCCAGACGCTTCATGCGCTTGCCACAACGGCCACAGAATCGATGGTCTCGCAGCCATTTGAGCACCTGCAACGCACTGGAAAGCAGCGGAAACTGATCACGTGGCAGCGTATGCAGCCACTGACGCGCGGCGGGCCAATCGGCACTGCCATTCTCACCGAACACCGCAATCGGCGCGCCCTGCCATTCCCCGAGGGCCACGGCGCCGCTGGGCCAGTCCGCGATGGGCTGGATGATGCCGCCATCCGGCGCAGGCGCCACGCAATCACGCCCCACGCGAATCAGATAACCATGGCGCTGGGTCACACGCGAGAGATCACGAATCAACATCAGGCGTCGTCTCCGCGGTTGCCTCGGCTGTCCAGACTGGCGCCATCAAGACTGGCACTATCAATACTGCCCAGTGCATTGATCGAGAGGCGATCGAACAGGCACTCATCGGCCTTGCCACGAATCTCTTCACACCAGGCCGAGTGACGCTCAAGCTCCAGCGCGGAAAGCCCGGGTGTGACCAGACGTGGGCGATCGGCACGCAGGCGACGAACCCCGACGATACCGCCCTCCTCGCCATCGCCTTCCTCTATCACGTCCAGGCCCAGCGCCGTCTGGCCACCGGTCATCGCCAGATAGACGTCGCCGAGAATCTCGGCATCCAGCAAGGCGCCGTGCAGCACACGATGCCCGTTGTCGATATCGTAGCGCTTGCACAGCGCATCCAGGTTGTTGCGCTGTCCGGGGTGCTTCTCTCGGGCCAGCTTCAGGGTATCGAGAATGGCGCAGTGATCGGCGACCGGGCCCAACGGATTGGCACGCCCGGGATTGATCAGCCCGAATTCGTGATCGATGAAGCCCACGTCGAAGGGCGCATTGTGGATGACCAGCTGGGCACCCTTGATGAAGTCCCAGAAGGCATCGGCAATCTCGGCGAAGACCGGCTCGTTGGCGACTCGCTCATCGGTGATGCCGTGAACCCCGATCGCCTCTGCATCGATCAAGCGCTCAGGATTGACGTACTGATGGTAGGTGCGTCCGGTCAGGCGGCGGTTGATCATCTCCACCGCGCCGATCTCGATCAGGCGATGGCCTTCCTTCGGATCGATACCTGTCGTTTCGGTATCGAGAATAATCTGACGCATCTCAGACCTCTTGGTAAACAGTGACAGCTCCCTGACCGACATCTGCCCTCACCTTCGGGCCGCGCATCAGGGTGCCTCAATATCGGATCCTGCATGTCCGTGCTCAAACACGGCTGGCCATCGCGCTCGGCGTGCCTGCCAACGAGGCACTCAGCGGCGGCGCTGCATCTCGTCGATGGCCTCGTTGGCCAGCGCATCGGCGCGCTCGTTGCCCTCATCGCCGCTATGCCCCTTGACCCAGCGCCACTCGATATCATGACGCTCACTCTGGGCCAGCAGTGCCTTCCACAGATCTTCATTCTTGACCGGCTGCTTGGCTGCCGTCTTCCAGCCGCGCTTGACCCAGCCGTGCACCCACTTGGTGATGCCGTTCTTGACGTATTCGGAGTCGGTCCACAGCACCACCTGACAGCGCTTGGTGAGCGCCGTAAGCGCCTCGACCGCCGCCATCATCTCCATCCGATTGTTGGTCGTCTGGGCCTCGCTGCCATTGAGTTCCTTGCGATGCTTGCCACTGACCAGAATCGCGCCCCAGCCACCCGGACCCGGGTTGCCACGACAGGCACCATCGGTGTGGATGACCACGCGAGTCGGCGCCGCCTGGGATTCGGACGTCGCAGTAGCGGAGGGATTCTGGGGTTCGGACGTGGATGCACTCTGGCTCACAAACGGCACTCTCGACAAAGGAAACGAAGACGGGCAAGTGCGACGGCGCTGGCTGTCACGACAGGGGCAAGCCTGGCCCGCAGAGGCGGGGCTTGGAAACCGCCCCCTGACAATCACTCTCCGGTAGCCCTCCCGCGGCAACAGCAGGCCTCGCTACAATGAGCGTCATTCTACCCACTCGCATGCAGCATGGCCAAAGTCCCTGTGTTTTTTTACAGCTTCCGCCAGACTGAAGCTTTGAAGAAAAGGGAGCCCTGCAGCGAGCCGCCGAGCTAGCCGCGCTCAGACAGATCTCTGCGCGACTCACGCTTCACATGCCCCTCCCGGGAATGCACCCGCGTGGCCTGGCCGATGGAGACACCGGGAATGGCGACTCGCGGTCGCTTGGCATTCAAGGGTTGCACGTACCCGACATTGCGCCGCGCCCGTATCAACATCAGGCTGCCCAGCGGCAGGTTGTAGCGGCGCCCCATGCGTTCAAGCCAACCGTGTCGCAGGCGTAACCCCGGCAGATGGAAGCCGGCATAGTCGATACGCTCGATCTCGAAATCCACGAAGGCCAGCCAATCGCGCAGGGCCGCCGGCGTTCGCCAGCTTCCCTCCCAGGGAGTGATGTGGCGACGACGCGGGTCCAGACGCAGCAGCCCCTCACCGGACAAAGGCTGCCAGGCGACGATGACCAGACAGCCACTGGAGCGCAGGACGCGGGCCGCCTCACGCAGCAGTCGGTGCGGCTCCGGCGCGACCTCCAGTAGATGGTGGAGCATCACCAGATCCATGCTCTCGTCCGGCAAAGCCAGCTGCGTCAGTGGGCAGATCAAGGTGGATGGCGACTCGGCAAGCGCCGCCTCGGGGCTCCATTGGATGGCATGGCGGATGGCGGAGAGTGACAGGAGGTCATTGCCGCCCGGGCCCAGGTTCAGGCTGTGAAAACCGAAGCAGCGCTCGAACAGCGGCGACAGCATCTCGCGCTCCGCCGTCAGGATGTCCTGCCCATCCGGGCCCTCGAAAAAGGCACGCATGGCGCGCACATGGGCACTCAATTGGCGCGCATGCTGGCGCTGGCGCTCCTCGGCGGTCAGGGACGCGCTGGCCTTGTCCGCACCGGAGTCATTCACACCAAAGGGGCCTTTCCACATCTTGCATCTCCCGGGCTTCAGGCGGGGAGACACTCCCCACGGCATAGACAGGCTTTGACACTTGTCTACATTCTCACACCATAAGAGGTTTGACACTTACCTGCTGGCTCGTCAGGCTTGTTATGCGGAATATTCAGATTCCCGCCACGAATCAATCCACTGGGCATCATCGTGCTGGCTATTGGCCTTGCGATTGATGGCGCTCACGGACTTTGGCACCGGCGGCCAGTCGTGACTTTTCCAGCTGGACTCTTCTTGTTGGGCTCTGCGTCAGCCACCCGGCGCCTGATCGCACACGGCGAGCCTGACCGGGAACAAAATACCGACAAGCGAGTCTTGAACAGGACTGCGGGCATCGAGCGTCTCGACACGCTCGGCCCGACACTCAGGATAGAGTGAAGCAAGGTGTTGCCCAACATCCTGCGAATGACCCATAAATATGCGTTGTCGATGATAGAGCATACGGATTGCCCCTCCCGCCCACATACGCGGCCAGGGGAGCGGCCAGGAGCACGACCGTCCTGAGCCGTCTCTGAGCATGATCTTATGCCGCTTTCGACAACTAACTCTCAGTAAGGAGTCGATGGAACCGCCTGCCTATCAGCATTGCAGGCGACGATGACATGCCATGTTCATCTGCTTCAGCCTGGCCGATTCCTCGGCGAGGACGTATGGAGCCCCTTTTCGCGTCACTGGCCTGTCATTGCTTCGATCGACGACTGCAAGACATCAAGAGCACCTGACCACCATGATGAGCGTAACGCCCATAGCGGCCTTTCAGGACAACTACATCTGGTTGATACAGAGCGACGACAACCCCCGCGTGGCGGTCGTCGACCCCGGTGATGCACGCCCGGTGATGGAGGCCCTGGAGTCCAGAGGCCTGACCCTCGACACCATCCTCATCACCCATCACCACCAGGATCACACCGGCGGCCTGCCGGAGCTGATCGAACGCTATCAGCCTCGCGTGGTTGGCCCTCACAATCCGGCCATCCACGGTATCGACGAGCGTGTCGGCGATGGCGACAGCTTCCGCCTGCAGGGCCGCCTCTTCGAGGTGATGGAAGTACCGGGCCATACGCTGGATCACATCGCCTTCGTCAGCTCCGGCATGCCGGGGCTGCTGTTCTGCGGCGACACCCTGTTCAGTGGCGGTTGCGGTCGCCTGTTTGAGGGCACGCCGGAGCAGATGCATCACTCCTTGTCGCGCCTGGCCGCTCTGCCGGAAGAGACGCTCGTCTTCCCGGCACACGAGTACACGCTGGCCAACCTGGCCTTCGCCAGTGCCGCCGAGCCGAACAACCCCGCGCGCGACACCCTCAACGCAGAATGTGAACAGCTGCGTTCACTGGGCCGCCCCACGCTGCCCACCCTCATCGGCCGAGAAAAGCAGATCAATCCGTTCCTGCGCAGTGATGAGGTGGCGCTGCAACGCCACCTCGAGCAGGAAGGACGCCTCTCGGCACCCTCGGGTCAGGAAGATTCCCCACTGGCGGCCTTCACGGCACTGCGTCAGTGGAAGGACAACTTCTAGCCCTGCTGCCCGCGTGCCATTGCCCCCGTTCTGACGCCACCCAGGTGAGCGGTTGGAGCGCGGCGTGAATGGCATTTCGCGTGACAGCGGGTCGAGAACAACCCTGATCTCGATCAGCCCCCGCAGTCACTGATTCGTGCCGGCATGACCGGCCAGCCGAGCCGCTGCTGACCCATCCAGCCGCGGCTCGCCAGAGAGTATTTCGTCAATGCATCAGCAAGACCTCCGTACCGACGGCCAGATGGCCGCCGACACGCCGTGTCGTGTCACTCCGACCCAGGCCCCCTTCCGTCCGGCTCGACTGCGTCACCTGATTCGCCTCGCCTCTCTGGGTGCCACCCTGTGCCTGATGCCGCTGACCGCCAGCGCCAATTCAGCGATGGTGTCCGGGGTCTCGCCCACCAGTGAATATCAGCGCGCCCCGCTGAACTTCATGGAGGCCGTCGACGCCATTCCCGCGCACTACGACGACGTCTGGGAGCGCCTGCGCGCCGGCTATCAGCTGCAGCAGGACACCGGTCGCCCTCGCGTGCGCAAATGGATCAGCTGGTATCAGGAGCACCCCCACCACGTGGAGCGTATCGCGGAACAGGCCCGCCCCTGGATTCGCTACGTGACACTGCGCACCGAAGCACGCGGCCTGCCGGCAGAGCTGGCACTGCTACCCTTCATCGAGAGCGCCTACGATCCGGATGCCGCGCATCCGGGCGGTGCGACCGGCATGTGGCAGTTCATGCCGCGCACCGGTGACGCCATGGGGCTGACACGCAACCGCTGGTATGACGGTCGCAAGGACGTGTTGCTGTCCACGGATGCCGCGCTGGATTACCTGGAGACCCAGGGCGAGCGCTGGTATGACGGCGATTGGGAGCTGGCGCTGGCCGCCTACAATGCCGGTGCCGGCACCGTGAATCGTGCACGCCGCCGCGCCGGTGGCGATGAGGATTACTGGAACATCAAGCTGCCCAACGAGACCATGGAATACGTGCCGAAGCTTCTGGCACTGGCCGCGGTGATTCGCGACCCTGAGGAATATGGGCTCTCGTTGCCGAAGATTGACGACAGGCCAGAAATCGCGGCCGTCGAGACGGGCGGACAACTGGACCTGTCCACCGCCGCCAAGCTGGCCGGCATCAGTGAAGACGAGCTGCGCGCCCTGAACCCGGCCTACAAGCGCTGGGCCACCACGCCGGGTGACAGCTCGCTGGTGATTCCCGCCACCGCCCGCGACACCTTCCTCAGCCAGCTGGCCACGCTGCCTGAAAAAGCGCGCCAGAGCTGGGCCAGCTATCGCGTCAAACGCGGCGACACCCTGTCCGTCATCGCGCGCCGCAATGGCCTGACGCTCTCCGAGCTGAAGCAGAAGAACCGCCTCTCGGGCAACACCATCCGCATCGGCCAGGCACTGATGGTGCCGGACCGCGGCGCCTCGGTGGCCACCCAGCTGGCCTCGGCCAACGGCGAGAAGAAGGTGCGCGTGAAGAGTGGCGATTCCCTGTCATTGATCGCCGCACGTCACAATGTCAGCACTCGCCAGCTCGCGCGCTGGAACAAGCTGTCATCTGCGGACTACCTGCGCCCCGGTCAGATGTTGACCCTTTACAGCGCCAACTGAGTCAGTCGATTCACGCGTCGTTGTACGACGCTTGATAGGCGATTCCTCAACGCCCCTGCCATCCGTGATGGTGGGGGCGTTTGCGATTCAAACGCCGCAGCATGGCCGCTGACAGGGAACTTCGTTACTCTTGGCGGGGTCGATGCAAGGAGGCCGGCCGCAGCCCGGCGCGTGGCGCGCACCTGCTGTACCGCTTCTGCAGTCCTGCTGCAGTTCTCCTTCAGCTCACGGTCGACAGCTTTGCAGTCAGCCGCTGAGGCCACCCAAGCCAGCGGAGTTGATGGCGAGTCAGGCGCAAACCAGCCGCTGCCCAGATGCCGGTCATTTCATCACGGCCGCGAGGCCCGGGTCATTCAGTCAAGGAAGTCTTCGATGCAGCGTGTTTCTTCACTCACCCACCGTCGCTGGGCCGCGCTACGTGCGCTATGCCTGGGGGCGCTGATGGTGAGCGGCTCGTTCACTGCCACGGCCAACGCGGCTGAGCCCAATGCAGCCGGGCCCAATGCGAATAGCGAGCAATCTGCCGATTCACGCCCCAGCGCCGAGACGGCGTCAGGCACGCAGGCAACCAGCGCGCAGGCAACCAGTATCCCCACCTCGAACGTGCAGACGCCGCTGGACGTCCCGACCGTACATGGCCTGGCCATCTACGGCGAGCCCGCCCACAAGCCCGGCTTCACGCACTTCCCTTACGTCAATCCAGAGGCGCCGGTCGGCGGGCGCATGACGCGCGCCGCCATCGGCAGTTTCGACTCCACCAATCCCTTCATCCTCAAGGGCAATTCGGTGGCGGGACTCAACTACTTCGGCGGACTGATCTACGACACCCTGATGATCCCCTCCGCCGATGAACCCTTCACCGAATACGGATTGCTGGCCAGCGGCGTCCGCCTGGCCGAGGACCGCAGCGCCATCGAATTCGATATCGATCATCGGGCGCGCTTTCACGATGGCGTGGCGGTGACTGCCGAAGATGTCGTCTTCACCTATCGCCTGCTCAAGGATGAAGGCCTGCCGTTCTTCAAGAGCTATTACCACGATGTCACCGGCGTCAGCGTGATCGATGCCGACACCGTGCGCTTCGAGATGGCGCCAGACGCGGCGCGCGAATTGCCGCTGATCATCGGCCAGCTGCCGGTGTTGCCGGAGCACTACTGGAAGAGCCGCGACTTCACGCGCGCCACCCTGGAACTCCCGCTGGGTTCCGGCCCCTATCGCATGGCGTCTCTGGATGCCGGCCGCCAGGTTCGCTATGAGCGTGTCGACGACTACTGGGGCAAGGACCTGCCGGTCAACAAGGGCCGCCACAACATCCAGACGCTGGTCTACGACTACTACCGGGACCAGACCGT
The DNA here is from genome assembly GCF_046566945.1 of Cobetia sp. SIMBA_158. Taxonomy (NCBI): domain Bacteria; kingdom Pseudomonadati; phylum Pseudomonadota; class Gammaproteobacteria; order Oceanospirillales; family Halomonadaceae; genus Cobetia; species Cobetia sp. SIMBA_158. The sequence continues at coordinate 361,454 of NZ_JAWJYL010000003.1, forward strand.
GTCGCTGGAAGCCTTCAAGGCCGGCAGCATCGATCTGCATGTCGAAAGCAGCGCCAAGAACTGGGCGACCGCCTACGACACTCCCGCGCTGCACAAGGGGCGACTGAAGAAGCTGGAAGTCCCGGACAGCAACCCGGCGGGCATGCAGGGCTTCGTGCTCAACGAGCGCCGCGAGCGCTTCCAGGACCCGAGAGTCCGTGAGGCACTGGCGCTGGTCTTCGACTTCGACTGGATCAACCGCAACCTCTTCTACGGCGCCTACCAGCAGACCCACAGCTATTTCGAGAATTCGGACATGGCCGCGGATGGCATGCCCACCGGCAAGGAACTCGCGCTGCTTGAGCCCTTCAAGGATGAGCTGCCCAGCGCGGTCTTCGACAAGCCCCTGCCGATCGATGAGCCACAGGAATTGCGCCCTCGCCTGCGCAAGGCGTTGGGGCTGCTGCGCGAAGCGGGTTATGAAGTGGTCAAGGGCCAGCTGGTCAGCCGCAGCAGCGGCAAGCCGCTGACGCTTGAGGTGCTCAACTACGACACCCAGTTCGAGCGCATCATCCAGCCGTGGATTCGCAATCTGGCGCGCATCGGCATCAAGGCACGGATTCGCACCGTCGACGTCAATCAGTACATCAACCGCCGTCGCAGCTTCGACTTCGACGTGGTGGTCGGCAGTTATCCGCAGTCCAACAGCCCCGGCAGCGAGCAGCGTGAATACTGGACCAGCGACTATGCCGACGTGGCCGGCTCACGCAATCTGATCGGGCTGAAAAGCCCGGTGGTGGACACGCTCACCGATGCCCTGATTCAGGCGCAGACCCGCGAAGACCTGCTCAGCGCGACACGGGCTCTCGACCGCGTACTGCGCTGGGGCTTCCATGTCGTGCCCCAGTGGCACCTGGCGGCGACGCGCATCGCGCTCTGGAACAAGTTCGGCTATCCGCAGCCCTTCCCGGAATACCAGCTGAGCCTGGACAGCTGGTGGATCGAGCCCGACAAGGATGCCTCGCTGGAGCCAGGTGAATAAGCCGGGTCAACAAGCCTGAAGAACACGCTCGGCGCATATGCCAGGCATAGACGCCTGGCGGGACTGACGCCTTGCTGATGCGTCCACGACACCAATAACCGATGCCCCTTGCACCGCACATCAGATGCCGGCGATGAGGGGCACGCAGGGAGATTGCCATTGGGTGCCTATATTCTGCGCCGGATTCTTTTGATGATTCCGACGCTGCTCGGAATCCTGTTGCTGAATTTTCTGATCGTTCAGGCCGCCCCCGGTGGCCCGATCGAACAACTGATGTCACGTCTGGACGGCATGAGTGCCGGTGCCAGCACCCGTCTCAACAGTGGCGGCGGTGATGGTGTCACCAGCGGTGGCGGTGGCTCCTCGACCTATCGCGGCGCCTCAGGGGTCGACCCGGCCTTGATCGAGGAGCTGGAGCAGCAGTTCGGCTTCGACAAGCCGGTCTGGGAGCGCTTCACCGACATGGTCGTCGATTACGCGCAGTTCGATTTCGGCGACAGCTTCTTCCGTGATCGCCCGGTGATCGACCTGATGCTGGAGCGCCTGCCGGTCTCCATCTCGCTGGGGCTATGGACCACGCTGCTGGTCTATCTGGTCTCGATCCCGCTGGGTATCCGCAAGGCACTGGTGCATGGCTCGCGCTTCGATATCTGGACCTCCGGCGTCGTCATCGTCGGCTACGCCATTCCGGGCTTCCTGTTCGCGATCCTGTTGATCGTGGTATTCGCCGGCGGCAGCTATCTCGACTGGTTCCCGCTCAGGGGGCTGACCTCGCCGGACTTCGAGGAGCTGTCCACCGCCGGCAAGATTCTGGATTACTTCCATCACATCGCCCTGCCCGTGCTGGCCTCCGCCATCGGCAGCTTCGCGACCCTGACGATGCTGACCAAGAACAGCTTCCTAGATGAAATCCACAAGCAGTACGTCCTGACGGCACGCGCCAAGGGAGCCAGCGAGAACCGCATCCTCTACGGGCACGTCTTCCGCAACGCCATGCTGATCATCATCGCCGGGCTGCCCGCGGCGCTGGTCGGCATCTTCTTCACCGGCTCGCTGCTGATCGAGGTGATCTTCTCCCTCGACGGCCTGGGACTGCTCGGCTTCGAGGCTGTCCTGCAGCGCGATTACCCGCTGATCTTCGGCACCCTGTATCTCTATACCCTGATCGGTCTGATCCTGAAGCTGGTCTCTGATCTGATGTATGTGTGGATCGACCCGCGCATCGACTTCGCGACACGGGAGGCCTGACATGCGCCAAGAGACAACGCTTCACGAAACGTCGGTTCATGAAACAAAGCGTCACGAGACACCCGCTCATGACGTGAGCGACGAAAGCCAGCAAGCGAAGCAACGCCCGCGCACCTCACGCCTGTCGCCCATCACCCGACGGCGCATGGCGGCCTTTCGTGACAACCGTCGCGCCTGGTGGTCGCTGCTGATCTTCGGCGTGCTGTTCGTGCTCTCGCTGGGGGCCGAGCTGATCGCCAATGACCGCCCGCTGCTGGTCGAGTATCAGGGCGAGACCTACCTGCCGATGCTGCACGAGTATCCGGAGACCACCTTCGGCGGCTTCCTGCCCACCGCCACCGACTATCGCGACCCCTATGTGATCGAGGCCATAGAGGCGCAGGGCTTCATGCTCAACACCTTGATTCCCTACTCCTACGACACCCTGGATCTGAATCTGGGCTCTCCGGCGCCGTCGGCTCCCAATGGCCGGCATTGGCTGGGCACCGATGACCAGGGCCGTGACGTACTGGCGCGCGTCATCTATGGCTTCCGGCTGTCGGTGATCTTCGCGCTGGTACTGACGGCGGGCTCGCTGGTGCTGGGGGTGGTGATCGGTGGCGTGCAGGGCTACTTCGGCGGCAAGGTCGATCTGATCGGCCAGCGCTTGATCGAGGTGTGGTCCGGCCTGCCGGTGCTGTTCCTGCTGATCATTCTCGCCAGCATCGTCGAGCCGAACCTGTGGTGGCTGACCGGCATCATGTTGCTGTTCTCGTGGCTGGGCATCGTCGATATCGTGCGCGCCGAATTCCTGCGCGCGCGCAATCTGGAATACGTGCGCGCCGCTCGGGCCATGGGTCTGCCGTCGCGGCTGATCATGTGGCGTCATGTGCTGCCCAACGCGATGGTCGCCACCCTGACCTTCATCCCCTTCCTGTTCACCGGCGCCATCACCACCCTGACCGCGCTGGATTTCCTCGGCTTCGGCCTGCCGGCCGGCTCCCCCTCGCTGGGCGAGCTGGTCGCTCAGGGCAAGAACAACCTGCAGGCACCGTGGCTGGGCATGACCGCCTTCCTGAGCCTCGGCATCATGCTGACGCTGTTGGTCTTCATCGGCGAAGGGCTGCGCGATGCCTTCGACCCACGTCATATCAGTGCCCGGGAGCAGAACGCATGAGTCATCCCTCTTCACCTGCGGACAACACCGGCGCCGCTGCCAGCGTGCTGAGACTCGACGATCTCTGCATCCGCTTCGGCCAGACACCCGTCGTCAGGCATTTCTCCCTTGAGGTCCGACGGGGAGAATGCCTGGCCATCGTCGGCGAGTCCGGGTCGGGCAAGTCCGTCAGCCTGTTGGCGAGTCTTGGCCTGCTGCCGGGGCATGCGCATGTCAGCGGGCAGCGTGAATTCACGCGGCCGGACGGCAAGACGCTGGATCTCGCTGCCCTGACGCCACGCCAGTGGCAGCGGGTGCGCGGCGGGCAGATCGGTTTCGTGTTCCAGGAGCCGATGACCTCGCTCAATCCGCTGACGCGTGTCGGCGAACAGATCAGTGAAAGCCTGCGCCTCCAGCAGGGGCTGCGCGGCAATGCTGCCCGCCAGCGCGTGCTGGAACTGCTCTGCCAGGTGCAGCTGCCGCGTCCCGAGGAATTGATCGATGCCTGGCCGCACCAGCTCTCCGGCGGGCAACGCCAGCGCGTGATGATCGCCATGGCGATGGCCAATCAGCCACCGCTGTTGATCGCCGATGAGCCGACCACGGCGCTGGATGTCACCGTGCAGCAGGAGATACTCCAGCTGCTGGATCGCCTGCGTCGCGACCAGGGCATGGCGATGGTCCTGATCAGCCATGACCTCAATCTGGTGCGCCGTCACGCCGACCGCGTGATCGTGATGCGCGACGGGGAATGCATCGAGCAAGGGCGCGTCGACGAGGTATTCGATGCGCCGCAGGCCGATTACACCCGCGAGCTGCTGGCCGCCGAACCCGAAGGCCTCGCCAGCGACTTGAGTGCCGAGGACGCCGCGACACCGGTTCTCGCCGCGCGCAAGCTGGAGGTGCACTTCGCGCGCAGCAAGAAGCTGTTCCAGAAGCGCCCCGCGGACTTCGTCGCCGTTCATCCGCTGGATCTGACGCTGGCGCGCGGCGAGACGCTCGGCGTGGTCGGGGAATCGGGGTCCGGCAAGACGACACTCGCCCTGGCGCTCTTGAAGCTGCAGGCCGCCAAGGGCGAGATCCACCTCGAGAACGAACGCATCGATACGCTGGATCGCAATACGCTGCGCCTGCGTCGCCGCCAGATGCAGATCGTCTTCCAAGATCCATACGGCTCGCTGTCGCCACGCATGCCGGTGGCGGACATCATCAGTGAAGGGCTGCGCTTTCATCATCCAACGCTCAGCGAAGACGAGGTTCGCCTGCGTGTGGCGCAGGTGCTGGAGGAAGTCGAACTGCCCTCGGCGTGTGCCGATCGTTATCCCCACGAGTTCTCCGGCGGCCAACGTCAGCGTATTGCCCTGGCACGCGCCCTGATCCTCGAGCCCAGACTGCTGGTGCTCGATGAGCCCACCTCGGCACTGGATCGCAGCGTGCAGAAACAGCTGATTGCCCTGCTGCGTGAACTTCAGACACGCCGAGGCCTGAGCTATCTGTTCATCAGTCATGACCTGGCGGTGGTACGCGCGCTGTCCCATCGGGTGATGGTGTTGCGTGAAGGACGCCTGGTGGAGACGGGCACGACGGCAGAAGTGCTCGGCAATCCCCGCGAGGACTATACGCGCGCCCTGATACAGGCCGCGGGTCTGGCCTGATACGCTCTGCCATGGCCTGACCAGAGCCTATTGCCTGGCTGACCTGGCCCGCCCTGCTCTGACATAGCATGCCGATCGCCCTGCTCGGGCAGCCACAGATGATGAGCAGGGCGTTGGCGCATTGCAGTCAATGCACCCCTGCGTTGCAAGACGCACGTTTTGTCGATTGCAAATAATAAAGGTTCTCAATATGATCCAGTGAGATGCGGGCCGACCATCGAGAGATCGTGTAATGACTTCCCGTCCTCTCTCGAGCGGCCCCACGCACTGCCGTTCTGCGCGCACTGCATAACAACAGACCGATCAAGGGATCCACATGACTGCCTCTTTCCGTTTTGCCTCACGCAAGCCGCTGGCAGCTGCCATCGCATTGTCAGCCTCCATGTTCACCGGTGCCGCTCTGGCAGAGCATCATGGCGACGCGCATGACAAGGCGCTGACGGCCGACGCTGTCGTCGCCCAGTACGCCAACGTCGCGCATGCCACCTACAGCGATGCCCTGGCCAGTGCCAATGCCCTGCGCGCCGCCAATGCCGCGCTGATCGAGTCGCCGTCCGAAGAGACGCTGGCCGCGGCACGTGCCGCCTGGAAGCAGGCGCGCGTGGCGTATCAGCAGAGTGAAGTGTTCCGCTTCGGCAATGCCATCGTCGATGACTGGGAAGGTCAGCTCAACGCCTGGCCGCTGGATGAAGGGCTGATCGATTACGTCGAAGGCGACGGCTATCAGGCAGAGCTGGGCAACCCGGGTGCCAGCGCCAACATCATCGCCAGCGACAGCGTGCAGATCGGTGCCGACAAGATCGACACCACCGAGATCACCCCGGAGCTGCTGGCGTCCCTCAACGAGCTGGGCGGTTTCGAGGCCAACGTGGCCAGCGGCTACCATGCCATCGAATTCCTGCTCTGGGGTCAGGACATGCACGGCTTTGAGGCCGGTGCCGGCGAGCGCCCGGCGACCGACTTCGCCAAGGGCGATGCCTGTACCGCCAACAACTGTGACCGTCGTGGGGCTTACCTGCTGGCCGCCAACGACCTGCTGATCAGCGACCTGGAATACATGGTCGGCCAGTGGGCACAGGGCGAGAAGGACAACTACCGCGCGGAACTGACCTCACTGCCGGCCGGTGAAGGCCTCGAGAAGATGTTGTTCGGCATGGGCTCCCTGTCACTGGGTGAGCTGGCCGGTGAGCGCATGAAGGTCGCGCTGGAAGCCAACTCCTATGAAGACGAGCACGACTGCTTCTCCGACAACACCCACTACTCGCACTTCTACAATGCCAAGGGCATCCAGAACGTCTACGAAGGCAAGTACGTGACCCTGGACGGCCGCACCTTCGAAGGCCCGTCACTGCATACACTCGTCGCCCAGAATGACCCGGAACTGGCCGAGAAGATGCACGAGGCACTGGACACCACCATGGGCCAGCTGCAGGTGATGGTCGACACGGCAGAAGCCGACGGCGGCATGAAGTTTGACCAGATGATCGCCCCGGGCAATGCCGAAGGCGCCGAGATCATCAATGCCAGCATTCAGGATCTGGTCGCCCAGACCCGTCTGATCGAAGAAATTGCCGGCACCGTCGGTATCGATGGCCTGGAAGCCGACACGGCAGATCACGAATTCTGATCAACTGCTCTACATTGCCAAGCGTGAGTTGGCTGAAGACCCCAAGCTGCCTCGCGTCGCGCTGATATCCTCGCCCGAACCTCTCTCACGACAGGTTCGGGCGTTGATGGTTCTTGCGCCAGCTTTTCATGCGCGTCTGCCGATAGAGTCCTGAGAGGCGACTCTTCGAGCAGCCTGACCGCGCAAGCCGGGAAAACCCTGTATGCCAATATTGCACCACGACATGATGCTGCGTCCCTACCTGACCCGCTCCCTGCCACTTGCCATCGCCCTGGCGTGTCTGCCTGCTCAGTCGGCATCGGCCGATCATCCCAAGCCCACGGCAGATTCCGCGATGACAGTGATGAGCTATCTGTCTTCCCTGCCATTGCAGGACACCGACAGAAGCGGTGGCGACGGCAGCGTGCCCAAGCACGATACCAATGCCTATTCACTGCCGGCCAAGAACCTGAGCTTCGATCAGCGTCTGTCCTTCAGTGTCGGCAACAGCTTCTTCAAGAGCCCCTGGGTGATCGCGCCCGCCAGCACCACCGCGCGCGATGGCCTCGGCCCGCTGTTCAACACCAACGCCTGCCAGAACTGCCACGTCAAGGATGGCCGCGGCAGCCTGCCGGTCGAGGGCGATCCCTCGGTGGGCCTTTTCCTGCGCCTGGGCCTGCCGGACAGTCACGAGGACAACTGGAACGATGAGGAGCGTGAATTCCGGCGTATCGCCGGGGTGATGCCACATCCTGTCTATGGCACCCAGCTGCAGAATGCCGCCGTGCCCGGCATCGAGCGCGAAGGCCGCATGCAGGTGGATTACGAGCAAGTGACGGTGACCCTGGCGGACGGGGAAGTGATCGCGTTGCGCAAGCCGCGCTATTCCATCGTCGAACCCGGCTTCGGTGACCCGGGCGCCATCGCGCTCTCCCCGCGTCTCGCCCCCGGCATGGTGGGGCTGGGGCTGCTCGAGGCGGTCAGCGACGAGACCTTGCTCGAGTGGGCCGACCCACAGGATGCGGATGGCGACGGCATCAGCGGGCGAGCCAATACAGTGTGGTCACTCGCCGAGCAACGCGAGGTCATGGGGCGTTTCGGCTGGAAGGCCGGCCAGCCCGATGTGCGACAGCAAAGCGCCAAGGCCTTCGCCGGTGACATGGGGCTGACTTCCAATCTGGTCAGCTCCACCGACTGCACCCCGCTTCAGAAGTGCGAGACATTGCCCGATGGGGGGGAGATCGAGGTCGACGACAACGTGATGGACAACGTGGCCTTCTACTCGCGCAATCTGGCCGTGCCCACCCGGCGTGATATCGATGACCCGACAGTGCGCCAAGGCGAGCGACTGTTCCGCGAGCTTGAATGCGCCAGCTGCCACCGCCCACGTCTGACCACTCAGTCCGGCGGCGTGGCGGAACAACTGGCCGAGCAGACGATCTGGCCCTACAGCGACATGCTGCTGCATGACATGGGCGAAGGACTGGCAGATGATCGCCGCGAATTCGAGGCCAGCGGCCAGGAATGGCGCACGCCGCCCCTGTGGGGCATCGGCCTGGCCCAGACGGTCAACCCTGCCACGGGCTTCTTGCATGATGGCCGTGCACGCACCCTGCTCGAGGCCGTGCTCTGGCATGGCGGCGAAGCCCAGCCCAGCCGCGATGCCGTCGTGGCCCTGCCGACTGACCAGCGTGAAGCCCTGTTGCGCTTCCTCGAGACTCTCTGACAAGGAATACCCGTTCATGCCCCGCGACACCTTCACCCCAGCTGCAACCCCGATGAAACCTGCCCAGCGCAAGACCTCGCCCCTGGCCCTGATGGCCTGTGGCATGACACTGCTGGGCGCCGCGCTGTTCTCGACAAGCACACTGGCGGCGACGGACTCTTCTGCTGCCAACACAGACGCCGCCACAGACACCAACAGCGCAGCGGCCGTCAGCCAGTTTGCCGCTGACACGCTGAGCGAGGCGCACCAGCAACTTGCCAGCCGCCTGCAACAGCTCGCGCAGCATACTCAGGCGTTCTGCTCCGCCGAGGGCGACGTGACCCTCGAGACCCTCAAGCAGGACTGGCGCAGCGCCATGCTGGGGCTGAATCAGGTCAACTGGGTGGAAATGGGCCCGATCCTGCAGAACTCGCGTCAATGGCAGCTGTATTTCTGGCCGGACAAGAAGGACCTGGTCGCGCGCAAGACCCGCGCCCTGCTCGCCGGTGATGCTCCGATCACGGTCGAGAGTCTGGCGGAGCAATCCATCGTCATGCAGGGACTGGGCAGCGTGGAGTATCAGCTGTTCGATGCCCGCTATGCCGACTCGCCCCTGACGGCCGACTCGCGCCGCTGCGAGTTGATGACGGCCAACACCGCCTACGCCGCCAATACCGGCAAGACGCTGCGTGATGAGTGGCAGCAGTTCGCGCCGCAACTGGCCGAAGGCACTGGCGCCTTCAGCGATTCGCGTGACGCCGTGCTGTCTCTGGTTCGCGCGCTGACCGTGCAGCTGGAAGCCATCAAGGACCGCAAACTGCGCCGGCCGATCGGCCTCGACAACGGCGGCACGGCCAACCCCTATGCGGCTGAGTCCTGGCGCGGCGGCATGGGGCTTGCCAACATCGCGGCGACTCTCGCGATGATGGAACGCCTCTGGCTTGGCAATGACGAGGTCGCAGGCATTCAAGGCTATCTGAATGGCCAGGTCGACCCGCGCATGGTGGCCTCCACCACCAGCGATTTCGTCGATGCGCGCCAGGCCTTCGCCGCCCTGCCGGATGACCTCGCCGGCATACTGCGCGATGACCCGCGCAATGGTGAGCTGCAGCAGGCCATGATCCATGTCGAGACCCTGCAGGCCGGCTTTGCCGACACGCTCAACCCGGCACTGGGGCTGTCACTGGGCTTCAACAGCACCGATGGCGACTGACCAGGACGAGGGAATTGTGAGTAGCAAATGGCGACTGAGGAATTGAGAGCGGCGAATGACAACTGACAAGGGGCCAGGCGAGATGCCTCACGGCATGACTGACACACACGCAGCCGACGCCCGTCAGCGACGTCGGCTGCTCAAGGCGTTGGCCTGCACGCCCCTGATGGGCATGCCCGGCGGCATGGCCGTGGCGGGCGGCAATAACGCCGCCAGTGCCCAGGGGCGCGAGCCACTCGGGGTGGCCATCTCGGCATGTGATGATGACACGGGGCAGCACTTTGCCAGCTGCACCAGTTATCAAGGAGTGGAGCGCTGGCGCCAGCCGATACGCCAGCGCGCCCACGGTGCCACCCGACATCCTCACAAGCCGTGGGCGCTGATCTTCTCACGGCGTCCGGGGACGGAAATCAATGTCTTCGACCTCGACAGTGGCGAGCGGATCGCACGCATCGAGGCCGCGCCGGACCGCCACTTCTATGGGCATGGCGTATTCAGCCCGGATGGCGGTCTGCTCTACACCACCGAGAATGCCATCGCGCCCGGAGAAGGACGCATCGGCATCTACGACGTGAATCGCGACTTCGCGCGGATCGGCGAGTTCGCCAGTGGCGGGATCGGCCCGCATGAAATTCGCCTGCATCCGGATGGTCAGCAGCTGATCATCGCCAATGGCGGGATTCTGACGCGGCCTGACACCGGTCGGGTCAAGCTCAACCTGGACAGCATGCAGTCGAATCTGACCTTGCTCGACCGTGTCTCGGGCGAGATTCGCTGGCAAGGCGAGCCCTCCCATCACCAGCTGTCATTGCGCCACCTGGACGTCAGCCGCGAGGGCGTCATCGTCGCGGGCTATCAGTACCAGGGCCCCGCGGCGGACCACCGCCCGCTGGTGGTGATAAAGCATCCCGGCAGTGACCGCTTGCAGGAACTGCCGTTGCCGCGGGACTACGTCGCGCAGTTCAAGCAGTACATCGCCAGCATCGCCGTCTCCCCCGATGGGCGACAGGCCGTGGCGACCGCCCCACGCGGCAATCTGATCACGCTCTGGAATCTCGCGACGGGAGAGCTGGACACGACTCTGGACTTCGCCGACTGCGCTGGTGTGCTGGCGGTGCCGGCCACGCAGCGGACGCCGGCAGGCTTCGTGGTCAGCAATGGACGTGGCGAGTGGCTGCTGATCGATGAGGAGGGGCTGCCGGCGCTTGGCCCGGTGCGGATGGCGAATACCCACTGGGACAATCACCTGGCGCTGATGTAGCCAGGCCTCTGGCGCTTTGATAACCGAGTGGAGGCGCTGTGGTGACGGGAGCTGAGACGCCGAGCGGGCGAATCACCACAGCGTCATCTGACGATCCAGCAGGCGATCGAAATCATCGTCCACGAACGGCAGGATGCCATCGGCGACGGGCTTGAGCTGGCGACTCAGGTAGTGCTGGACATCAATGGGCGAGCGCAGGTACTCGACGGGTTCCGGGCCGGAGGTGGTCATCACATAGCGAATCCAGCCGCCGCGCTGATAGCGTAACGGCAGGCCCCGCCGGCGGTTCTCGTCATCCGCCAGACGCGCCGCACGGACATGGGGTGGCACGTTGCGCTGATAATCGTCGAGCTTGCGCCGCAGTCGCTTGCGGTAGATCAAGGCCTCGACATCCGAGATGTCCGCCGCACCATGGGCATGGCGTTGCAGGTAATCCTGCACGTAGCCTTTCAGATACTCCTGATAGGGGCTGCCTTCGAAGATGCGACGATAGAGTCCCTGCTGGAAGGTCTTGGCCAGCGGCGTCCAGTCGGAGCGCACCGACTCCAACCCCTTGAACACCAGTTCCGTCTGGCCGCTGCTGCCTGTCTGTTGCAGCCCGGCGTAGCGTTTCTTGCTGCCCTCCTCGGCCCCGCGAATGGTCGGCATCACGAAGCGCTGATAGTGGGTCTCGAACTGCAGCTCCAACGCGCTGTCGAGATCGAGACTGTCCTGGAGATGCCGTCGCCACCAGTCGGTGACATGGGCCGCCAGCTCACGGCCGATCCGGCTGGCCTCGGCTTCCTCATGCGCAGCGCCCAGCCACACGAAGGTGGAGTCGGTATCGCCGTAGATGACGCGGTAGCCACGCGCCTCGATCAATTCCACCGTCTGCTGGATGATCTGATGGCCACGCCGCGTGATCGAGGACGCCAGCCGTGGATCGAAGAAACGACAGCCGCGTGACCCCAGCACGCCGTAGAAGGCATTCATGATGATCTTAAGCGCCTGGGTCAGCGGGGCATCCCCCGCCGCGCGGGCGGCGTCACGTGCTTGCCAGATCTCGGCGACGATGCCCGGCAGGCAGTGTCGGTCACGCGAGAACCGCGCGCCGAGAAAACCGGGCACACCGGCCTCTGAGGCATCATCCGAGCCGTTCTCCGACCCACGCAGCCCTTCGATCAGGCCCAGCGGGTCGATCAGGAAAGTGCGGATGATGGAGGGATACAGACTCTTGAAATCCAGCACCAGCACCGAGTCATAAAGCCCGGGCTGGGAATCCATCACGAAGCCACCGGGGCTGTCCTCCCCCACCACGTCTCCCAGATTGGGCGCGACCTTGCCCAGCCGGTGCAACCTCGGCAGATACAGATGCGTGAAGGCTGCCACCGAACCACCGCTACGATCCGCCTCTAGCCCCGTGGCAGCAGCCCGCGCGAGCAGAAACTCCATCAGTCGCGTCTTCGCGAAGATGCGCGTGACCAGCTCGCAATCCTTGAGGTTGTAGCGCGCCAGGGAAGGCTTGTCCTCGGCGAACATGCGCAGAATCTCGTCCAGCCGGCCGTAGGGGTCATCGATGGCCTTGCCTTCCTGCAACAGCTCACGCGAGACATTCTCGAGACTGAACGACTCGAAATGCCAGAAGGCCGACTTGAGCGCCTCGATGCCGTCCACCACCCAGCGCCCAGCGATCTCGGCAAAGAAGTGCTCGGCCTGGCGAGAATGAGAGCGCCACTGCATCACGCTGGCGTCACGCCCCAGTCGCAGTGGCAGGCCTTCGGCCTCTGACAGCCGCACCAGCATACGCAAATCGAACTGGATGACATTCCAGCCGATGATGACATCAGGATTATGCCTTGCGACCCAGTCCAGCAGGCATTGCAGCAACTCACGCCGGCTACCGCGGTACTCCAGCGGGAAATCGCGGCTGGCATTCTCCTCACCATTGGGGGGCCCCAGCATATAGACCTGACGCTGTCCGCAGCCCTCGAGTGCGATGGAATACAGATTGCCCCGCGCATCGGTCTCGATATCCAGCGATGCCCAGCGCAGCGGTGGCCGATAGCCCGCAAGCGGTGTCAGGCGCGCATTCTTCATGCCGCCATCATGCTGGCGCTCGCCGCGTGCCGTGACGCCTGCCGTGATGAAACGCTCCATCAGGTAGCGGTCCGTCGGACGAACATCCGCTTCATAGACGTCGACGCCAATCGCCTTCAAACGCCGCGCCAGCTGGCCCAGGGTGCGATATTCACGACAGTAGAGCCCCACCACCGGGCGATGGTGGAAGTCTTCCAGTGCCAGCGGACGCAGCTCGACGCCAGCCTCAAAGCTCACCAGTGTCTGAGCCAGCACCTGTTGTTCGGCGGGCAGAAAAGCAACAACTTCCTGGGGCGCACATTCGACACGTACGGCGCCTTCGTCCGTACGAATCCAGAAACTGACCACCACTCCCTCGGGCGTGTCTCGCCAATGGCGTGTCAGCACGAAGCCATGAAGTTCTGTTACATCCGGGGTCGGCAGAGCGAGGACGGTCTTGCGCTCAACCTGAGAAACGCGAGCGTTGCGGGAATCTTCGGATACGGCCTCTGGCACTGCATTACCTTTACGTTGAATATACGAATGCCGAACAGAATGAGGTCGAGGCTCGATTGCATTCTAGTGCGTTAAGATGAATTTTGTATCGAAGGACAGCCGTCGTGAAGCCTAGGCGTCCATGCCTCTCCAGTGACAGAATCGACGTCTGTGGCAAGGAATGCCCCTCCAAGAGATAGACACGACCCAAGGAGCTTACGTCATGCAACGCTTTGAGATGATACAGACCCTGCTGAGCCAGATGTTAGGCCAGATTGACGATATCATCTTGCTTGCGGATGAGCACCGCCACGTCACTTACATGAATGACAGCGCAGTGAAGGCGTTTGGCTATCCCCGTGAAGCGCTGATCGGCAAGCAGACACGCGTATTATATGCCTCCAGCGATGAATTCGAGCATCAGGGCCAAAGACGCTTTCGTGCCGATACCCAGCCCGCCAAGGAAGGTCGAGTCATCCGGTACCGACGCCAGGATGGCTCCTACTTCTACGGGGAAACGCTTGGCGGCCCCATCAAGGACCCGTCGAGCGATAACATCTTCATGTTCGGGCTGATCCGCGATGTCTCACGCCGTGTAACGGCGGAGCATACCCTGCACAGCCTGCACGCCATCACTTCATCTCGTAATCTCAACTTCAATGAGCGCATCGACGAACTATTGAAACTAGGCTGTGCACACTTCGGCCTGCCGATCGGTATTTTCAGTCATATCGAGGGTGAAGATTATATCGTCCAACGTGCCTGTCACCCGGAAGACCTGCTGGAACCGGGACTGAGCTTCTCGCTCAGCGATACTTATTGCGATCACGTCTACAAGGCCGACTGCGTCCAAGCCTTCCATCATGTGGCCAGCAGCGAGATTCGCAACCACCCCTGCTATTCCAACTTCAACCTGGAAGCCTACATCGGGGCGCCGGTGATCGTGGATGGTGAGCGCTACGGCACCTTCAACTTCTCAAGCCCTGATCCGGTACCGCCCTTCACCGCTCAGGACATCGAGCTAGTGCGTCTCATCGCGTTATGGGCCGGCCACGAAGTCGCGCGTGCCAATGACATCAATGCCCTGAAGGAAGCGCATCAGGCCCTTGAGAAGATCGCGATCACCGATCCACTGACCGGCCTCTACAATCGCCGTCATGCCCAACAGGTACTGGATGACAGCATCGCGGCACTGGCCACCGCCGAGGTTGACCACCCCTTGTGCGTGGCGCTGCTGGATTTCGACCATTTCAAGAAGATCAACGACAATCATGGCCATGACGCCGGTGATCTTGCCTTGCAGCACTTGAGTGTCCTCGCCGAGCAGATTCTGCTGCCCGGCGACACCCTCGCCAGATGGGGTGGCGAGGAATTCCTGGCGATTCTGCCTGACTCGCTGCTCAGTGACTCGGCCACGCGGATCAACCTGCTGCGACAACGCATGAAGGATAGTGTCGTGGAGTACGAAGGCCAACGTCTACCCCTGTCATTGAGCATCGGGATGACCTACCTGGAACCCGATGGCAGTGCCACGCGTGAGCAGTTGATCGCACGTGCCGATGAAGCCATGTACGCGGCCAAGGAAGCGGGACGCAACTGTCTCAAGATGCTGTAACTCACCCAATGGTGCATTGCGTCGCCCGTCCTGCCTGCCCTGATCAAGAGCGCTAAGCAGGGCGGAGCATTCTCACCGAAGCCCTCGCCCTCAGGTAGCGAACACGCTAAGGTCAGGCCCGTCCCCTTCTGCCGAGCCACCCGACACCGTTGTTGCCTACCCTCATGCCTTCACACGATTCCAGCGCTACGCCGCCCGACACATCCTATGCCTTCGGCCTCCCGGAAGACGGCGTGTTGTCTGACCAGCCCACCAGCATTGCGCCCTTGACCGCCACCCTTGCCTCGCCTGCCCCTGCTGACCGCCATCAACTCGGCATCTTCCTGCTGCCGGGCTTCGCGATGGTCGCACTATTCTCGATGATCGAGCCGCTGCGCATCGCCAATCGACTACGTGGAACACGCCTGTATCAGTGGACACTCGCAAGCCAGGATGGCGCGCCGGTCAAGGCCTCCAATGGCATGGTGCTGCCGGTGGATACTGGACGTGATGAGCTCGCCTCAGTGGACAAGCTGGTGGTGTGCACTAGCTTTGCCCCGGAAGCCTATCTGGAAGACCGCACCTTGCACTGGCTGCAGGAGCGCTCCCAGAGCGGCTGCCAGCTCGGGGGCGTGGACACCGGCTGTTTCGTACTGGCGCGCGCAGGCCTGCTCACTGGCAAGACGGTGACGCTGCACTGGGAAAGCCTGCCGGAATTCAGCCAGCGCTTCGATGAGGTGGACGCAGTGGAGTCACTGTATGAAATCAGTGACGATGGCTTCTTCTGCGCCGGCGGCAGCGCCCCGCTGGACATGAGCCTGGAGCTGATTCGGCGCCAGCATGGTCAGACGCTCTATCAGGCAGTACGCGAACAGCTGATTCTCGATCAAGGGCGCCTGCCGGCCAGCCGCCAGCGCGGCATCAGTCAGCAGACGGCCGACCTGGCCGACCCGTTGCTCAGGCGTGCGATCACGCGCATGGAGAACACCCTGGAGGCCCCGCTCAGCATCGAGGCACTCGCCGAAGAGCTCGGACTCTCATGGCGCCAGCTGGAGCGCCGCTTCCAGCAAGGGCTCGGCTGCACGCCTCGCGCCTATCACGGTGAGCGTCGCCTGCTGCATGCACGCAGCCTACTTCACGATACCCGTCATGGCGTCACCGATATCGCCCTGGCCTGCGGTTTCACCTCGCATTCAAGTTTCACCCGCGCCTTTCGCCGCCGCTTCGGCATCACACCGACCCAGGCACGCCGCCAGCCACCGCGCCCCTTGGGATGATCCACACCCGATACTCGCATCGTGATGTCGAATTGGGCACAGTCGGTGTCGAGTTGGGCACAGTAGCGAGCGCCATGGGCTGCCATCCTGTCGGGGAATCGCTCACCTGACAGAAGGAAGGACTCTCCATGGCGCTCCCGATCACACCCGATTACGACAGCTGGCCAATTGACGAGACTCTCGTGAAGGTCGTTCACGAGGCACGCTATCTGAGCGTGACCTGGAGCGATGGCCGCGTCAGCCGTTTTCATAGTGTCTGGTTGCGCGAGAACGCCGCGGACGATACCACCGTCAATCCGGCGACGCGCGAACGCATCCTAGACCTCTCCCAGATTCCCGCCTGGCCGGAAATCCCCGAGGCCAGCATCGATGAGGACGGCGCACTCAGCGTGCTGTTCGCACCCGAAGACCGCCGCCTGCGCTTCCACCCGGGCTTCCTGCGCGCCAACGACTATGACAACCAGGACGCGCTGCCGCCGGAGCTGCCGCCGCTGACACTCTGGCACGGTGAGCAGCTGGATCAGCCGCCGACCATCGATGCCGCCCGCCTGGCCGAGGCCGATCATGGCAGCGCGCAAGAGGCGGAGATTCTGTATCCCACCCTGCACGAACTGCTCGGCAAGGGGCTGGTGCGCCTGCGCAACCTGCCGACGGAAGA
Organism: Cobetia sp. SIMBA_158; assembly: GCF_046566945.1. NCBI lineage: Bacteria > Pseudomonadati > Pseudomonadota > Gammaproteobacteria > Oceanospirillales > Halomonadaceae > Cobetia > Cobetia sp. SIMBA_158. The sequence continues at coordinate 378,377 of NZ_JAWJYL010000003.1, forward strand.
AGACGCCATCGAAAAGGTCGCCGAGCGCATCGGCTCGATCCGCACCACCAACTTCGGCCACCTCTTCAATGTCCGCGCGATCCAGAACCCGGATTCCAACGCCTATACCTCCATCGCCTTGCCACCGCATGTGGACCTGCCGACCCGGGAATATCAGCCGGGCCTGCAGTGCCTCTACTGTCTCGAGAACACCGTGGAAGGTGGCATGGCGGTGATGATGGACGGCTTCGCCATCGCGGCGGCGCTGAAGGAAGAACATCCCGAGGCCTACGAGACACTCACCACGGTGCACTGGCGCTACGCCAATACCTCGCGCAATACCGATCATGTCTGGTATTCGCCGATGATCGTGCTGGGTCAGGCAGGAGAACTGCTGGAGGTGCGGATCGCCGACTTCCTGCGCGGGCCGATGATGGCCCCGTTCGAGCAGACCGAGACCGCCTATGAAGCATTGATGACGCTGCAACGCATGTTGCGTGAGCCGCGCTTCGCCATGCGTTTCACCTATGCCCCCGGCGACATGGTCATCTTCGACAATCGTCGCCTGCTGCACGCCCGCGATGCCTTCGAGGGCGACAGCGGCAGCCGCTGGTTGCAGGGCTGCTACCTGGAACGTGACGAGGTGCGCTCGCGCTATCGCATGCTCAAGCGTGCCGAACGCGCCGAGCGGGTCGAGGAAGCCACCCAGGCGGTGTAATTCGGCACGGCATGCCTCTGCTCGCGCATCAGCTCACGCCGATGGCCGGCATGAGAATGAGAACGTGCGGGGGGAATCAGGGCGTGCGTGGCGTGATGACGAGCGTGAAGCCGGGGTCCTGCGGGATCAGGGGCGGCAGACAACGCACCTCATGACCAGGCAACTGGCGGGCAAGACATCGGGTCAGCGTCGCAAGTTCAAAGGCGCTGACCCATGCCGGCCTATCAGGCTTCTCGCCCCGCCAGTGGACGGCATGCATGCCCCATTCCGGCTCCAGCATGTGACGTGACAGGGTCTGCCAGGCCAGTTGATGACGACCGCTGCCCGACACGATGCGCGTGGACAATGGCAGACGCTCGACATCAAAGGCATCGATCACGATTCGCAGGCGTGGATGACGAAGAATCGCCTCGACGAGTCTCGCGAGTTGCTCGCCCTGCTGCCAGTTGGCACTGATGCGACAGCTGATCGCCACACAGGGTGCCGGCGTCTCTGCCAGCACATCGAGAATGTCGCTGTGCACTACCTCTTCAAGCTGAGGCCAGTGCCGCCGCGCTTCCTCCACCATGTACTGGGAATATTCCACGAATCGCACGTCATGTTGACGTGACAGGATCGCGGCGACCTCGGCAAAGCCTGCCATCAGCACTGGCTGCCCCTGATCATCGGGCAACAGGCGCGCCAGGCGCCGGGCAATGCGCTCTAGTGGATAGCCCTCACGATAGATGGCGTTCCAGTCGACGCTGCCTGAATAGAGATTCTCATCGCGTGAGACTGCCAAGGTGTCACCTGCAAGCGTGGCCATGAAAGGGGCGCCATCGTAACAGAGGCCGGTTCGGGAATCGCACGCCTGTCAGGCAGGTCATGTTGTTTGCGGCTGGCCGTGTACGTCACTTCCGGTGACTGATGCTGACCCCGATCTCAATGTTGATGTTCTGCATCATGTGATGAGTGAGGATGATCCTCAGCCCGGCCACTGTTCTTCGGCTCATGGCTGCCCTTCCGCTCATGGCTGCCCTTAGGCTCATGGCTGTCTTGTAAATCAGCAGGCCCATCAGCTTCCTTGGCATGATGTGGCTGGCGGGTGTCATCGTCATGATGCGATGACGATGATTGTGCAGTCTCGCCTCCGCCATGTTGATGACCATCGCTTGCTGCCACAAGAGCCGTATAACGCGCAGCACTCATGTCCGGTAGCTCTTGCATGAAAGCGACCATCTGCCAGATATATTCATCCTGCATGCTCTTGCCCCATGCCGGCATTCCACTGGCTTTTATCCCATGCTTGATGGCCCAGAAGTGCTCCCTAGGCTCACCATGCATATCCGAAGTCACAAAATTCGGTGGACTGGGATAAAGCCCCTTGCTGAGTTCAGTCTCTTGCATGCCTGGCGCGAGATGGCAGGAGGCGCACATCGATGCATAATTGCCGGCCCCCGCCACTTTCATGGCTTCATCATCGAGAGATGGCGTTGCGATATCACTCGCGTGGCTCTCGATCGAACGATCACGCGCCGTTTCAAGAATTCCATAGACCCATGACCCATGCGGATCATCTGCCGCGACACTGACGACGCCGGAGTAAATGACTCCAGCCCCGGCTGCCAGCAGCACCATGAATGCCAGACACATCCCTACCAGTACTTTTTTCATGTCAGTCCCCTTGATGAAACAACATGATTCAACGCCCAGACCGCTATGTAAAAAAGCCGGTGGCTGACGGCCAACAATACCAGCGACATGACGCGATGCATCGGGCAGCGCCTTGGCACCTGAAACGCTTGTCCGATTTCATTGAGCTGTCTCTGCATCATTCAAGGAACACCTCCAGAGAATGACTTCGACCACCAGCAGCCAATACACGACAGCCATCGAGATTCAGAACATCAAGCGCACACCGACCACGACAGCCGTATCCTCCACATCCTCACCTTCTTCACGCTGCATATCGGCGGTTTCGCCATACTCTCTCTGCCAGTACATGCCGACGTAAGGCGCTACCCGCCGAGTTATCTCATAGCGAGCACGCAAGCCGATTCGTACTGAGTTGAGGCCCTTTCCAATCCCCTGTTGCCTGGACTCATTGGCAGCGAACACCATTTCACTGCGTGGCTGTAGATACCAGCGCTGGGTCAGGCGCACATCATGTTCCAGCTCCAGGCTGGCAGTCACGATACCTTCCTCTCGGTACTGCACTGCGGCATCCGTCTCGATCCGGTAGGGGGCGGTTCCCTGAAAGCCGAACACCCCATACACGCCTTCATCATGATCATCGTTGAACACACCACCCTGATAGCCAGCTCCGATCTGGAACTCCCAGAAATCGGCAACCAGCTGACTGTAGAGAAGTTCAAGGGATTCAAACTCGGCTTCTTCACCATCGCCCTGGACATTCTCCCCTTCTGACTTGAGATAGACGCGGTGGGTATCTCCGCCATACCAGGCCTGAAAATCCCACACCAGGGAGTCCTCTCCCTTGTCCGGAAGGCTATATTCCAGGCGATCGAAGACTGCGCTCCACTGAAGATGTTCGGCCATGGGCGATGGCCATGACGCCGGGGCATCATATCCATCCTGGGCAAATGCCTGGGAGACACCAGCACCGGAGAATAGACATACCGTCACGCAGGCAAGACGAAATGAATGCTGACTGATTGACATGATGACTCCTCAGGAAACCTTTACGACACGGAACATACCTGCATCCATGTGGTACAGAAGATGACAATGGAAAGCCCAGCTACCTTCTGCATCGGCAGTGATCAACGCTGAAACTCGCTCACCGGGTTTGACATTCAAGGTGTGCTTGCGAGGAATCAGATCACCGTGGCCATTCTCGAGCTCCATCCACATCCCATGTAAATGAATGGGATGCTCCATCATGGTGTCATTGATCAAGATGAGACGGAGGCGCTCATCTTTATGAAAATGAATAGGGCCATTGACTTCACTGAACTTCTTGCCATCGAAGGACCACATATAACGTTCCATATTGCCGGTCAGATGCAACTCCATCTCGCGCATGGGGCCACGTCTATCCGGCCATGGTGAATAGGCTTTGAGATCCTGATAGACCAGTACACGACGCAGCGATTGGTCCAGACCGATTCCCGCCTGGTCATAACGGGCCCCTTGCTGAGCAGCGCCTGCCATCAACATGCCGCCCTGGGCTGCATCGGCTTGCAGGCCAGTCATCTTCGAATGGTCCATGCCTGTCATCTGCGAATGATCCATACCTGCCATCTGCGAATGGTCCATGCCTGCCATCTGCGAATGGTCCATGCCTGCCATCTGCGAATGGTCCATGCCCGCCATCTTCGAATGGTCCATGCCTGCCATCTGCGAATGGTCCATGCCTGCCATCTGCGAATGGTCCATGCCTGCCATCTGCGAATGGTCCATGCCTGCTATCTGCGAGTGGTCCATTCCAGCATGAGCGCCCATGGCCTCCATCCCGCGATCAGCGATCTGCCGTCGTTCAGGTACGGGCGCCTCCATCCCGGGGCGGGGTGCCAACGTGGCTCGCGCGTAGCCACTGCGGTCCATGGCTTCGGCGAAGATGGTGTAGGCCTTGTCATCTTCCGGTGTCACCAGTACATCGTAGGCTTCCGCCACGGCAATACGGAACTCATCCACTTCTACCGGTTGCACTGGCTGACCATCTGCCGCCACCACGGTCATCTTCAAGCCGGGAATGCGTAAATCGAAGTAGCTCATTGCCGAGCCATTGACGACACGCAGACGCACTGTTTCTCCACGCTTGAATAGCGCGCTCCAGTTTTCTTCTGGTGAATGACCATTGAGAAGATACGTATAGGTACTGCCGGTGACATCGGCGATATCCCGTGAGCTCATGCGCATTTCTGCCCACATGCTGCGCGACTCGATCGTGTCCACCCAACCACCCCGTCGTACATCCGCAAAGAAATCAGCGACAGTACGCTCCTGATAGTTGTAGTAGCCTTCCATGGTCTTGAGATTGCGAAATACGGACTTGGGGTCTTCGAATGTCCAGTCAGTCAGCAGCAGGACATGCTCACGATCATAGGTGAAGGCTTCGGGTGTTGCGGAGTCGATGATCAATGGGCCTGCGTGGCCCTCCTGCTCCTGGAGGCCTGAATGACTATGATACCAGTAGGTACCGCTCTGAGTGACAGGGAACCGATAGGTAAAGGTTTCGCCCGGTACTATCCCTGCGAAGCTGATACCCGGCACGCCGTCCATTTCCGGGGGAAGTATGATGCCATGCCAGTGAATGGAGGTTGGCTCATCGAGCAGGTTTGTCACCTTGATGACAGCATCCTGCCCTTCCTTCAAGCGCACCATGGGCCCGGGACTACTGCCATTGATGCTGATGGGGCGAGCGAATTGCCCGGCAATGTCGATGTCTTCACGTCGAATGACAAGAGAGATCTCGGGCCCATGCTCAACCCCTTGGGAGTAACCTGATGTGCGCCCCCAGGGGTTGGCCCAGGCGGGTGCCACGCCTGACATCATTGCGCCCAGCCCCAGGGCAGAACCTCCCTTGAGCAACTGACGACGTGATACAGAAAATTCAGACGGTTTTGGTGCCATGGCCGTTGCTGCTCCCGGGTCATGAATGATGAGTCATGACATGGATGAAGCCACGGCAAGCTGAAAGGAACCTGAATGGAGTGCCTATTTGCGTGTGGGCAGATGCACCTCGGCTCTCAATCCCCCTGCGGCTGCTGTTGAGTAGCTCACGCAACCAGCGTAATGCTTGACGAGATGCGCAAGAATGGAGAGCCCCAGCCCATACCCCGGGTGAGTTTCGTCCTGCCGCCACCCACGCTCGCCAAGATGGGCCAACTGTGCCTGCGGCACCCCCGGACCATCATCCTCGACGCAGAGCACGATCTGGTCACTCTCTATCGTCAATCGGCATTGCACCTGATTGACAGACCACTTGCCCGCATTATCCAGCAATATGCCGAGCATTTCGGTGAAATCCTGTGTATCGATATTCACCCAGCTATCCGCATGCTCATTAGATACGCCCAGACACTCCAGCAAGAAGGTACGCTGCGGGTAGATCCCCTGGAACATCTCGATCAAGCGCTGGGCCTCTTCAACCGGCCGTGTTGTCTGACCGGCGCGTGGGCCAGCAATGCGGGCTCGTCTGAGCTCGGTCTCCAGCTGGGAATGGATCGTCTCTACACGTTGCAGCATCTTGCCACGACGTACCTCATTGATCGGTCGCTTGCCACGCAGCACCTGTGTCAGTGCCGTCAGAGGTGTCTTGAGCGCATGGGACAGATTCGCCACAGACTCTCGTGAACGAGACAACCGACGATCAAACTCATCCAGCAGGGTGTTGAGCTGTGATACCAGCGCATCAAGCTCGGAAGGGGCCTCAAGCACAATCCGCTTTCGGTGCCCGGACTGGAGTTCACTCAATTGATGACGCAGGACACTCAACGGCCTGAGCCCCCGCCTTACCGCCAGCAGATTGAGTGATATCAGAATCCCCCACAACAGGATGGCGCTGGCGGCGATCCACCAGTGAACTCGGGTCAAGCCCTGCTCCACTGGCGAGAAATTCTCGGCAATCAGCAATTGCACCGCCTCCCCGCGGATATCGAAGACGTGCCGATAGACCAACAGTGGTTGTTGCTGAAACTGATGCATGAACAACGCATCCCCCTTGCCCTCAAGCAAAGGGAGCATCTGCGTCGGCAAGGCAGGCAGCGAAGTACTGACCTGCTCCCCGACTCGCAACACATAGAAATGATGAAAGCTCAGAGACTCCTCACGAGCCGCTGCCATGAGCTGGGCAACAGGCCGCTCATCCTTCTTGAGCAAGGTGACGATATGCGATGCCTCATCCTTGAGACGCTCGCCAAGAAAGTCCTTCGCCAGCTCGTGGAGAAAGAAGCCATGCAGATACCAGGCAAACAGCACCACCGCGAGGGATGCACCTCCCAGGCGGGTCAGCAGGCGAAAACGAAGGCTACGACGATCGATGTGAAACAAGCAGATACCCCTGTCCGCGGCGGGTCTGTATCAAGTCCTTGCCCAGGCGGCGGCGAAGGCGAGCGATATAGACTTCTACCAGATTGGGCGCCGCGGCGTCCTGCTCCAGGGCATATAGCTGATCCAGCAACTGTGCCTTGGAGTGCACTCTGTCTGGATGATGCATGAGGTAGCGCAACAGGCGGAATTCGGTGGCCGTCAAGCTCGCCCACTGCTCTCCATCGCAGCACACACGCTGCGCCTCTTCATCCAGCTGAATTCCGCTCACCTGAAGATACCCATGACTTGCCCCTTGGCGACGCCGAAGGAGCGCATGAAGCCGTGCCAGCAACTCTGCTTCATGAAATGGCTTGGTAAGGTAATCATCTGCCCCGCTGCGCAAACCGACGACCTTGTCTTCCCACGTGTCACGGGCCGTGAGAATCAGTATCGGAATATCCACCTGACCTTGACGCCAGCGCTTGAGCAAATCCAACCCGGAGCCGTCCGGTAGTCCCAGATCCAGAATGGCCAGCACGTACTGCTCGGTTGCCATGAAGGCCTGCGCATCATTCAAATTCGAGGAGACATCCAACCGATAGCCATTGTCCTCAAGCAGCTCGGCCAGGCTTTCCGCCAGCAGGTCATCATCTTCAAGCAACAACAGCTTCATGCCAGCTTTCTCCTGATCAACAAAACACCCACCGAACACCGCAGCATATGGCTAAACCAACATGTCATGGTAAGCCTCACCATCCTATGGGGGAAAGCTGATCACTGGCTGATAAGACTGCAACCTGCAATCACTCCACCACGCGAAGCCGCTCGAATCTCCCATGTGCTATTCATCCACGCACGCTTGGCTGGATAGCGCCTCTCTGTCACGGTAGCCTTGTACGCCTGTCAGGCAGGTCATGCGTCATGTCGGCTGCCTGAGCCCCTATCCATCTCTATTGGCTACCTGCACAGGATGCCCGCAATGCCCGCCAGTCCCGCCGATATTCCCTACCTCGCAAGCCTGCTTGAGGGCCTCGCGCAGTATTTCCCGCTCTCGTTGCCTATCGTCTGCGCGTTGCTGCTGCTTGCCCTGCTGACGTCAGCCATGTCCGCTGCCGTCGGGGTCGGCGGTGGCACCCTGCTGATCATGTTCATGGCGCAGTTGATGCCTGCCGCTGCCTTGATTCCGGTGCATGGCATGGTGCAGCTGGGCTCCAACGGCGGGCGCATGGCGATGACGTGGCGCCATATCGACATGCGCAGACTGCTGGCCTTTCTGCCCGGTGTGGCGCTGGGTGCGCTGGTCGCGGCCTGGGTGTTGATCCGCTTGCCTGAAGGGGTGCTGGAGCTTTCCATCGCGCTGTTCGTGCTGTTCACCTGCTGGGGGCCGGCACTGCCCAAGCGGGCTTTGAGCCGCACAGGCACCTTGATCGCCGGCGCCATCACGACTTTTCTTTCGAGTCTGATCGGGGCTAGCGGCCCACTGGTCGCGAGCTTCATCAAGCAAGGCGGCGGCGCGCGTCACACCAAGGTGGCGACCTTCGCGGCCTGCATGGTCGCGCAGCACCTGACCAAGGCGTTCATCTTCGGCATGGCAGGGTTTCTCTTCCATGAGTGGTTGCCCCTGATCGTGCTGATGATCGGCGCGGGCCTGATCGGCACCCGCCTCGGACTGCGCTTTCTGGATCGCGTCTCCAACCGGCACTTCGATGGCCTGTTCAAATGGGCGCTGTCGTTGCTGGCGCTCAGGCTTGCCTGGCTGGGTAGCGCTTCTCTGATCAGTCATTGATCCGTCGCCAGGCGCGCCCTGATCCGCTTCTCACGCACGGCTCATCTGGCGGTCGCGCTGATGATCACAGCATGTGTCCCTGTCCTCTCGACAGAGATGCCTTGGGTGTCACACTGAGCTGGCCCTTTGCCTACCTCGTCCATCATGACACGTCAGCATTACCTACCATCAAAAGCGCCTCGCTCAGGCATCAGGCTGAGCGGGGCGCCGCTTGTCATGCGTCAACTACAGATCAGAGAGATCAGAACGGGTACTGGCGGGGCTCGACCTGCAGGCTGACCCACTGGTCGGTGGTGAATTCCTCAAGCACCCAGTCGCCATTGAAGCGCCCAAGGCCGGAGTTCTTCTCGCCACCGAAGGGTGCGCGCGGGTCATCATTCACCGGCATGTCATTGACGTGCACCATGCCAGCCTCGACCTGGCGCGCGAAGCGCTCGCCGCGTGCGATATCCGCGGTGAAGACGGATGCCGAGAGGCCATATTCGGTGCCGTTGGCAAGCTCCAGCGCATGCGCTTCGTCACGGGCCTTCTGGATGCCGACCAACGGCCCGAAGATCTCGTTGCGCGCCAGACTCATGTCATTGGTGACCTCGGTGAACACATGCGGCGGCACCAGCTGACCTTGTGTCTCGCCCTCAAGCATCACCCTGGCGCCCTCGCCCTTGGCCGTCTCGATCATCTCGAGCAGACCATCACGCTGCTTGGCATTGATGATCGGCCCGATGACGGTATCGTCCTGTGCGGGATCGCCGACCTTGAGTGCGCGGGCACGCGCCACGAAGCGATCGACGAAGGCGTCATGGACCGACTCATCGACGATGATGCGGTTGATGGCCATGCAGATCTGCCCCTGATGGAGGAACTTGCCGACCAGAGCGGCGTCCACCGCCTGCTCGATATCCGCATCATCAAGCACCACGAAGGGGCTGTTACCACCCAGTTCCAGGGCAACATGCTTGAGGTGATCACCACCGACGGCGCGCTTGCCGATGCCCTTGCCTACCTGGGTGGAACCGGTGAAGGAGATCAGCCTCGGCACTTCGTGATCCACGAAGGCATCGCCGATCTCACTGCCGGAACCGACCACCACGCTCAGGACACCAGCAGGCAGGCCCGCCTCCTCGAACAATCGGGCCAGCAGCAGGCCACCCGTCAGCGGCGTGTCACTCGCTGGCTTGATGACGACGCTGTTGCCGAGTGCCAATGCCGGCGCCAGGGAACGCTGGGTCAGATGCAGCGGAAAATTCCACGGGCTGATGATGCCGATGACACCCAGCGGCTTGCGAAAGACACGGCTCTCCTTGCCCGGCACCTGGGCCTCCATCGCCATCCCGGCCACGCGGTTGGCCATCGCGGCAGATTCCAGCGTGATCGCGCGAGCCGCGGCCAGCTCCGCCTGCGCCTTGATGCGGGTACTGCCGGACTCACGGATCAACCAGCCGAGCAGCTCCTCGCGTCGCTCATCCATCAGCTCCACCACCTTGTGCATCACGCCCGCGCGCTCGCTTGCCGGCGTCTGGGCCCAGTCAGGCTGAACATCGCGCGCCTTGCGATAGCTGGCATCGAGATCCTCGGCGTTGGCCATGGAAATAGAGAGCAGCGAGCTCTGATCGAAGGGGTCCACCACCTCAAGCGTCTTGCCGGCTCGTCCGGCACGCCATTCACCGGCGAGAGGTAGCTGCTCCAGGTTCTGGTAATCGCGAGGCATGAGTCTCTCCGTGCTATGGGGTTACAGGAGACATGGCGATAGTGTGGCAAAACCCAACCACCGCAACTCAGCTATGCCAGAATGGCACCGCCAACTGAGAGCATCCCCCCTACCGAAACCGAATGAGAGTCAAAGGATGAGCCCTGAAGACCTGCAGAAACTGACGACCCGCCAGATGCCCTATGGCAAGTATGCCGGACGTCTGATTGCCGACCTGCCCGGGGATTATCTGGGCTGGTTTGCACGCAAGGGGTTTCCGCAGGGCGAGATCGGTCGCCTGCTCGCGCTGATGCACGAGATTGATCACAACGGGTTGAATGCGCTGCTGGAGCCGCTGCGGCGGCGCTGAGGGAGTGAAATATAGAAGGGCTGAGATGAGGGGCTGAGATACAGAAGAGCTACGCAAGCCGCAGCGTCGCGGACAAGTCAGCGAGTGGGAATCACGACAGGCGGCCGCTGGCCTCCAGTTGATCGAGCATGTCGTGCAGCGTCGCCTCGAGGGGCCGGTAGATCAGACCCAGCTGCTCGCGACTGCGGGTATTGTCGAAGACGAAGGGATGGCCCACGTTGCGCGCGACGACCTTGCGGGTCACGGCCTTGTTGGCCAGCGGGCCCGCCAGCCACACCAGCCATTTGGGTAGCTGACGAGTGGGAATCGCGTACTGCGGGCCGGCGTGACGGCGCAAGGCCCGCCCCAGTTCAATGAAGCTTGAGGAATGCCCGGCGACCAGATGACGCCCATTGGCCGTGGGCAGAAATCCCGCTGCCAGATGCGCCTCGGCCACATCCCGCACATCCACCACGCCCATGCCGTAATTCGGCGCGCCTATCCTGAGCGTGCCATCGCATAGCTGCGTCATCAGACTGAAGGATTCGCCGCGCGCGTCATCGCTGATCGCGGGGCCAAGCACCAGCGAGGGGTTGATCACCACCAGCCGCCAGCGCGACTGCCGCTCGGCAATCTGCCAGGCGGCCTGTTCCGCCAGCGTCTTGGAATGGGAATAGGCCTGATGCTCAAGCGACGCCGTGGTGTTCCAGACACTCTCGTCGAAACAGCCGCGCGGGGTGTCTTGCGCATCGGCATTGTCGCTGTAGATGGCGGCACAGCTGCTGGTCAGCACCACTCGTTCGACACTGGTCTGACGATTGGCCTCTTCCAGCACATTGCGCGTGCCCTCCACTGCCGGACGCACCAGATCGCGCTCAGGGTCCAGGACACTGACCACGAAGGGCGAGGCGGTATGAAAGACCACCTCACAGCCTGCCATCGCCTGAGCGTAGGAACCCGGTTTGAGCAGATCGCCGGCAAAGACACGTAGCTCGCCCGGCAAGCGCTCGCCCAGCATCATGAGCGCCGCCAGACGTTCGCTATTGCCGGGATCGCGCACGGCGGCATGCACCGTCAGGCCTTCTTCCAGCAAGCGACGAATCAGCTGCCCCGCCACATAGCCGGTCGCGCCGGTCACCAGTACCGGGCGCGATCGCTCCAGCCCTGCCAACAAGGCTTGCGTAGACGCATTGAGCGGCATGGACGGACTCCCGGAATGCAGTAATTGGCGATCTGACGGTACAGTGTGCGCGGCAATGGCGTCAGGCAGACAGCTTGACGAACCAGGTCCACAGGCCGCCCAGAATCAGCGACTCGGCGGCGAAGCGGAACAGATGGCGCATCTCGATGCCATCCAGCATCAGCCCCATCAGACGGGCCGTCATGATGCCGGCGATACCTGCCACCGCGAGCGTCACCAGCACCGGCAACACACCCAGGCCGATCGGCGGATACATCAGCAGATACCCCACCGCGATGACCCAGCCCCAACGAATGCGCCGCGAGATCGCCGCGCCGGTCTCCTTCGGCACGGTCTGCGGGGTATCGTTCGGCCCCTTGAAGCGGTTGACCAGCTCCGGCACTGCCGCCAGCAGTACCCCTGCTGTCAGCACGAAGCCGCCCAGAATCTGCAATACCATCATCATCGTGCCATCTTCCCTTGTCCGGTAATCAATGGCGCACATGCTACCAATACTGCCGGGCAAATGCCTGACTTAAGCCGCCGGCATCAGGTTGGCTCAGCCTCGTTCACGGCTGGCAGGTCGCTGGGCTCACGCCACAACGACATGAATGTGGCAATGCACATCAGAATCATCAGCAGCGAAAACGGCAGAGAAGCGATGAGCATTGCCTTCTGAATCGCCGCCAGGCCACCCGCCAGAAGCAATGAGCCCACCACCAGTGTAAGCAACACACCCCAGATGATGCGGTGACGGCGCTCGTTGGTTTCCTCTCCCCCGGCCATGATGGCGTTGAGCACCAGCACGCCCGAGTCCGCACTGGTCACCAGATACGTGATGATCAGGATCAAGGTGCCGCCGACAATGACATGGATCAAGGCGCCGGTATCCAGGTAATCCAGCGTCACGAACAACACGGTGGCGATATGATCGCGCACGGTTGCCAGAATCGTGCCTTGCGCCAATCCGCTGGTTTCCATGTGCAGACTGCTGCCACCCATGTAGCAGATCCATACGAAGCACATGAGACTGGGAGCCACGACCGCCCCCAACACGAATTCACGAATCGTGCGACCACGTGAAATACGCGCAAGGAAGAGCCCGACGAATGGCGCAAAGGCAATGAACCAGGCACGCTGCAGAATGGTCCAGTCGACCTGCCACTGGCCTAACGCACTCGTCACCGGCCAGGTTTGGAAGCTGCGTTCCGGCAGGGTTCTCAAATAATCCCAGGTCGCGGAAACCAGCAGTTCACTGGCAAACAGACGACTGCCGAACCAGATAAAGACGGCCAGCAAGGCAAAGGACAGCAGCATGTTGAACTGGCTGAGCCAGTTGACGCCGCGCTTCACTCCGGTCACGGCGGACAGTGTCGATAGCCCCATTATCACGACGAGTGTCAGGATCAACGGCCAGGGGCGTGGAATACCGGCGGAGTCCAGCAATTCAGTGCCCGGCATCACGAAATCCAGCCCTGCCACCAGCTGACTGACACCGGCGCCCATGGTGGTGGCCACGCCCAAAGTGGTTGCGACCACGGCAATAATATCCACGGCGTGACCCAGGGGGCCATCCAGCAACCGCTTGCCGAAGATGGGCATCAAGGTACTGCGAATGGTCAACGGCAAGCCACGACGGTAGGCGAAATATCCCAGCGCCAGCGCCACAGAGGCATAGATTGCCCAGGCATGCAGCCCCCAGTGCAGGAAGGTATAGCTGACGGCACTTTCAATGGCCTGCTCGGACCCCGCCTGCACCTTGCCTGCCGCGATATCCGGATTGAAATTGAAGTGCGAGACAGGTTCCCCGATGGAGTAGAACAGCAGCCCGATGCCCATCCCGGCGCCGAACATCATCGAAAACCAGGCAAAACGCGAAAATTCAGGCACTTCATCATCACGTCCCAGTCGCTTGCGCCCCAACGGCGACACACACAGCACCGTGCAGAACACCAGATAGAAGGCGACGGCATAGACGTAATAGAGATTGAAGTGCTCAAGCATGGTCTGATTGATCGTGGTCAACAGCGCTACGGCCCGATCAGGGAGGGCCACGGCAAATACCACGAGAAGAGTGATGATCAGTTTGCTGATCAGTGTCACCGGAATGTTGAGTCCTCGGTACAACCCCGTTTTCTGGCAAGTGATAGTGATACTGCTGTCATTCACATCGGACGACATGTCTTTACCTCACGTCAGTAGGCGCGCAGCCAGCCGTCCCTCACGCGCCATAGGCACTGGTACATGAAGGAAGCAGACAATGGCGGCACGATCATTTATTGGAATTATGGTGATCTGTGTCTCTACATCTGTGTCACTACGAAACGCGTCAGGAGATTGCGATCAGGCAGCTGCCCGACCGAACACCCCGGAGTATGAAAACAACGTCATTGCGGACGGCAGACTGCGGGCCAAGGAGTGTCATGGCGCTGCTTGATCAGCAGCGCCATCCTGAAATCATCAGTTCAACAAGGCTTCCTCGAACGGGAACTTGCTCAGGATCTCGAGGCCGTCTTCGCGCATCACGCACTGCTCCTCGAGCTTGACGCCTTCCCCGGCTTCGGGGTCGCCGATATAGCTCTCGACGCAGAGCACCATGCCCGGCTCGATCACGCCGTCGTAGCCTGAGACGGCAAAGTCGGCATGGTGATACAGGTAGGGATATTCGCCGGTCATGCCACAGCCATGGGCAGAGAGGTAATAGCGATTGGCATGGAAACGCTCGGGGATGTTCCAGGCCTTCTCGGAATATTCACGGAAGCTCATGCCGGGACGCAGGATGTCGAGATTGTGCTGTACCTGCTCATGGGCGGTGCGATACAGCAGCTTCTGGGTCTCGGTCGGCTTGTCAGGGCCGACGTGGAAGGTGCGCGAGAAGTCGGAGTAATAGCCGTGGCAGCCGACGACGTCCGTATCCAGTGCCACCAGCTCGTTGGCGGCCAGTCGCTTGGTCGCGGTTTCCTGGAACCAGGGATAGGTGCGCGGGCCTGAGTTGAGCAGGCGAGTCTCACAGTAGTCGCCATTGTCAGCGATGATGGACTGATGCAGCACCGACCACAGCTCGTTCTCGGTGATGCCGGGGCGAATCGCTTCACGCAGACGTCCTACGCCGCGCTCGGTAGCACGCAGCGAGGCTACGACACACTTGAGCTCTTCGTCAGACTTGATGGCACGTGCACGTTCAAGCGGTGCCTGGGCATCGACGACGCGCGCGCCCAGACGATCAAAGGCGATGGCGGTCCCGGCATTCATGCGCTCCATGCCGATCACCGCTTTCAGACCGCACAGCTCGGTAATGGTCGCCAGCATCTCGCGCGCCCATTGCTGTTCACGCTCAGCGATATCGTGACCTGCCGCAACGAAACTGGCAGTCATGGCCGGGCGCACTTCGTCGATGGTTTCCAGGCCATCGGCGAGATGCTCACAGCCCGTGAATTCGAACAGCACACTGCGATGCTGGGTCAGCAGCAGGTAACGCGCCGGAGTATTGCGAGCGCTGAAGACCTGCATGTTGCGTGCGCCGCTGGCGTAGCGGATGTTGACCGGGTCCGAAATGATCAAGGCATCAACGCCCTGGGTGCTCATCTCTTCGCGCAGGCGATTCTGTCGATAACGACGCACGGCCACCAGGTCGATGCCTTCACTTTCAGGGGCATTGTCCTGAAGCTCCAGCGGGTGAAGGTCACTACGGTCGGCATGCCAATCAAGTTCATTCATGTTTGCTACCCAGTCAGGTCACGGAGTGTCATGCTGATAGCCCGTGGTCATCTACGGAATACCCTATGCATCACGATGACATCAGTGTGAACCTGATGATTCTAGCTGTGTATAGCCTCAATCCTGATCAATCTTGATAACCTGAAGTCATCAAGCATTGACCTATCAGCCAACGTTACCCTCCTCGTCTCGGAGCCCTGCATGAAGAGCTTTCGTCATCGCCTTCCGCCTCTCAACAGCCTGCTGACCTTCGAGGCAGCCGCGCGTCACGCCAACTTCACGCGTGCCGCCAGCGAATTGCATATCACTCAGGCTGCCGTCAGCCGTCAGATCGCCATCCTTGAGCATCACATCGATACCAAGCTGTTTCATCGCCATGGCAGACGCGTCTCTCTGACCGCAGCAGGACAGCAGTTGAGCCAGCGCCTGGCGACCAGTTTCGACTTCATGATCGACGCACTGGAGAGCGTCAGCCGCCCTTCTCCCAATGCCCGCCTGACACTGGCCGCCAACAGCGCCATCTCACACCTATGGCTGGGGCCGATGTTGAATCGACTTCGCGCCACCCAGCCGACGCTTGCCAGTGGCCTGCGCCTGATCACTGCAGATCATCATCGCGACATCCTCACCGAGGATGTGGATCTCGCCATCTGCTATGACATGGCGCCGCATCCGGACTGGCAATTGACCCCTCTGTTCACCGAGACGCTCTATCCGGTGGCGTCACCCGACTTCATCGCCGAGCTGCCACAAGGTGCCCGCGACTGTCGGGAGCTACCTCTGCTGGCGGCTCTGCCACTGCTCGACTACGAGCGCCTCGAACCCAACTGGATCAACTGGCCACGCTGGTTCAGTGGCATGGGCAAGCCGGGGCTGGCGCTCAATGTGCAACGTCAATTCACCAGCTACCACCTGGTGCTGGATGCCGCATTGGCCGGGCAAGGCGTCGCGCTGGGCAGTCATCAGCAAGTCAGTGCATTGGTGGCACGGGGACAGCTGGTGCGGCTGGGGACACTAGAGTATTCCTCCGGCTGTGATTACTGGCTCGCGGCGCGTCTCGAGAGCCAGAACCCGCGCCAGGCAGCGTTGGCCAGCTGGCTGCATGAGCAGGTCTGAGATGGCCAGCACGAATACTGATGGCTGTCAGCCCAAGACGGAGGGCTGAAGATCGAGCGCTGATGACCGAGAGCAGAGAGCAGACTTCCCATCCGCGGCACGCTGATCTATCATCGCATCATCGTCATTTCGACAAGTCTCGACATATGGACAGATCAAATGAATGACTCCGACAGCCTGCCCGACCCGCAGGCCACGCTGGACACCTTCGCGGCGCTGTCCCAGGCCACGCGTCTGGACACGTTTCGCCTGCTGGTCCGCCATGAGCCACAAGGGCTGCCCGCCGGCGAGATCGCACGGCGTCTCGAGGTGCCGCACAACACGCTCTCGACCCATCTGGGCGTATTGAGCCGCGCGGGGCTGATCCACTCCCAGCGCGAAGGCCGTTCGCTGATCTACCGCGCCAACCTCGAGCACATGCTTGCCACCGTGCAGTTTCTGGTACGTGACTGCTGCGCGGGTTCTTCGGTGGTCTGCGACCCACTGCTGGCCTCACTCACCGTGCCCGACTGCAGCGCCTCTTCTACCCCCTGTGCTTCTCAGGAGCCTGGCAACGATGACTGATTCCGTCCGATCTTCCGGCAAGATCACGATGTATCACAACCCGGCCTGCGGTACGTCCCGCAATGTGCTGGCCATGCTCAAGGCCTCCGGCGAGACACCGGAGGTGATCGAGTATCTGGTCACGCCGCCGACGCGCGAGACGCTGGAATCACTGATTGCCGCCATGGGGGGCGGTCCGCGCCCGCTGCTGCGCCGCAAGGGCACGCCGTATGGCGAGCTCAACCTTGATGACCCGGCCTTGAGCGATGCGGCGTTGATCGACGCCATGATGGCCCACCCGATCCTGATCAATCGCCCCATCGTGGTCACGCCGCAGGCCACGCGCCTTTGCCGCCCGTCGGAGGCGGTACTGGAGCTGCTGGACAATCCGGTCACGCAAGACGGCGACGTCGTCCACGCCCCCAGGACCTGAATCATGAACGCACACACTCCCGACACGCCGCACCTGCCGACAGGCGACACCATGACCAATGAACTCATGACCGATGAACTCATGACCGATGAGATGAAAGCGGCACTCGCCGACCTGCCCAATATCGATGCCGAACACTGGCGACCGCTGGAGATCGATCGCCTGGTCGGGCCGGATGCCCCGCGTCACGCGCCGCGCATTCTGGTGCTGTACGGCTCCCTGCGTGAGCGTTCCTTCTCACGCTTCGCCGCCGAGGAAGCGGCGCGCCTGCTGCGCGCCTTCGGTGCCGAGGTGCGCCTTTACTCGCCGGCCGGCCTGCCACTGCCGGATGACTGCGAGGCCGACCATCCCAAGGTGCAGGAGCTGCGCGAGCTGGCCCAGTGGTCCGAGGGCATGCTGTGGGCGAGCCCGGAGCGCCACGGCGCGATGACCTCGATCATGAAGGCACAGATCGACTGGATTCCCCTGTCACTGGGCGGCGTGCGCCCCACCCAGGGCAAGACGCTGGCCATCCTGCAGGTCAGTGGCGGCAGCCAGAGCTTCAACAGCGTCAACCAGCTGCGCATTCTGGGCCGCTGGATGCGCATGCTGACCATCCCCAACCAGTCATCCGTGCCCAAGGCCTTCAATGAATTCGACGAGCATGGCCGCATGCGCCTGTCGCCGCTGTATCTGCGCATCGTCGATGTCTGTGAAGAGCTGATGAAGTTCACCTGGATGAACCGCGACCGCAGCGCCTATCTGACCGAGCGCTACTCGGAGCGTGTCGAGAGCGCCGAAGAGGTCTCCCGTCGCGTCAACCAGAGCACGATCTGACGCAATCCGCGGTCGCGCACGCGGCTTCTCACTTACTCTTCACCCTCGACAAGGAGACGTCATGCTTGCCTTGGCAATCTTCGCCATCACGCTGGCACTGGTGATCTGGCAGCCACGCGGGCTGGGCATCGGCACCAGCGCCCTCGGCGGCGCCGTGGTCGCGCTGGCCTGCGGTGTGGTCAATCTGCCGGATGTGCTGGTGGTCTGGGATATCGTCTGGGACGCCACCTTCACCTTCGTGGCGCTGATCATCATCTCGCTGATCCTCGATGAGGCGGGCTTCTTCAGCTGGGCGGCACTGCATGTCGCGCGCTGGGGCGGCGGCAATGGACGCAAGCTGTTTCCGCTCATCGTACTGCTGGGCGCGGTGATCGCGGCTTTCTTCGCCAATGATGGCGCCGCCCTGCTGCTGACGCCGATCGTGATCGCGATTCTGGTGCGCCTGGAATTCTCGGCGGCGGCCTCGCTGGCCTTCATCATCGCCACCGGCTTCGTGGCCGACTCCACCAGTCTGCCGCTGGTGATCTCGAACCTGGTCAACATCGTCAGTGCCAACTACTTCGACATCTCCTTCACGCATTATGCCGCCGTGATGGTGCCGGTCGATCTGATCGCGCTGGCCGCCACGCTGATCGTGCTGTGGCTGATGTTCCGCAAGGAGCTGCCCTCGCACTACGCGCTGGAGAAGCTCGAGGCACCGTCGAGCGCCATCAAGGACCGCCAGGTATTCCGCGCGGCCTTCCCGCTACTGGGGGTGCTGCTGGTGTCCTACTTCGTGACCGCGCCGCTGGGTATCCCACTCGCGGTCGTCACCGGCAGCGCCGCGCTGATTCTGCTGGTCATCGCCGGGCGCTGGCTGGGCAGTGGTGATGCCGTGATAGAACTCGGCCCGGTGCTGCGCGGTGCGCCGTGGCAGATCGTGCTGTTCTCGGTGGGCATGTATCTGGTGGTCTACGGGCTGGGCAATGCCGGCCTGACCGATCACGCCAGCGACATCCTCGCCTGGCTTGCGAGTCAAGGCAGCCTGATCGCCACTCTCGGCACCGGTGTACTGGCGGCTATCACCGCCTCGGTGATGAACAACATGCCTGCCACGCTGATCGGCGCGCTGGCCATCGACCACCTCACCGCGCAGCAGGTCAGTGACGCGACACATGAGCTGATGGTCTATGCCAACGTGATCGGCAATGACCTGGGGCCCAAGTTCACCCCGATCGGCAGTCTCGCCACACTGCTGTGGCTGCATGTGCTCGATCAGAAAGGCCATCACATCAGCTGGGGGCAGTACATGAAGGTCGGCCTGGTGCTGACGCCGCCGGTACTGATCGCCGCCCTGCTCGGCCTGTGGGCATGGCTGGGAGTGCTCAATAGCTGAGGGCGACAAGGGAAGATTAGTCAATACCAGGCAACAATAGTGTGAATTACACCGTAATTATCTCTTGTACGGTGACTGCCATACTGCGCGCCGTTGTCTGGTTTCCCCTACCCCTGGAGTCACTCATGAAGAAATTGATCGTCATCACCGGTGCCAGCGCCGGCATCGGAACTGCCATCGCTCGTGAACTCAGCGCTGCTGGGCACCCGCTGTTATTGCTGGCACGCCGCATAGAGGCACTCAAGGCGCTATCGCTGCCGAACACGCTGTGTGCCAGCGTCGATGTCTGTGACAAGGCCGCCATCGTATCGGCCATCGCCGAGGCTGAAGCCCGCTACGGTGACGTGGATTGCATGATCAATAATGCCGGTACCATGCTACTGGGCCAGATTGCCGACCAGGATCCGGCTGAGTTCCAGCGCATGCTGGACGTCAATGTGATGGGCGTCCTCAATGGCATGCAGGCCGTACTGGGCAAGATGAAGGCTCGCCAGGGTGGCACCATCATCAATATCAGCTCGGTCGCGGGGCGCAAGACCTTCCCGGGGCACGCGGCCTACTGCGGCACCAAGTTCGCGGTACACGCCATGAGTGAGAACGTGCGCGAGGAAGTGGCCGCCGACAATGTCCGCGTGATCACCATTGCCCCTGGTGCTGTCGAGACGGGGCTTATCGATCACACCTCAAGCGACGAGATCAAGGACGGCTACAAGGCGTGGAAACAGGATATGGGCGGCGTCCTGGCACCGCAGGATGTCGCAGCCAGCGTCCACTTTGCCTACCAACAGCCTCAGTCAGTGTGCATTCGTGAAATCGTGCTGGCACCCACAGGCCAACAGCCTTGACGCTACCCTCCTCATCCACCTTTACGTGCCCTTGACGGGATCCTGCTCGTAACCCAGCCCCTGCCGAGCTTCCTGGTGGGGGCTTTTTCATGGCGGACAGTCAGATCAGCCGCTGGCGACACACCCGATATCAGCATCTTCACCCTCAGCGGCGATCTGCTCACGCATCCACTCGCAGAATTGCTGCACGTGCCTGGCAGGCTGCGGATGATGGAACAGCCAATAGGCACGCTGGCGATTGGCGGCCATCTCGAACAGGCATTCCAGGGTGCCGTCCTCAAGCTCCTTGCGGATCAGGCGTGGCGGACACAGCGCGACTCCCTGCCCTGCGACCACCGCAGCACTCAGCAGACTGAAGTCCTGATAGAGATCGCCCTTGTCCAGCTGGGAGGGATACAGCCCGCAGTTGTTGAACCAGTCATGCCAGGGCTGGCGCGACTGATCGTGGATCAGCTCCAGCTTCAACAGGTCCGCCGGCTGGGTCGGGCGGCGGTGATGCTCCAGATACAGCGGGCTCGCCACCGGCTGGGTGGCCCCCGAGAACAAGCGGAACGCCTGTGATGCCTTGTCCGGAAGCTCGTCCTGCCAGGTGATCATCACATCGACCTCCGGCAACAATCCCCGCGCACTGATGCCGGCATATTGCAGGCTGACCGCGATATCGGGGCATTGCTCGCGAAAGCTGTTGAGCCGCGGGATCAGCCAGCGCACCGCCACCGAGGGGAGGCAGCTGACGCGCAGCTGACGCCGCTGATGCACGCCTTGTGGGTCGACCTCGAATTCGGCCACCGACTGCTCGATTCTGGCAAAGCCGGCCTGCAGGCCATCGGCCAGTCGGCGCCCGGCGTGTGACAGCACCACGCCGCGTCCGGCCCGCTCCAGCAGACTGACCTCCAGCGTGGCCTCCAGGCGGCGGATCTGGTGACTCACCGCCGACTGGGTGATGTTGAGCTCATCCGCAGCCGCGGTGATGCTCCCCAGGCGTGACACGACCTCGAAGGCATTGAGCGATGACAGACTGGGTCGCATGGGATGTCCTTGATGACTGGCCTGGCCGGGAGCCAGAAACCGGGTGCCGAGTGCCTGTGCCAAGCGCTGGGCTGAGTGCTTTGATGAGTGCTTGCGAGCAGCGACCTGATAGAAGAAAGGCGTCAACCAGCATGTGACGGCAACCCATGATATGAAGTCATAGGTTAAACGAAAAATGGTCAGTTTTCTGCAATCCACCTCATGGCTAAGGTGAAGGTGTCCGTGATATTGCCAGCTCCCCGCTGCTTGTTCCGCGCAAGCCTGCTGCAACACGACACCACTGGTGAACAATAACAAGACGCCTCGGCGTCACCATGAGGTCTCCTAGGATGAACTTACCTGTCCTGCTGTCGTTCGGGCTCTATCTGCTGCTGATGCTGGGCATCGGCATCTACTTCTATCGCATCACCCACAATCTGTCGGATTACATACTCGGGGGACGCGGCTTGCCGCCAAGCGTCGCGGCCTTGAGTGCCGGCGCTTCCGATCTCAGCGGCTGGGCCCTGATGGGCCTGCCCGGCGCCATCTTCAGTGGTGGCCTCTCGCAAGCCTGGATCGCGGTCTGGACCCTGGTCGGCGTCTACCTGAACTGGACCCTGGTCGCCGAGCGACTGCGCGTGTTCACCGAAGCGGCCGGCAATGCGCTGACGGTGCCGGATTATCTGGAAGCGCGTTTCGAGGACCGCTCACGCGTGCTGCGTACCCTGTCTTCCGTGGTCATGCTGGTGTTCTTCACCTTCTATGTCTCGGCGGGTCTGGTCGGTGGTGCCGTGCTGTTCGAAGGTCTCTTCGACATCGATTACCACGTCGCACTGTGGTTGGGCGCGCTGGTCATCGTCGGCTATACCTTCCTCGGTGGCTTCCTCGCCGCTTCGTGGACCGACCTCATCCAGGGCCTGATGATGGCCGCCTCGCTGTGTGCCGTGGCTGCCATGACGGCAGTGGCGCTGTTCGGCGATGGCGCAGCCGCCCCGGCAGCGGCGCAGGATGTCGCCCCCATCGGTGGCCTGATGGAAGGCGTGACCTTCCTGGGCATGCTGTCGCTGGCCGGCTGGGCAATCGGCTACTGTGGCCAGCCACACGTCGTGGTGCGTTTCATGGCCGTGCGCAAGCGTGAAGATATCAAGGTGTCGCGGCGTATCGCCCTGCTGTGGTCCGCCATCACCATGGCGGCTGCGGTATCAGTGGGCGTGCTAGGTTACTACTGGTTCGGCGGTGAGCTGGGTGGCGGTCTCACGGACAGCGAGCGTGTCTTCATCTCCCTGAGCCAGATCATGCTCAACCCCTGGGTGGCAGGCTTCATTCTGGCCGGTGTCCTGGCCGCGATCATGAGCACCGTCGATTCCCAGCTGCTGGTCTGCTCCAGCGCCATCGCCGAAGACATCTACCGTGGCCTGATTCGCCCCAAGGCAACGCAGAAGGAGCTGGTCTGGCTGAGCCGTGCCAGCGTGATCGGCATCGCACTGCTCGCCACCGTGATGGGCAGCGAGCGTGACAGCAGCATCCTGGGCCTGGTGTCCTACGCCTGGGGTGGCTTCGGCGCCGCCTTCGGTCCCGTCATCCTGCTGTCACTGTTCTGGCGTGGCATGACCCGCAATGGCGCCATCGCCGGCCTGCTGGTCGGTGCCCTCACCGTCGCGATCTGGAAGCCGCTGAGCGGCGGCCCGCTGGAGATATTCGACATGTTCGAGGTCGTGCCCGGCTTCCTGTTCGCCCTGATCGCCGTCGTCCTCGTCAGCCGCATGAACGCAGAACCTGCCGCCAGTGCCTGCTTCGACCGTCTGATGAAGCACTGGCGCCGCGAACAGGCATGACCCCGCGCAGGGGGACCGAGAACCTCCCCCTGTGCCCTGCAGATACCGCCACTGCCGGCCATGACACTTGCCGGCAGTGCACGAAAGCCCCCAGCCGGGCAGCGAATTTCAGGTTGTCCGGCCTGGTCATCAGATCCAATTTCGATTTACGAGGAGTCCTGTCATGAGTGATGTACCTGCCGCCTATCAAGCCAGCAAGGGTTCGATTCTGGACGTCGATCGCGACTTCTACGACAGCCTCACCGAAGGCAAGGCCGAGCGCACACTGGTCGCGACCCATACCGTGCCGCTGCGCGATGGCCTGGCGTGGGAAGTGCCGGCGGGCCACGTGCTGCGCATCAAGATCACCGAGGGTTCACAGGTCGGCGATTTCAACATGTGGAACCTGCAAAACCCGCGTGAGCGCATGTGGGCGTCTCGCACCCGTCAGCTGCAGCGCGCGCATGTCAGCACCTATGATCGCCTGTGGTCCACACTACCCTACCTGCGCCCAATGGCGACCATCATCGATGACACCCTCGCCGACTATGGCGTCGATGCAGAAGGCGGCCGCGTGCATGACTTGCTGGGTACGCGCTGCGACCCCTACGTCAATCGCCTGCTGACCGGCGAGGACTTCGATCACCACTGCCACTCCAACCTGGTGCGCGCGGTGGAGCCCTGGGGCCTGACCGAATTCGATATCCATGATGTGCTCAACATCTTCCAGTGCACCGGCCTCAACAATGAAGACAAGTACTTCATGAAGGCCTGCCCGGCACGCAAGGGCGATTACCTGGAGTTCTTCGCCGAGACGGACCTGCTGTGCGCGATGTCCTGCTGCCCGGGCGGCGATCTGTCAGTGGACCTGTGGGGCCCTGATGCGCGTGACCCGCTCGAGACCTGCAACCCGCTCGGTGTCGAGATCTATCGACTGGAAGGCGATGTTCTCGCAGACTGGGAGTCGCCCAAGGTCGCGGCTTACGCCGGCAATCACGGCCGCCAGCACCCCACCACCGATTGGGCCGCCATCAAGCGTGAACGCTGCTGCTGATGCGGCTTCTGGTACGCTGATCGCCTTTATCGGGTACTGATGTGACAAAGCCCCCTGCCGAGACTCTCGACAGGGGGCTTTGCCTTTCATGTACGGGCATCGCCGCCTCACCCTCGGCTTGTCTGCTCATACAAACGGCGATGTTCGGCGTGCAGCGATGTCCACAGCGGCGCCATGCGGGCGATCAGATAAGGATCAAACTGCTTGCCGGATTCCTCGCTGAACAATCCGACCAGACGCTTCAACGACCAGCCCGGCTTGTAGGCGCGCGGCGAGGCCAGGGCATCGAAGACATCCATCATCGCGGCCACCTGACAATGCAGTGGCAAGGCCCCCCCGGCGGACCCGGCAGGATAGCCTTGGCCATTCCAGCCCTCGTGGTGGGTGATCGCCACCAGGCTGGCCAGCGCTCTCAGGGGGCCGCGCAGCGTAAACAACAGGCGTCCGCCATGACTGGCATGATCGCGCATCGTGACTCGCTCCTCATCACTGAGCGCACGCGGGGCATTCAGAAGCTCCGTCGAGATGCCGACCTTGCCGATATCATGCAGCAAGGCCGCGCTATGCAGGTCATGCAGTGGCACCTTGCGCTGACCGGACGGCAACAGCCTTGCGTAGAGAAATACCGTCAGCCCCGCCACCCGCCAGGAATGCGCCAGGGTATCGCCATGATGACGATGAAGGAGGCGCGCCAGGGCCAGGACCCCGGGTTCGAGCGTCTTCGCCCCGGGGGGCGGCTTGAAGAGGTAATCCGGCAAGCAGGCATCACCGGCGGGCGCGAATCGCGTCGCGCACAGGGCATTTTTCATGGGGGCTCCCTGTTCAATCTGCCTATCAAGGGTCGTGAGTCATCAGGGGGGCGCATGATCGATGCGCCAGATAGGGTCGCATCAGCCCGGAATGACGAACGCCTATTTGTCGTTCGTTTTTTTAGATTTGTGTTTCATATCCGTCTCGCAAGCTCGGGCCTTCATATCCGCTTCGAAGACCAGCTCTTCCAAGACCCTGCACCTGCTAAAAAGGACTTGCTAAAAAGGGCTTGATAGACAGCACTTGATAGAAAGCACGCGATAAAAAGTACCTGGTGAATATTAGGCGATAATAATGACGTGTCTCAATGTTTCCTTCATCAAATCTTTACCTTATTCGTATTGCAGCATGACGCATACCGCGCTCAGAGACGCGCGCATATCATCTCGCGAACCATTCCAGCAGATGCTCGATCAAGCGCACCGTGCGCAGCGGGCGATGGCGCTCACGATGATAGATCAATGACAACGGCACATCCGCCGGCTGCCAGTCACTCAGCAACTCCTGCAGCTCTCCTCTCGCGATGGCTGATTCACAGTAGAGCCTGGGCACGCGAATGATGCCATTGCCGGCGATGGCACCACTGACCAGCACATGCCCGTTGCGGCACTCAAGCTGGCCACCCACGTCCACCTGCAACTCGCGAGGCTCTGCCCCGCGTGCGGTGAAGGACCAGCGCGAGACCGAGCCGACCAGGCAGCGGTGATCCACCAGCTCACCGGGCGTATTCGGCGCGCCACGCCGAGCGAGATAGTCGGGGCTCGCCACTACCACGTAGGGCAGTGTCATCAGCGGACGCGCGATGAAATCGGCATCCTCGAGGGCGCCCATGCGCAGGGCGATATCGAAATCATCACGAATCAGGTTCACGCGATGACTGCTGAAATCCAGCTCCACCTGCACTTGCGGCCAGGTCTGCATGAAGGCGTGCACGGCAGGTGCCAGCAGCCGCTCGCCGATCGGCCCACCGACGCTGTTGATGCGCAGCCTCCCGCGCATGGCGTTGCGCTCCTCACGTACCAGCGTGACGATCTGGGTGATGTCGCCCAACGCACTGCGACACTGCGCATGCAGCAGATGACCGCTCTCGGTGAGTCGCAACGAGCGTGTCGAACGCTGCATCAGCGACACGCCCAGTGCCTGTTCAAGCGCAGTGACCTGTTTGGAGACCTGCGACCGCGACACGCCCAACTGCTCGGCGGCGCGGGTGAAGCTGCCATGATCCGCCGTCATGACGAAGGCACGAATATCGGCCAGAGGAAGCGACTCGAGCATGGGGCTCTCCAGAGGTGTGATGTCGAGAGGGAACACAGAGGCAGGCACGCCAAGACAATCAGTCGAAGATACTCGACCGAAGACATGCGATCGAAGACAGTCAGTGACAGAGCATCATGCCAGCAGTCTACCAGCCGCATCGACGTCTTCAGCGGCAGCGCAGGCTTTCATCACGAAGTCTCCCTGACGACGAGTGGCGCGTGGGATCTTGAACGGTAAACAATACATGCAAAAAGGGGCGCTGATGAGCGCCCCTTTTTATTTCTAGATCACCAGTCTATTACCAGATCACCAGTCTATGGCCAGGTCACCAGATCACCCGACTTCCGAAACTGGCTTATATCGTCTGTCTTGCCTGTCTGGATGTCGTGACTTTCTGTATGTCATGACTTTCTATATGTCGTGACTATCCTGGCATCTAGCCGCCCTTGGCGAGTCAGCCTGCCAGAGAGGGCCGCATTACCAGCCGACACTGGCCGACAGGGTGATTTCCATCGGGTCACCCACCAGCACGCGGGTATCGCCGCCGCTACCGTAGTAGTAGCCAGTATCGAACAGATTCTTCGCATTCAGCTTGAATTCGGTGTCCGGGCCGAAGAAGTAATGACGCCAGCCGACGAAGGCATCTGCCACGGTGTAGGCATCCATCGAGAAGCTGTTGTCATCATCGCCTTCACGCTCGCCGACATAGCGCACGCCACCGCCGACACGCCACTCGCCGTAGGACGGATCGATCGCCAGATCATGTGCCAGATAGAGGCTGGCCGCATTGAGCGCCGCATTCGGCAGACGATTGCCCTCGGTGCCTTCGGTATCCTCCAGCACTTCGGTATCGGTGTAGGCGTAGCTGAACAGCAAGGAAGTGCGATCCGTCAGGGCCCCTTCGAGGCTGAATTCCAGGCCTTGCGAGCCGGCTTCACCGATGGTGCGAGTCACACCATTGTCAGTGACTGCGACGTTTTCCTTGCGGATCTGGTAGAGCGCCACGGAGGTCGCCAGACGCGGATTCCACTGACGCTTGTAGCCGATCTCGTAGCCCTTGCCGAGCTCGGGGTCGAGGCTCTCGCCGCTGTCACTGTCGCTGCCGTTCGACACGAAGGATTCGCTGTAGCTAATGTAGGCGGAGCTGGCATCGTCGATGCGATAGAGAAGATTCGCGGAGGGCAGGAACAGGTCGTCGCTGTAATCGGGGTCAGACACGAAGTCCTCGCCCTGCCCGCTCTGCTGATCGAACCAGGTGTAGCGCCCGCCAAGGCCCAGAATCCACTTGTCGGTCAGATACCAGCGGTCGCTGACATAGACCCCGATGGCCTGGGTCTCGTCGAGACGATTGCTGCGCGAGGTATTGATGTCGTCGGAGGTCACCTGGGCCAGCTGGCCGTGGTTCACGCCAGTGACGGTGGAGACCGTGACGGAATCGCCGAAATAGCGCTCATCCAGATAGTCGCGAGTGGTCTCGTAGTCCGCCCCGATGACCAGCTGGTGACGCTGGCCCGCGATCTCGACATCGCCCATGGCGTCCAGCGCCGTGTAGTGCTCGCTGCGATCATAGCCCTGGTTCTCTTCGGCGCGCACGGTCACATCGCCGCTGTCGCTGACGTCGGTGACATTGGCGCGCGCGTCACTGTACTGGCGACGCGTCCAGCCGTAGGTCAGCTTCATGTCCCAGTTGTCGGTGACTTCCTGCTTCCACCAGGCATTGACGGACTCGTCATGGCCATAGACGCGGTTCCAGGATTCATCGAAACGCGTGCCACGCGTGACGTTGGCGGCGCTGCCGTTGTAGAAGACGGTGCCACGATCGATATCCAGCTCGTAATCCTGGTACTCGTAGCTGATCTGGGCACTGCTGTGCTCGCCTTCCCAACGCAGTGACGGGGCAATGGTGGTGCGACGGTCATTGCCGTATTCGCGCCAGGAGTCTTCATCTTCATGCGAGAGGATGAAGCGATAAGCCAGGCCGGTATCCTCGATGGGGCCGGTGGTGTCCAGGGTGGTATTGCCACCGCCGAAGGAGCTGACCTCGCCGCTGATCTCGGTGTGCGTCTCGTATTGCGGACGCTTGGTGACCATATTGATCACGCCGCCGGGGTTCTGCTGGCCCTGGAAGAGCGATGACGGCCCCTTGAGTACCTCGACGTGGTCCACGGTCGCCGTGGTGTAGGTACGGCGCGGCTGACGGATGCCATCGATCAGCATCGAACCATCGCTGTTGCTGCCGAAGCCTCGCTTGACGAAGCCGTCTTCGGTGCCCCCCAGGGTGTTGCCCAGCTGGATACCCGCGACCGGCTGCAGCGCCTCTTCCAGATCATCCAGATTGAAATCATGCATGACCTGCTGGGTCACGACATTGATGGTGCGCGCCTGCTCGAGGAAGTCCACCGATTGCTTGTTGGCCAGGCTCGAGGCCTCGGCGCGATAGCTGCCCGGCGCCACTTCGCCTTCACGCTCTCCGGTCACCACGATCACCGAATTCGCGACTGGCGACTCGCTTGAGGTGGCGCCCTCTGCCGCCAGCGAAGTGGCCGGCAATGCCATCAGGCTGAAGATCAGGCAGGAGAAATGTCCCTTGTTCGTGCTTGCAGCGCTATCCCGAGAATGATTTGGCACCTGAAAACCCTTTGTACGCGATGCGACAGCGTCCTGCTGAACCACACCTTTCCTCTGCTCGATGAGCAGAAAGTGGCCATGACTGACGCCCCCCGCGCCAGCAAATGAATCGCGAATGCTAATCTTTATCAAATGCTACCGCAACGAAAAATGCGTGATTTTTCCGCGGAATGACCTGGGCTTTGCCTTATTTAACGCTCAGCAAACCTCTATTTGCGTAATTGTACTGACATCGGTGCGTCACACGCGCAATGCACGACGTCAGAACGTGGGAGCAATGACACAAGGCTTGGGAAACGCCGCATTGACACAGGGAGAATGGGCGCTCTACTCTGCACAAGTAGAACGAACACTCTCCCTCGTTGATTCGACCATGGCACCGACATGATCCAGCACGATATCGCCGCCCGCCTGGAGACGCTCTTCAGCCAGCGCGGCTTCGCAGAACCGAGTGTTGCCGAGCTCAAGGCAGCGTCAGACGTGAGTCTGCGCACCCTCTATCGCCACTTCCCCTCCAAGGAGAGCATGGTGACCGGTGCGCTTCAACATCGCCACGAGCGCTACATGGCCTTCCTCGAAGAGGGAGTGCCCGCGGATGGCGCTGCGGCGCTCAGCCACCTCTACCAGCGGCTGGGCCACTGGATGGCGTTCGAGGCACCCAATGGCTGCATGTCGGTCAATGCCCTGGCGGCCTTTCCCGACAACCCGCAGGTGCGCGAGGCCGTCGACCGCCACAAGCACGAGACTCTCGAGTGGCTCGGCCAACGCAGCCGCCGCGAGGACCTCGCCACCGAGCTGTTCCTGATCCATGAAGGCGCCTCCTCCGCCTGGCTGGTGCTGGGCGAGAAGGCCATCGAGGCCGCACTTTCCACCACACTGACCCTACTGGGAGCACCCCACCGATGAGCTCACTTGCCACAAGCAAAGACAGCATGCACGGCGTCTACCTGACCGGCCATGGCGGCCCGGAAGCGCTGGAAGTGCGTGACGACATTCCTCGCCCGACTCCCGGCCCGCGTGACGTGCTGGTGCGGGTCGGCGCGGCTGGCGTCAACAATACCGACCTCAACACGCGGCTGGCCTGGTACTCCAAGGGCAATGGCGAGGCAGAGGATGCCAGCTGGTCCGGGCAGCCGATCCATTTCCCGCGCGTCCAGGGGGCCGATATCTGCGGCGAGATCGTCGCGGTCGGCTCTGATGTCAGCCAGGCGCGCCTTGGCGAGCGTGTGCTGATCGAGCCCTGCCTGAGGGAGCACGACGGCCAGCCGCTGGAGTCCGCCTGGTATATCGGCGCCGAATGCGATGGCGGCTTCGCCGAATACACCCGGGTAGCGGCGCGCCATGCCCTGCGCGTCGAGAGCTCACTCAGCGATGTGGAACTCGCCTCCTTCCCCTGCTCCTACTCCACCGCCGAGAACATGCTGACCCGCGCACAGCTTGCCAAGGGCGAGCGCGTGTTGATCACCGGCGCCTCCGGTGGGGTCGGCTCCGCGGCCGTCCAGCTCGCCAAGGCCCGTGGTGCCCATGTAATAGCCGTGACCAGCGCGGCCAAGGCCGATGCCCTGCGCGATCTCGGAGCCGATGACATCGTGCTGCGCGATCAGCCACTCGACGAGGCGCTCAACGGCCGCAGTGTCGAGGTGGTCATCGATCTGGTGGGCGGCCCGCAATGGCCGCAACTGCTGGATATCCTGGGCTACAAGGGGCGCTACGCCGTCGCGGGCGCCATCGGTGGCGAGATGGTGGAACTCGACCTGCGCACGCTGTACCTGAAGGACTTGAGCTTCTTCGGCTGCACGGTGCTGGAACCGGAGGTCTTCCCCAATCTCGTGCGCCATATCGAGCAAGGCAACATCAAGCCGCTGGTCGCTGACACCTTCGCGCTGGCCGAGATAGCCACCGCTCAGGAGGTCTTCCAGCAGAAAGGTCACGTAGGCAAGGTCGTGCTCAAGGTCCGTCAGGACTGAAAGCGCCCTGCTCGGACGACTGGCCAGAACGCAAAAGGGCTACCCGATGGGTAGCCCTTGTTGTGACTGAACGCTCATTGCTCGACGGGCATTGCTTGACGGTCACTGCCTGACAACAAGACAGCCAGACAATCGCGTCGCGATAATCAGTCGCTACGCTTGTCTTCGGTGTTGGTCTCGAAGTCGCTCGCCGAGTGGCGTTCGATCAACTGCTCCTGCGGCTCTCCCCAGAAACGATTGACCATGCGACCCCGCTTGACCGCCGGGCGTTCGGCAATCGACCTGGCCCAGCGCTGCACGTGCGTGTAGTCCTGCACGGAAAGGAACTCGGCGGCGTCATAGAGCTTGCCTTCGACAAGTGCGCCATACCAGGCATAAATGGCGATATCCGCGATGCTGTATTCGTCACCGGCGATGTAGGCATTGTCGGCCAGCTGACGATCCAGCACGTCCAGTTGACGCTTGGTCTCCATCGCGAAGCGGTTGATCGGGTACTCGAGCTTCTCCGGGGCGTAGGCATAGAAGTGGCCAAAACCACCGCCCAGGTACGGCGCAGAGCCCATCTGCCAGAACAGCCAGTTCATGACTTCGACACGCTTGGCGGGGTCCTTGGGGATCAAGGCGCCAAACTTCTCGGCCAGATGCAGCAGGATGGAGCCGGATTCGAACACCCGAATCGGCGTCTCGCCGCTTCTGTCCATCAGCGCGGGGATCTTGGAATTGGGATTGATCGCGACGAAATCACTGCCGAACTGATCGCCCTCGCCAATACGGATCGGCCAGGCATCGTATTCCGCACCGCTATGCCCGAGCGCCAGCAGCTCCTCGAACATGATGGTGACCTTCACGCCGTTGGGTGTCGCCATGGAGTAGAGCTGGAAGGGATGCTCGCCGACCGGCAGCGCCTTGTCATGCGTCGGGCCCGCGATCGGCCGATTGGTACTGGCGAACTTGCCGCCACTCTCGCTTTCCCATGTCCAGACCTTGGGTGGCTGATAACTGTCGCTCATACCCTTGACTCCTTGGCATCCTGTTGAAGCTTCAAGACTGACGCTTCAAGACTTCGGTGGCGTCAGACACGTCGGCGTGGCGCCGCTCTGACTCGGTAGACAAGTTATGAAGGTAAGGCGCTCGTGACACAAGGGGATGAAATGACAAGATTTTGTTGCTAGAATGCCACCAGTTTTTGGGGAGTAGCCCGCTTTCGTCACCCAACGAGAGTCTCGGATGTCAACATAGTCGGCAGGCATTGCCGTGGCACCGAGGACCCACCTATCCGATCATGCCCGTGATCAGTCAGGACGAGGTTCGGCGAGACCAATGACAGTCAGACGCTTCCGGCCGGTGGTGTCTTTCTGTTATTGACTCGCAACCGGCCTGGAACATCCTGACTCATGCCTCTGCTACCGACATTTCTGCTCGCCTTCTCCATGTCCTGCGACGCCTTTGCTGCCGCCCTGTGCAAGGG
Organism: Cobetia sp. SIMBA_158; assembly: GCF_046566945.1. NCBI lineage: Bacteria > Pseudomonadati > Pseudomonadota > Gammaproteobacteria > Oceanospirillales > Halomonadaceae > Cobetia > Cobetia sp. SIMBA_158. Next base: position 410,900 of record NZ_JAWJYL010000003.1, read on the forward strand.
AGCCGCCATACGTCGTCCCTCTCTGAAAGACGCCCTGCGTATCGGCCTCATCTTCGGGGTCATCGAAGCCATCACGCCCGTGATCGGCTGGCTGATCGGTCGCTCACTGGCCGTCTACGTCGAACAGTGGGACCACTGGATCGCCTTCGCCCTGCTGCTGCTGCTCGGTCTGCACATGATTCATGAAGGGCTTTCCAAGGACGAGGAAGACGAGGACTGCACCACCCCGCAGTCGTTGCCCCGCCTGATGCTGACCGGCCTTTCCACCAGTATCGATGCCATGGCCGTGGGTGCCGGGCTTGCCTTTGCGGGCGTGAACATCGTCACCACTGCGCTGGCGATCGGTTCCGCCACCTTCGTGATGGCCACCACCGGCGTGATGCTGGGTGGTGTGCTGGGCAAGATGGTCGGCAAGCGCGCAGAAATCATCGGTGGCCTGGTGCTGATCGGCATCGGCACGACCATCCTGCTGGATCACACCGGCTACTTGGGTTGATCCTCTGCTGAAAAGCGCCCCGAACGGCCCCGTGGCGGCCCTTGGCGATGAACGCACCGTCGCGTTGCGCCAAGGGCCCCCTTGAAAACCCTGACAATGGCGTCATTCAAGGGGGACACATGGCGTATCCTGTCGCTGGTCATTCAAGGCGCTTGATTTCTGAGATACGTGATATCCCAGATACGTGATATCCCGACACGTGATATCCGCCGCCTGATCAGCAGTGACATGAAAGCCAACGCCGTGATCTTCCAAAGGGAGTCAGATTGCATGTATACACGCAAGCTTCATCCAGGCAGTGAATTCCCGGCCATCCAGGTCAAACGCAGCGACGGTGAGGCACTGACCCTCGGCAGGCCCCAGGGCGAGCATGACTGGCAGCTGGTCGTGGTCTATCGCGGCAAGCATTGCCCGATCTGCACCAAGTTTCTCAACAAGCTGGAGAACTATCGCGAGCGCTTCAGCGCCCAGGGCGTCGATCTGGTCGCCGTGTCTGCCGATGATGAGCAGCAGCTCACGCAGCATCGCGAGTCGCTGGAGGTCAACTTCCCGCTCGCGTATGGGCTGACCCTCGAACAGATGCAATCGCTGGGACTGTTCATCTCGACGCCGCGCAGCGCAAAGGAAACCGATCACGACTTCCCGGAGCCTGCCTTCTTCATCGTCAATGGCGAAGGCAAGATCCAGATTCAGGAGATCGCCAACGCGCCCTTCGTGCGCCCTGATCTGGATACCCTCATCGGGGGCATCGAGTTCATCCGCAAGCCAGATAATGACTACCCGATTCGCGGCACCCGCGATTACGACTGAATCCTTCAGGGTTCACGCCGTCACACAGACGCCCCGCAGCCTCGTGCTGCGGGGCGTCTGTGTATCTGGACCTGTTGCTTGCCACCTGGCCTTCACCTTGCCCGCTTTGCGCTTTTGGTCTCTTTTCATGACGCCGCTGATAGGCGCTGAAAATAAGCCATGAATAACCACGAAAAAAAATGTGATTCCGTGACATCCAGACGAGAAAGGCCAGCGTTATGAACAGTGCAAGGGAGACAACGACACACCTGCAACCGCTAGCTGAACCTTATCTGTCTACGGAGTCGTCAAGATGAAAACAATCGCCTGTATCTCTGGTATTTTCGCTGCCCTCGCATTGAGCCCGCTGGCTCAGGCCATGGAGGTTCCCGAGAGCGTCACGGTGCCAGAAGGCAATGAAGTCGCCATGGAAACCGTCGGTGTCGGCAAGATCAAATGGGCCTGCGAAGCCAAGGACGATGGCACCATGGGCTGGGTCTTCAAGGGTCCGGATGCCGCGCTGAATGATGCCGATGGCAAGCAGGTCGGCAAATACTATGGTCCGCCCGCCACCTGGGAATCCATGGATGGCTCCAAGATCACCGGCACACAGCTGGCGGTAGAGCCCAACGGCAAGGGCAATATTCCGCTGCAGCTGGTCGAGGCCAACCCGGCCGACGGTGAAGGGCATATGCAGGGCGTCACCTATGTTCAGCGCCTCAATACCCAGGGCGGTGCCGCACCTGACATGGCCTGTGATGAAGCTCACAAGGACAAGGTCGAAATCGTGATGTACCAGGCCGATTATCTGTTCTACAAGGCCATGTAATCTCAAGCCCTGAATAAAATGGATTCACCACTCGATGTCGTGTGACAAAGCGCATTGACACAGGGAAGGTGCGATCATGAAAAGCCCCGACATGCCTAGCCATGTCGGGGCTTTGTCGTCATCAATCCTGGCGGGGAAATGATGATTCAGCATGAAGTCTAACAAGCAAAATCCGGTGATCATGCAGGCGATAACCGCGACGCTAAAAGAGGTGATCAGGGAGGCCATAACGAAGACGGTCAAGCCTCCCATTTCGGTGCCAAAGCCGGGGGTTTGTTTCCCCGGCCTGTGAACCGATCTCTGATCCGATAAGCTGCCGTCAGACCAGTGCCAGCATCGTATAGGGCGCTTCACAGGAGTGGCGCTCATCGCGTTCATCCACGCTGCCCAGCTCATGGTTGCGATCATTGTCATAGACCACGAACAGCCGTTCGCGATCCAGTACCGCAAGCCCTTCCGCCTTGTGCTCGAACTCCAGCACGCGACCACCCTCATGCGTCACCAACGTAGGGGGCTTGCCTGCATGGAAGTCGGCCAGCGACAGCACCCACAGATAGCCCCCGATCACCTCTTCACTGCCCTGCTCGGTCTCGAAGCTGGTCACCAGATAGAGACGTGCGTGATAGGGGTCATATTCCAGGCTCGAAAGACCACACTCGTGATTCACTCCCTCATACTGGGCGGGATCAAAGGCATAGACGTCGTGAAGGTCCTCGATGAACTCGATATTGTCGCTGTCGGTCATGGCATAGCGCGCCCCGATGACGCGACGCACGTACGCGAAGTCATCATGCGAGTTGCCTTGTTCGCGCACCCCGAACAGGATCAGCCCATCACCCTTGTCACTCGGGACGACCGCCAGACCTTCGATCTTGTAGTACGGCTGGCCAATGGCCGCTTCCAGCTTCTGACGAAACTCCAGTGAGCCCTCGACCCCGTCACGCGGGTCCGGGTCGACCACCTGCACCTTGTCTGGCTCACCCAGTGGCCAGATCAACAGATGGTTGTAGGCATTCAGGGCATGGCTCTCGCTGTCGATGCGATCAAACCCGGTGGTCGCCAACATGTGACGGCCATCGGTGGTCAACGCGAAGTCTTCATACTTGACCGCCTGACGGATCAACGGCGTGGTCAGATACTCAAGCTGACTGTCATCCGGCCCGCGAGAATCCAGTGGCAAGGAGAAGACCGCCGAGCGCCCCTCGCCCGGGATCGGCTTGTCACTCGCCATCAACAGACGCTCACCGTCATAGGCCACGGCGGAAATTTCCGCGTTCACCAGCTTGCCCTCCTCATCCTTCAAGCCGGCCGGAAAACAATGGATCGTGCCCTGTTGCGTGATACGTACCTTCGCCATGCATGGCTCCTTGAAATGAAACATCATGACAATGGGACAGGCCATGCGGGATTGAGTTCGTGCTAACCACTTGAAGACCTTGAACCTTAATCACCATCAGTGCAGCACATTGCGAATGAAACGCAGCATCCCGGTGCCCGTGTTGTGGTAGCGGTAGGCCTGATCACTGGGATAGACATGGAAATCCCCGGCGTAAATGACGATTTCCTCGTGTTCCAGCGTGAGGGTCAGCTCGCCTTGCGTGACCACCAGCATCTCGTGCCAGCCGGCATCATCGGGCGCGGAGTCATAGTGCTCGCCGGGGGCGAGGGTCCAGTCCCATAACTCGACTTCCTGGGTCGCCGGTTTGCTGGCCAGCAGCACGGCGCGGCTTTCGGGCGCCTGCCCGACCCACGCCACCTCATTGATGCGTGCCGAGTCTTCGCTTTCCGGAGGCTGCACCAGCGCGTAGAAGAGCACCCCTAGCGCCTCGGCGAGCTTGTCGAGCGTGCCCAGGCTGACATTGACGTCGCCCTTCTCGATGTTCACCAGCATGCGGCGGCTGATCTCGGCCTGATCCGCGAGTGCCTGCTGGCTCAGCTCGGCGGCCAGACGCAGACGGCGAACATTGGCCGCGACATGGACCAGAACATCGGGTCGATCTTTACTGTTGTGCAATATAGTGCGCATCCGTACAATCCCGCTGACGATGAGGGAAGCCGGCATCCTACTGGCCTCAAGCTCCCTTCCCTTGCTACCTCAATGTCCCTGAATCATGCCGCATGTGTTCTTGACTGACCATGCCCGTCATCCACTGGATCGCTCAAGGAGACTTCAATGTCCGTTGCCGTCGCCGCCTCCTCTTCTCGTCTGTGGCCCGTCGCCATGCTGCTGGTCGCCATGTGCTCGATCCAGAGCGGTGCTTCGCTGGCCACTTCCCTGTTCCCGATGATCGGCGCGGCGGGCGCGACGGCGATTCGTCTGATCATCGCCTCGATTCTGCTGCTGGCCATTCTGCGCCCGTGGCGCAAGCCGGTGACGCGCAAGGCCTGGAAGTCCATCAGCATCTACGGCGTGGCGCTGGGCGTGATGAACCTGCTGTTCTACCAGGCCCTCAAGACGGTACCGCTGGGCATCGCCGTGGCACTGGAATTCACCGGCCCGCTGGCCGTGGCGCTGCTGAGTTCGCGCCGCTGGATCGATCTTGGCTGGGTGGCACTGGCGATCACCGGGCTGGTACTGCTGCTGTTGCTGGGTGAGGACACCGCCGCGCCGATCGACCCCGTCGGTGCCGCCTTCGCCCTCGGCGCTGGCCTCTGCTGGGCGCTGTATATCCTGTTCGGCCAGAAGGCCGGCGCAGGCAATGGCACCCAGAGCGCGGCGCTGGGCATCACGATCGCGGCAGTGGTCGTCGCGCCCGTCGGCCTGATGGAGGCCGGCAGCGCCATGTTTTCCGTGGATATCCTGCCGTTGGCACTGGCCGTCGCGGTGCTCTCGACCGCGCTGCCCTACACCCTCGAGATGGTGGCCTTGCCGCGCCTGCCGACCCACACCTTCGGCACCCTGATGAGTCTGGAACCCGCCTTCGGGGCGCTCTCCGGCCTGTTGTTCCTCGGTCAGACGCTGGGCATCTTCCAGTGGCTCGCCATCGGTCTGGTCATCGCCGCCTCGGTGGGCACGACGCTGACCGGTCGCAGCAAGGAAGTCTTCGATGGGCCGGTGCCGGATTGAGGATGTCCCCGCCGACTGCAGCTGAGCCGTTCAGATGTTCCGTTCAGCTGAACCGTGCAGACGTAACTCTCAGCTGAACCGTTCAGGTGCCCTTTCAGGAAGAACGGGACGGTGAATCAGGACGCAGCGTGGGATATCGTGTCTTTCTCTATCACGCTTTTCGAGACAGGAGACCGCCAGATGACATCGCCACGTTCCGCGTCTTCCTCACCCTCCGCTGCGCGCTCCACCACCCAGATGGTGGTGTGGTTCGGGCTGAGCTTCCTCACTGCCGCCATCGGCGCACTGGCCTCGGTTGACGCCAAGACCTTCTATGCAAGCCTCACCCAACCGGCCTGGGCCCCGCCGGCGGGCGCCTTCGGGCCGGTGTGGACGGCGCTGTTCGTGATGATGGCGCTCGCCGCCTGGCGTGTCGCGCGCGATGGCTTGCATGCCAGCAATGGCTTCCGTTGGCGCCATCGTCTGGCGCTTGGGCTGTTCGTGGTGCAACTGGTCGTCAACGGCCTGTGGAGCTGGCTGTTCTTCGCCTGGCATCTCGGTCAGGCGGCGTTCATCGACGTGCTGGTGCTGTGGGCGCTGATCGCCGTCACCCTGATCGCCTTCTGGCGTATCAGTCGCCTGGCCGGGCTGTTGATGCTGCCCTATCTGGCGTGGGTAACGCTGGCCAGTGCGCTGACCTGGTCCGTCTGGCAAGCCAATCCGGCCCTGCTGGGCGGCTGAATCGTCAGCGATCGACCTGACGACAGAAGAGCGGCCAGCACTCGGGCCCCGACGCCAGAACATCCCTCGCGGACACCAAACGACAACGCCCGGCCGACACTCGCATGAGTCTCGGCCGGGCGTTGTCGTATCAAGCGTCGTCTTTCTGGTGCAATTCTTGCTGTTGCGATGATGCCTTGCGGTCCTCTGGCGCCGCCGTGCGGGCCTGGTGAGCGATCAGATTTCCTGACACGCCTTCAAGCGACCTTCCTCTACTACCAGCACGCGATCCGCGACCTTGCGCAGCAGTGCCGCATCATGACTGACCAGCACCAGCGCCGTGCCCTGCTCGCGTACCATCTTCACCATGCAGGCGATCACCTCCTGCTGAACCAGCGGATCAAGACGCGAGGTTGGCTCATCGGCGAACACGAAGCGCGGCTTGATCAGCATCAGACGCAACAGCGCGAAACGCTGCAGCTCGCCACCCGAGACCTGTCCCGGCAGACGCGAAAGCAATCCCGGCGCCAGGCGCAGTTGTTCCATCAGCTGCGGCAGCTGGCTGTCATCGAGACGATGATGTGCGCTGAGATCCTTCAACAGGCGCCCCAGTGTCCGGCGTGGCGGGAAGGTCGCCACGGGGTCCTGATAGAGCTTCTGATATTCCAGGCGTACGGCATGCTGGACCACGCGCCCTGAATGCGGTGCCAACAGGCCGAGCAGCGCATCGCCCAGCGATGACTTGCCACAGCCTGAAGCGCCCTGAACGCCGATGATCTCACCGCCCTTCACGCTGAGTTCCACGTCACGCAGCAGTGTGGTGTCCCCGCGCGCGATGGTCAGATTCTCGGCGTGGATGATGGTCTCGCCTGCCGCCTTGCCATCACCGCTCACACTGTCGGCTGCCGGCTTGAAGGCGGCCTCCGGCCAGGCCTGCGGCGCGGCATTCACCAGGCGTCGGGTATAGACATGTGTCGGCGCGGCCAGCACGTCACGCGTCGCGCCCTGCTCGATCACCTGCCCCCTGCGTACTACCATCAGGCGGCCACCGATTTGGTGCGCCAACGCCATGTCATGGGTGATGACCATCAAGCCGGCACGCGGTGTCTCGGCCAGTGACTTGAGCAGCAGCTCGCCGATCTCGCTGACGCGGGCGGCGTCCAGCCCCTTGGTCGGCTCGTCGGCGATCAACAGCGGCGCGCCGCCGGCGCGGGCAGCGGCAAAGGCCACACGTTGCGCCATGCCACCGGACAGCTTGCCCGGCAACTGCTCGCTGGCCGCGGCGACACCCAACTGCTCCAGATCACTGCGCGCGGCCGCGTGGGAGGCTTGCGCCGAACGCCCCGCGACCAGTCGATATGCCTCACCGACCTGACGAATCACCTTCATCAGCGGGTCCAGCGCCAGCCAAGGCTCCTGGGGCAATACCGCTAGGCGGCGACCCCAGAGCGGGCGACGATTCTCTGGCGTGTGCAGAGGATATTGCTCGCCGTCGAGCCACAGGCTGCCGGAGGCCACAAGCTCCGGGGGCAGCGTGCCCAGCAGTGCCTGAGCCAGCAGACTCTTGCCGGACCCCGTCTCACCGATCACCACCAGCGGCTCCCCAGCCTTGAGCGCAAGCGAGACAGGCTCCAGCAGCGCCGTCTGCGCGCCCCGGACCCGCACGCTCACATCCTCGGCACTCAGTACCACATCATCCGCCGTTGCCCCATGCCGCGTGTAAGAGGCAGGCGTAGTCATTGTCGCGACATTCATGGGCGCGCTCCTTCGAGGGTGTCCGCGGCGGTTGACGTTCTGGCCTTGCTACCGGACATCAGCAACAGCCCAAGCAACAGCAGGAAGGTGACCAACACCGGCGTCAGCAGCGCGAATGGCGCTTCACGCCAATACGGCAACAGCTCGACCATCATCGTGCCCAGCTCCGGCGTGGGCTCCGGAATGCCGACGTGCACGAAGCCCAGCGCGGCAATCGCCATCAGGGCATTGGCCATGCCGAAGGCCATCGCCGTCATCATCACGGGCGCCATTTCCGGCCACAGGTGATGACGAAACCGGTACCAGGCCCCGAAGCCCAGCAGACGGCTGGCCTCGACGCCGGGACTCGCCAGCACGCTGCGACCGGTAGCGCGGGCCAGGCGGAAGAATTCCACCCACAGCACCAGCGACAGACCCAACCACAATGCCAGCGGCGTCGACGGCAGAATGACGCTGACCATCAGCACCAGCAGCAGCCCCGGCAATGCCAGCAGGCTGTCTGCCACCAGGCTCAACAGGCGCTCGGCCCAGCCACCGCGTCCCGCGGCCAGCAGGCCCAGCGAGATGCCTGAAAACGCGGCCAGAATCACCGCCCCCGCGGCAATGGAAAGCGACAGCCCAAGCGCCGCCACCAGGCGGTGATACAGGGAGCGCCCAAGGTGGTCATAGCCCAGCGGGGCGCTGGTGATCACCTCGCCGGCGTCAGAGACACCGACGGCATCCGCGCCCTGCAGCGCACGATAGAGATGCTGCTCCAGCGGGTCTCCCGGTATCACCAGATTGCCCAGCAAGGCCAGCAGCACCAGACTGGCGACCATCGCGGCGCCGATAACCCGGCGCAACGGCCAGTCGAGACGTGGACGACGCACGGCTTCCACGCGCTGCGGCGCAAGCCCTTCCACCACCTGATTCATTTCACACCCCGTGGGTCCAGTTGGCGACCCAGCAGATCGACCAGCAGATTGATCAAGACAAAGCCGACGCCCAGCACCAGGGCGGTGCCCTGCACCATCGGCACATCGCGCGAGAAGATGGCGTGCACCAGCGCATGGCCGATGCCCGGCCAGCCGAAGATGCTCTCGATCACCACCACACCCTCCACCAGGGTCACGAACTGCAGCCCCAGGTAGGTCACCAGCGGCAAGGCCACATGGCGCAGGCCGTGACGCCAGAAGGTCTGGGCGTTGCTGAGGCCCTTCCAGCGCGCGAAATCATGAAAGGCCGTCTGGGTGACGGCGGCCATGGCATCGCGTGCCAGGCGTGCCGATACCGCTGCCAGACCGAGCGCCAGCGTCATCGCCGGCAGAATGAAGTGCTGCGGCTCACCGTGACCGGCGGCCGGCAGCAGGCCCATCTCCACCGAGATCAGTAGGATCAGCACCAGCGCCAGCAAAAACTGCGGCGTGGCACGCAGCAGACTGCAGACGGCCAGCAGGCTTCGGTCCAGCCAGCCACCGGCACGCAGACCGGCCAGCAGCCCCAGCGGCGGGCCGATCAGCAGCGAGATGCCCAGCGCCGCGCCGGCGAGCGACAGGGAGTTGCCCAGCTGATGACGAATCTCCACCCACACCGATTCACCGGAAATCAGCGAGGTGCCAAGCTCCAGGCGCAGGATATCGCCCAGCCAGTAAAGGAAGTGCAAGCCGCCCTGTGCCTCGAGGCCCAGTTCGGCGCGTACCGAGGCCGCAGCGGCCGCATCCAGCGCATCATAGCCATAGCGGCCGGCCGCGATACGCCAGGCGGCATCGCCGGGCAGACTCTGCATCATCAGATAGCTGGCGCCGCCGACCATCAGCACCACCATCAATAGCTGCAACAGACGTGAAGGGAGATTCATGGTGCCCACCGCAATTCTGAAAGGCCGAAACTACGCTCCCAGGGGTCTACCTGAGCGCTTTGCAGTCGATTGGAGATCGCCAGGTTCTGGTAGTACCAGGCGATGGGGATCACGGGCAGCGCCCGCTGGATCACGCCGCTGGCCTGGGCGCGCGGGTCCTGCCCTGCGGGCGTGGGCCCATAGCCCTCGCGTGCCATGCGCTCAAGCTCGGCGGTGAAGTCCGCATCGAACCAGCCCATCGCGCCCCAGTCGCCACCGGGGGCCTTGGGGGTTCCCGCGTAATCGCTCAGCACGTTGCCGATGGGGTCCGGCACCATGGCCAGATTGCGCGCGAACAGCGCCATGTCGAGACTGCCGTCGTGGTGGCCGGCCGGAATCGCCGAGAAGTTGGTGATATCCAGACGCGTCTGGATGCCGATGGCGTGGAACTGGCGCTCCAGCACCGTGGCGACCAGCGGCAGCTCCGGACGGTCCGAGAAGGTGATCAGGCTGATCGCGAGGCGCTGGCCATCCTTGTGGCGGACACCCTCCTCGCCGACGGTCCAACCTGCGGCGTCCAGTAGCGCACGCGCCTCGGCGACATCCTGATGCAGCTCGGGCAGCTCGGGGTCATGCCAGCCTTCCACCATCGGCGGGAACAGTTGGCTGGCGCCACGCGGATAGCGCAGCACGACCTTAGCGATGGCGGTGCGATCGATCGCCAGACTCAATGCACGCCGTACAGCGGGGTCCTGAAAGGCCGGATGATTGGCGTTGACCTTCAACAGCATCGTGCGCGGCGTCGCGGCCGCCGCCAGAGTCACACGCGGCGACTGGGAGAGACGCTGGCGACTGGCGGGATCCAGCCCATAGGTGAAGTCGGCATCTCCGCTCTCGGCGATCAATGCCCTGCCCTCGGCGCGGCTCACCGCCTGATAGCGCGCCTGGCGCACCTCGGGCTGTGGGCCCCAGTAGTCCTCGAAGGCGGTGACTTCCAGGCTCAAGGGTGGCGTCATGCGCAGCATGCGATAGGGGCCAGTGCCGATGACCTGCTGGGCGGTGCCCGTCTCATCGAAGGCTGCCGGCGCCAGTATCTGCTGGCGATAATCGGCCAGATATGCGGGCAATGCGGCGAAGGGCTCGCTGAGGGCAATCACCAGCGTCTGGGCATCTTCGGCAACGATCCGCTCGACCGGTACCGACTTCAGCAAGCCCGGCCTGGCACGTGCGATCTCGAGCACCTGACGCGCCACCTCGGCATCCAGCTGGCTGCCATCATGGAACTGCACGCCGGAGCGGAGCGTGAAGCGCCACTCCAGGCCGTCATCCAAGACCTCCCAATCGCTCGCCAATCCCGGCTGCAGCTCTCCCTTGGCATCCACCTCGACCAGTGTCTCGACGATCTGCATGCGCTGGAAAAGAATGCCGCTGAGCAGCGGGTCCGCCCCCTTGATGTCGAAGGGTGCCACGATCTCCAGACGTCGTGTGTCAGCCGCCGACGCTTGCGCCGCTGAGGCATCTTGCGCATGGCTGGGCTGCACCATGGCCAGGCTCAGCGCGACGCTGGCGACGGCCAGCTGCCTGCGATCGTGAAGGAAGGTTCGGTATTGCCACCGAAGCCTTGAGAGCAATTTGACCATCGATATCGCGCGTCCCGAGCAAGAGCATGGATGCCGACGCGCAACAGGCGCCGAGCGAAGAAAAACGCAATGTTATAGTGTAACTATTACGTTTTGGCAACTCTCGACCCACCTTCTACGACTGGGCAAAGCTGTACTGGTACTTGAGAGACACTTGAGAGGGGCTGGACAAGTACTGGACAGGCATTCACTTGTCAGCAGCAACCCAACATCCGATGATAGATGGCAAATTACATTAGTATGCGCTAACCGACTGGTCCGCTATTCTGGACGAATGGTCATCAGTCCGCGCATCTGTGCCCCTACCCTCAACAATAAGCGACAGGATCATGGATGATCTCAGCATTACCCCTATCAGCGATTCGGCTTGCAGCAGCTATCTGAGCGCCGCGGCTCGGCGACTGTGCTGCGGCAACATGCTCGCGACCTACAAACGGCATGGCATGAGCTGGGACGAGGAGTTGTTCAGCGAGCGCTGGCGGGACAACGAGAACTACGCGATACGTATCAATGGCGAATGGGTCGGCTTCATCAGCCTCAAGGCCCTGCCGGACATCCTGTATCTGCGCGACCTGCAACTGGTGCCACATTGGCAAGGCCGTGGCGTCGGCTCCGCCTGCCTGAACTGGTTGATCCAGCTGGCAACGCAACAGGAGTACGGCCAGTCGCTGATGAAAGACCGCGCCTCCGAGCTTTCCCCGGGCGCTCAGCCCTGCCCGCGCGCGCTGCGCCTGAGAGTCTTCTCCGACAGCCCGGCATTGGCACTCTACCAGCGCCACGGCTTCACCCTGGTCAATGAGCAGTGCACCCCGACGCGCAGTGGCAGCATCATGGCACTGGAAAGACCCCTCGCCTTCCAGACAGTGCCGACGCTTGCCCCGCGGGGTGATCACGCGCCCCTGCCCCCGGCAGGCAATGCCTCTCTCGACACGATCATCGACGACCTTACCGAGGAAGAGGCCTTGACGATCACCGCCAAGCGCAAGCGACAGTCCCCTCCGGCCGCACGGAACATCGCGCACCATTAGGCGATTTCCCGTGCGCGATTTCCGCCAGATACGACAATGCCCGGTCCTATGACCGGGCATTGTCGTATCTGGTGGAAGCTTCACTTCCCATGGATAGCACTTGCTCCTGTTCCCTGGATTCCCTTTTCAATACTCAACAGCGATTGATTGCCGTATTCGATCATGGGGCACAAGACAGAGTGTAAGTTCGCCATGAGTGGCATATTGTCAGTCTGTTCCAGCAAAGCATCTCCCCCCCCATAGAGAGTATCGCTATTATAGCTGGAGACATTGAGTACAGGGCACTGCCGGGATCACAGTGAATTCCAATGAAGAAAGTATTATCGTCCAAGCGACAACACGGGAACGAATGCGCATGGCATAATGAAGGGACAGACATTATGGAGTTGTTATGAAATACGCAGTCGTTCTGACGGCCCTATCTGCCCTAGGCATGAGTTCTTGCCACGATAGCAGTGCTGATGAGGGCAATCAGCAAGCAATCGATACATTTATTCAACAAATGAAAGATGCTCTTGTTCGCGTTGAAGGGGGCAGCTTTCAGATGGGAGATTTTGGTCCCATCGATCCCAACCTGACAGGTAGCAACAAAGGGTTACCTTATAGCGCTGAACAAGATAACAAGCCGTTGCACAAGGTCACACTAGATACGTTTTATATGTCACCCACTAAGGTGACATACGCAGACTATGATATTTATACCCAAGCTACGGGCAAAGATAAGATCAATAATACTAGCGAGTTCGAAATGCAGTTCCGTCAGGATAATGTACCCGCTGGAGTAGACTGGCATCAAGCCAAAGAGTATTGTAGTTGGCTAGCTGAGCACACATCATTGCCCTTTACTTTACCAACAGAAGCACAATGGGAGTATGCAGCACGATCCGGTGGTGAATTTATCCCTTATGGCACTAGTACTGGTACTTTAGAAAAAGGAAAGAGCATTCCTACAAATGAAGAAGTAAGGGCCGCAACCCAAGCTGGAGATTTTAGTAATCTTGCACCTTATCCTGTCGATATATATGCACCCAACTCACTAGGTTTATACCAAATGAGCGACAATGGTTACGAATGGGTATCAGATTGGTATTTGCATGATTATTACAATAACTCTCCACAAAAAAACCCCAGAGGACCAGACGAAGGGAAAGAAAAAGTGGTGAGAGGGTTGCCGCATGGCGATGGCTGGGGTGGCAGTTTAACAATGGAGCGTTATCATGCGCCAGCACAGATTACAGATAATGACACTCCGATTACGTATACATTTCGTTGTGTAGTTAATGCTGGAAGTATTTAGAAACGATAAGCCGTCGTAGGCATAGCGCGCGTGAGTCAGAGGGGCTGTGTCATCCCCTGCTGCTGGCGCCTGAGCGTAACGGCTGGCCTCGACCATGCGGTGCTCGGCATCGTACTGATAATGCCATGTCTGACCATTGGGCTCGATGCGGCGTGTCAGATTGCCGTAGGTGTCGTAGTGATAGTGCGTGCCAGCATAGCGCTTGAGCAGGTTGCCCATCGCGGAAGAGAGCTTGGGCGCATTGGGAAAATCGACACGTACTCGCGATTCAGGCGTGTGATCCAGACCATCACGCGGGCGCTCCTGCGTCCAGCGGGTCGCTTGCGTACCATCACTGGCATCACTCCCCTGGCGATCCGATTCGACCAGATTACCCGCCGGATCAAACGCGAAGTGCTCTTCGCGCAGCGGCGAGACAGCCTGACGCAGGCGGCCCAAGGCATCATAGCCGTAGCACAACCAGCTGATCAGCTTGCCACCCGGTAGCGTGGTGGTCTCGCGACTGCCCAGAGCATCGTGAGTATGGCTGCTTAATGCACACCGAAGGACACCTTATCAGCTAGCTGCCAAGGCTTGGCTTGGTGAAACGTCAACTACACCCTTCATACCAAACATCTTCATACCCCTCATTATCTATAATAAATTTGTACCCAGCGCCAAGCCCTAAATAGCTTTTTACTTCTGGGAAAAAATTATCGATATGCTCAAGGTGAACCGGCTTGAAAAAATCATCCGCATCGCTAAAATCGCCGGCCCAAAGATACCAACCTGTTTCGCCTTTTTCACTCGGCGGATGCAGGCTCTGAGTGCAACACCCTATTGAATTGAGGGTGGTGCTTCATTGTGCTTTGCCATCAGTTCATTC